>CAYNOL010000047.1:0-21286 GCA_964398825.1 uncultured Ardenticatenaceae bacterium
TAGTTCCTTGCCGTTGTCGTTGACGTGGCGGACGTAGGCCAGGGCGAAGACGGGTTCGCAGCCGTATCCCTCGATGCCGGCGACGGTGGCGATCGTCCCCGTGGGGGCCACGGTCGTTTGCGCGGCGTTGCGAATGCCGTGGGTCTTGATGTCGGCGATCAATCCGTTCCAGTCGAGGGCGGGGCGGCCGTAATCGTTATCGCTCGTGACCAGCGGCTTGGGGGCGGCCCACTGGAACGCGTTGGGATCGTAGATGCTGCCTTCAATGGCCAGGAACGGGCCGCGCTCGCGGGCCAGCTCCACGCTGGTGCGCATGGAGTGGTAGCGGATGAACTCGAAGACGGCTCCGGCCAGCGCCTGCCCCTCCTCGCTGCCATAGCGGACGCCGGCGCGGTAGAACAGGTCGCCCAGCCCCATGATGCCCAGGCCGATGCGGCGGGCGTTGAGCGCGGCCTCGCGCAGTTGGGCCACGGCCGGCACGTAGGCGTTGGCCGTCACCACGTTGTCGAGAAAGTGGGTCGCCTCTTCCGTCGTCCGGCGCAGCAGATCCCAGTCGATTCGGCCGTCGGCCGTCATGTGCTGGGCGAGGTTGATGGAGCCGAGGCAGCAATTCTCATAGGGGCCGAGCCACTGCTCGCCGCACGGGTTGGTCGCTTCCAGCTCGTACAGGTGGGGCACGGGGTTGGAGCGATTGGCCGCGTCGAGGAACAGCACCCCCGGCTCGCCGTTGCGGTGGGCGTACTTGACGATCTCGTCGAAGATGTCGCGCGCCCGCACCGTGCGCCATATCTTGCCGTCGCGGGGGTTGATCAGGTCGAAATCCTCGTCGTTGCGCACCGCTCGGATGAACTTGTCAGTGACGCCGACGGAGATGTTGAAGTTGGTGATGGCGTACTCGCTCGCTTTGCAGGAGATGAACTCGAAGATGTCGGGGTGGTCGACGCGCAGCACGGCCATGTTGGCGCCGCGCCGCGTGCCGCCCTGGGCGATCTCGCCGAAAGCCTGGTCGTAGACGCGCAGAAAGCCGACGGGACCGGTCGCCTTGCCGGCCGATGACTTCACGTAATCATCCTTAGGCCGCAGCCGGGAGAAGGCGAAGCCGTTGCCGCCGCCCGTCTGCTGGATGAGCGCCGCGTCGCGCAGCGTCTGGAAGATGCCCGCCTGGTCACGCCCCATGTCGTCGGCAATGGGCAGGACGAAGCAGGCGGCCAGCTGGCCCAGCGGCGTGCCCGCGCCGGTGAAGGTGGGGCTGTTGGGGAAGAAGCGGAGTTGCGTCAGCAGGTCGTAAAACGCCGCCTCGGTGGCGGCCACGTCCTGGCCGTGGTCGGCCTCCACGAGGGCGATGTGGTGGGCCACGCGCCGGAACATCTCCTCGACGGTCTCCACCGGCTTGCCGTCGGGGCCCCGGCGCAAATAGCGACGGCGCAGGACAGCCATGCTGTTTTCGGGCAAGGATAAAGTTGCGGGCGCGTTGGCAGGAGCGACGGATGTAGACATAAGACGTTTCACCTCCACAATACGATTACGGACTACCTGTGGCTCCAGCCAGGCCGTCTCGACTGAGATACCCCCATATATGGGGGTTGGTTACCGTTACGATAGCTTATCTGGCTAAGCGAGAGCGGCATTATAGCATGGCGAATAGCGTGCTGACAATACGACGAGCCTTAAAATTTCAGAACAGATTGTCTACTATATAGGGCCGGACAGAACGGCCATGAAAACGCGGCGCAACGCGGGGAGTGCGCTCGGTTGTGGCTGGTCGGTCTGAGCGACTATTCCAGCGCGGCGGGGGCGGCCGATTCGGCCGCGGCTTGGCAATGGGGCCACGGATCGCCGCCGGTCAGCAGCGCGTCGAGGGCCGGCGTGCCGCCATAGACGCCTCGGTGACGCGGCTCAACCAGCGCGGCGATGTGGGTCATGATGAGGCAGGTGTAGGCCGTCAGGTCCCGGCCACGCGCCCGGCGACCGAGATCGGGCAGCTCGAACGGCCGGCCGATACGCATCGTGATCGTCGCCCGGCGCAAGCGGCGCGCGCTGGCGAACAGGATGTCGGTGTTGCTGATGCCGACGGGCAGGATGGGCACCCCGGCCTGCGACGCCAGGTACGCCGCGCCGTCCTTGGCCGGCTGCATATAGCCCGTCTTGCTGCGCGTTCCTTCGGGAGCCAGGGCGAACTCCGCGCCGTCCTCAATCGCCTTCAGTGCTTGTCGCAGCGCCCGCCGGTCTACCTCGCCGCGATTGATGAAGATGACCCCCAGCCAGGAGAGCAGCGGCCCCCATGTTGGGTGCCTGGCCCATTTCTCTCCGGCGAAGTAGCGCCATTCGCGGGGCGGAAAGCCGACGAACACGATGGCGATGTCGGCCGTGCTCATGTGGTTGACGGCGAGGATGTACGGCCCTTCGGCGGGGATGTTCTCCTGGCCGGTGACGACCAGGCGGCACAAAAGCGTCTGGACGAGTTTGAAGATTATGCGGGAGAATCGGAAGCGCCACATGCCGGGGCACTATAGCAGAATCACCTACCCCGTCAACCGGCCGCGGCGCGCCGTTGGCCGAGCTAAAAGCCCGTCCAGCTATGGCGCTGCTCGCGCCAGACGTCGGCCTGGTTGTGGTAGCCGTTGCGCTCCCAGAAGCCGAGCTGGTCGTCGGCGCGGAACTCCAGCCCACGCAGCCATTTGCCCCCTTTCCAGAAGTATTTGTCGTCGGCCCGCTGGCCGGGCAGCACGCCGGCCACGCCGCGCAGCGGGTAGCCGTGGTCGGGCGTCAGCGGGCGGCCGTCGTAGTGGGTGGCCAGGATGAAGCCGTCTTGCAGCACGAACGCCAGCGGCGTGTTCGTCGTGTACCCATACTCACAGTGCTGGACGACGTAACGCGCTTCCGGCTGGGGGCGGATGAATCCTCCCTTGACCAGCGTCTTGACCGAAACCCCTTCCCAGAGGGTGTCGAATTTCGACCAGCGCGTGACGCAATGGATGTCGAGCGTAATTTGCGTGCGCGGCAACTGGTTGAACGCTTCCCAGTCCCACAGCCGCTCCTGCTCAACCGCGCCCAAGACGCGGAAATCCCACGCCGCCAGGTTGACCTTGGGCACGGGGCCGTAGTGGAGCACCGGGAATTTGATCGTCGCCGACTGGCCGGGCGGCAGCCGGTTCTGCTCCTTCATGCGCTTTTCCAGCTCGCGTCGTTCTCTTTGATCGAACATGTTAACTCTCCCGGTGCGGCGTTGGGTGGCGGGCGAAGGCGTCACGCCTGCGGCCGATCAGCCGTACCGCTCTAGAAACTTTCGGGCGTAGAAGCGTTGCCATTTGGCCCCCGGCGCGGTCTGCTGCAACTCGCGGTCGAAGCCGACGAGCAGGTAGACCAGCTCGCTCTGGGTGAAGTTGGCATCCAGCAGCTCGGCCAGTCGGTCGCGCAGGTATTCGGCGTACCAAATCGGCCAGTCGGGGTGCGCGCCGTCGGTGTCGATATAGGCGGCGTGGTGGGCCTTGGCCACTTCGCTAAACAGGTTTTCCAGTTGTTCTCGCTTCGTTGAATCGCTCACGCTTTCACCTATGGTGTGCTGGCGCCGGTGATCGGCTGGGAAACAAAAGAGATACGCGACTATCTTACGCAATGGAACCGCCGCTCGCCAACTAAACACGGCCGCGGCTTATTTCTCTCTGAAAATTAACGCCATGCTCCTTGTCATGCCCCTTGCAACGAAGTTACAATGTTCCCGAGCGTTACTGGTATTATGGTTTTGAAGCGTTGGCTACGGATTGACACGAATGAAACGGATGAGAAGCACCTGAGCAGTGCTGATCCGTTTCATCCGCTTCAATGCGTAGCCATTTCTGATCCCTACCGGAAAGGATGAGCGAACGAAGCTGCCCCAACTGCGGCGCTCCCAATCGGGAGGGGGCGAACTACTGCGCGGCATGTGGCCATTATCTGGCCGCCCAACATCATGCCGCCCACCAGTTGACCGGCTCGGCGCGAGGCGAAGGCGATGACGCGCCCACCCGCCCCACCGGCAACCCGGCCGCAAGCGACGGCATCGAAGACCAACACACGCTGCCCATCGCGCGCAGCATCGATTTCCGCGTCGGCCGCCAGACCCACGCCGGACGCGTGCGCGAGCTGAACGAAGACAGCCTGCTCACCTTTGCCCTGACCATTAGCAACGAATCGACGGCGCGCCCGGCCGGGCTGTTCGTCGTGGCCGACGGCATCGGCGGCCACGAGGGGGGCGAGATCGCCAGCGGCATGCTCGTCGGCGCGTTGGCGCGGCGGGCAGGCGGCTGGCTGGCGTCGGCCGCCGGCGCGGGCGGGGCGTTCGACGCCGAGACGTGGCTGGCCGAGGCGATCGAAGCCGGCAACGAAGCGATTTACGCCCGAGCCAAGACCGCGGGGTACGAAATGGGTACCACCGTCGTCGCCGCGCTGGTTGAGGGGGAGCGTGCCGTCATCGCCCACGTCGGCGACAGCCGCGCCTACCGGGTCAACGACGGCGGGATCGAGCGGCTGACGGCCGACCACTCCCTCGTCGAGAGCATGGTGGCCGCCCACCAGATCACCCCCGACGAGGCGCGCCGCCACCCGCAAGCCAACGTCATCTACCGCACCGTCGGCGATCAACCCCAGGTGTCGGTTGACCTGAAGCAGGTGGCCCTGTCGTCGGGGGATCGCCTGCTGCTCTGCTCCGACGGCCTGAGTAATATGCTCGTTGACGAAGCGATCCACGAGCTCGTCATGAGCGCCGCCTCGCCCCAGGCGGCGGCCGACGCGCTGGTCGACGCCGCCAACGAGGCCGGTGGCGAGGACAACTGCACCGTCGTGATTGTCGAATTGAGGTTAGCATGAGCCGCGCCGACTCATTTGGGGAGTGGGGTATAATGGCGGCGCTCGCCGGCGAGCCGTCGGTGGAAGGAAGGAAGTAATGAGCACGAAAAGTTGCCCGAACTGCGGGGCGCAGGTGCCGGCCGGTGCGGCGTTCTGCGACAATTGCGGCACGCCCCTGGCGGCGGCCGTGGTGTTGGGCATTTGCCCCAATTGCCGCGCGGCCGTTCAATCTGACGACTACTTTTGCAATCAGTGCGGCTACGCCCTGCGCCCGCAGCCCCAGTCACAAGCGACAGCCAAACCTCTGGCGATTACACCCGACGATCTGGACGCCGATGACCCGGTCGACGACGACGCGCCCACGCCCGCCGGCAACGCCACCCCCCGCTTGCTCGTCCTGCCGGGCGGCAACACGCTGGAGCTGCCCGCCGACAAAGACGAGTACATCATCGGCCGCGTCGATCCGGCCAGTGGCAGCTTTCCCGACGTGGACCTCGTGCCGTTCGGCGGCGAGGAAGGGGGCGTATCGCGTCGCCACGCGCGCATCACTCGCGCGGCCGGGCATTACACCATCGAAGACCTCAATTCGGTTAATTACACTTTTCTGAACAAAGAAAAGATCGAAGTGGGATTCCCTCGCGTATTGAATAACGGCGATGAAATTCGCCTGGGCCGCGTCTTGTTGCAGTTTCGTGTCGATTAACGACACGGCCGCTCCGGCGGCCGGCGCGTCATGGAGAAGTGGGTGAATGGAACCAGTCTACTGCCCCAACGGCCACCCGAACCGTCCCGGGACGCGAATATGCATGATCTGTCGGGCGCTCATCAGCGCGCCGCCAAAAGCGGCCGAGCCCACCCCACGGCCGGCCGCCGCCGCGCCAACGGTCCCGACGCCGGCTGCGCCCGCCAGGAACCCGGCCAAGGCCGCCCCACCCGCCAAACCGCCTAGCCGCCGCTGGGGGTTTTGGCTGCTGTTGCTCATCCCGCTGCTGGGATTGGCCGCTATCGCCCTCATCTGGCCATTGTTCTTCCCCGAAGCGTCGCGCGGCACGCCGGTGACGGTCGTGGCCGAAGCGCCGCCGGTGCTGATCACGCCGCCGACGGCCGCGCCCATTGCCACCGACGCCCCCACCGATGCGCCCGTTGCCACCGAGACGGCCACCCCCACCCAGACCAGCTCATCGGTCGCCGACGACACGGAGACGCCCACCACCGTCCCCACGATCACCCCGCTGGCCACTGTCGTCGGTGTGGTCATCACTCCTACCTTCGCCTTCGGCCGCGACGCCAACTTCATCCAGAACGGCGACTTCACCGACGATTGGGCCAACGGCTGGACGCTGGAGCCATTGGGCGACGAGGCGCTTGTCGAGGTGCAGCCCGACCCCGAGGACGAGGCCGATCAGATCGTGCATCTGAGCCGCACCGGGCCGGGGATGACGCGCATCGCCCAGCGTGTCGTGCTCACTTTCCCGGTGGAGGGATTGGTGTTCCGCGCTCGCTTCCGGCTGGTGGGAGAGAGTGACGGCGCGGCCGAGGGGCGCAGCGCGCTTATCCTGCGCTATGTCGATGCGGCCGGCGAGCCGCTGGGCGCGTCGGTCTGGCTCGACGGCGCCACCGGTTCCACCGACCTGTGGGGCGAGGAGCCGCTGCCGGCGCTGGGTCGTAATGTTGCCGTCCACCTGGTGGATGAGGATTGGCAAGAGCTGGAGATGCGGCTGGAACAGGAGTTCAATAATGGGTTGACCGGCATTGACCCTGTCGACGTGCGGCAGATCACCGTCTTCCTGGCTGTGCTCGGCAGCGACTCCTGCGCCCCCGCCGAATGCGAGACGACGCTCGAAGTCACCTACCTGTCCCTGACGGCCGAGGCGCCATAAGCCGGCGCGGAACCAGCCATGCAGGAAGTTCGTCGATCACATACGATAGAATGAAGAAATTAAACACGGATCGGACACAGATATGACGGATTTAACGGATTTTTCTGTGATCATCCGTTGAAGCCGTGTCCCATCTGTGTTTAATTTCTTCTCTTACACGAGATAGGTATGCGTTATTCAATTCGCCGCATCAGCCCATTGGGCGCGCTTTTATATGGCTTGTTACTCGGCCTGGGCGTCTGGTTGATCCCCGGTGCGCTGGCCGGTTGGCTGGTTCGCTCGGCGGTGGTCAATTTGCGCCAGTGGATGTCGAGCTTGCAGGTGGTCATTCCGTTGCCCATTGGCGACGGCATCACGATCGACATGGCGCAGGCGCTGTCGCTGGGAGAGACGCAGGCGCGGCTGGCGGCGCTGGCGGGGCAGGACGTCGCCCTGGTGGTGGCTATCGCGCTGGGCACGGCCGCCGCCGGCATGCTGCTGACGGGGTTGGCCGCGCTGCTGTCGGCGCTGTTGTACAATTTGTTCGCGGCGGTCTTCGGCGGGCTTGAGCTCCGGCTGGACGCGCTGGATACGCCTGCACAGCGTGTGGTGACCGCGCCGCCCGCGGCCCGCGCCGCCCCGGCCGAACCGGCTGCGGTGGCCGCTCCCCGGCCGCGCGTCGACGTGCCGCGCCCCGCCCGGCAAGCGGCGACGGCGTGGCTGTCGGCCGCCGGCAACGAAAGCGAGCGCCGGGCGTTGCGCGGCGACGTGACCCGCATCGGCAGCGCACCGGACAACGACATCGTCCTGCCCGGATTGGCCCCGCAGCACGCCGAGATCCGGCGCGAGAGCGGCCGCTATCTGATCTACGACCTCGGCACGCGCCGCACGTGGGTAAACGACGCCCAGGTGGCCGCCGTCCACATGCTGAAGGATGGCTTCCGCCTGCAGCTGGGCCAGGCCGAGTTCGTCGTCCACGTCCCGGCCAACCACCAAATCATCGCAGAGGGAAGATGATCACCGACACGATCTGGCAGCTATACCCCATGCCCGCGCAGGAAGTCAACCTGAAGGGGCTGTATCTGCGCCACGACCTGCGCCGCATCGGGCCGGAGTTGGGCCGGCCGTTCGTCTACACCAACTACGTCGCCAGCATCGACGGCCGCATCGCCGTGCCGCGCGCCGAGGGAAAGGGGATGACCGTGCCCAAGGACGTGGCTAACGACCGCGATTGGCGACTGTTCCAGGAGCTGGCGGTGCAGGCCGACGTCATCATCAGCAGCGGCCGCTATCTGCGCGACTACGCCGAGGGCAAGGCCCAGGAGATTTTGAACGTCTACGATGACCCGCGTTTTGAAGACTTGGGAAAGTGGCGCGCCGAGCGGGGCCTGGGGCAATACCCCGATCTGGCCATTGTCAGCGGCAGCCTCGACTTCCCCATTCCCCCCTTCCTGACGCAATCCGGCCGGAAGGTGATCATCATCACCCACGCCGCGGCCGACGAGGAGCGCATGCGTCGGCTGCAGGACGAGGCGGGGGAGGTCATCGTCGCCGGTGAGGACGGGGTATCGGGCAAGCAGACGATCGACAAGCTGGGCGATCTCGGCTATCGCACCGTCTACATGGCCACCGGGCCGCTCGTCCACCACCTGCTGCTGGCCGACGACAGGATCGACCGGCTCTACATGACCGTCGCCCACCGGCTGCTCGGCGGCGAACCGTTCAGCAGCCTGGTGCAGGGAGATCTGCTGAATCCGGCCGTCGGGATGCGCCTGAACGCGCTCTACTTCGATCCCCACGCGCTGAACGGCCTGGGGCAGCAGTTCACCTGCTACGAAAAAGCTACTTAAGCGCCACTTCCGACCCGAACCGCCGCAGCATCGCGTTCACCTCGGCCACCGTCGGCATGTTGTGGCCCGTCCCCAGCTTCAGCACCTTGGCCGCGCCGGTGGCGTTGGCCACGTCGCCCAGCGCTTCCAGCGCCAGACCGTTGAGATAGCCGTAGATGATCGCCGCCGCCAGGCTGTCCCCCGCGCCGGTGGCGTCAATGGCCACGACGGGCAAACCCGGCGCGATGTGGAGATCCTCGGCCGTCAGCAGGAAGCAGCCGGCCATGCCCCGCTTGATGACTACGAGCTCGCTGCCGCGCGACAACAGCACGCGGGCTGAGTTGACGGGATCGGCCTCGCCCGACAGCCGCCGCGCCTCTTCCTCGGTGGCCAGCACCACCGTCGCCAACCCGGCGGCCGTCACATGCCACTCGTTGTTGACCTTGGGGTTGCCCGGGCCGGGATCGAAGAACGACGGCACGCCGGTTTCATGGGCCACGCGCAGCCCGGCCAGGATGATGTCAGCCTCACCCGGCTGATCGACCCACCCATCGGCGTAGAGCGCCTCGGCGCCGGCGATCTCCTCGGCCCACGCCGCCGGCATGCTCATCACTTGCAGACTGCCGGGAAAGCCGAGATAGGCCGGCTCCCCTTCCTCGTCGACCAGCACGTTGGCCACCGGCGTCCGCGCCTCGGGCGTGACGATGACCCGCGACACGTCCACCCCTTCGGCTGCCAGCCCTTCCAGCACGATCTCGCCGAATAGATCGCCGCCGACCTCGCCCATGGCGCAGACGGTCAGCCCCAGGTGGGAGGCCATGATGGCCACATTGCACGCGCCGCCCGGCCCCAGCCCCAGGTAGGAGACGCGCTGCAAATCCTTGGGGTGAATCTGTAGCCGCTCCACGCGAATGGCGTAATCTGCCAAAATATCTCCGAGGACGATGATCATAAGAACTCCCGATGGGGTGAACTACCCGGCCGCCCGGCCGTGTCTGCCCAGCGCCTGCACGAACGCATCCACCGACAGCGGCGCGTCGGGGATGCCCAGCGCCTGCGCCAGCCGGACGAGCTGCGGGGGCTCGACGTTGGTCGTCGCCAGCAGATCGGCGCGGGCCAGCACCTCGGCCGCCGGACCGTCGGCCAGCACGCGGCCGCCGGCCATGGCCACCACGCGCTCGAAATGGGCGGCGCAAAAATCGATGTCGTGGGTGATGATGACGAGCGTGCGCCCCTCGGCCTTCAACTCTTCGATGATGCCGCCGATCAGCGCCACACCGCGCGCGTCCTGCCCCATGGTCGGCTCGTCGAAGATGAGCACCGGCGTGCGCATGGCCAGCACCGAGGCCAGCGTCACCAGTTTGCGCTGCGGCGTCGTCAGGTCATACGGGTGGGTGTCGGCCTTGTCGGCCAGCTGCACCTTGTCCAGCGCGGCGGCGACGTTGGCCTGAATCTCCTCGGCCGATTGCCCCAGTTGGCGCGGCCCAAAGGCCAACTCGGCCCCCACGGCCCGCTCGACGATCTGATCATCGGGGTTCTGGAAGACGAAGCCCACCCGCGCGGCCATTTTGGCGACAGTGTGCTCGCGCGTGTCCCAATCGCCGACGGCCACCCGCCCCACCGTCGGCTTCAGCAGCCCGTTGATGTGTTTGACCAGTGTCGTCTTGCCCGCGCCGTTCTCGCCGACGATGGCCACCGCCTCGCCCGATTCGACGGCGAGCGAGACGCCGCGCAGCGCTTCGACCCCGCTGGGGTAGGTGAACCCGACACCGTCGATGAGCAGCTTCATCGGAAGAACTCCACGGCCTGCTCCAGCGTCACCGGCAGCGAGGCGCTGGCCGGGCGCAGACCAGCGGCCTGGGCGGCGCGGGCGGCCTGGGTATAGCGCGTGGGCGACAGGCCGTACTGCTCCAGCTGGGGCGAGGCCAGGATGTCGGCCGGCGCGCCGTCGGCCACCAGCCGCCCCTCATGCAGCACCAGCACCCGGTCGGCGAACGTCGCTACCCACTCCAGCTTCTGCTCGACCATGAACACCGTCGACTCGTCGGTGGCGGCCAGACTATGCAGCACGGTGAACACCTCTTTCGAGCCGATGGGGTCGAGCTGGGACGTAGGCTCGTCGAGCACGACGATCTTCGGCCGCATCACCAGCACCGAGGCGATGGCCAGCCGCTGTTGCTGGCCGCCGGACAAGGCGAACGGCGAGCGATCGGCCAAATCGGCGATGTTGGCGAAGCGCATCACTTCCTCGATGCGCGTCTCCATCTCGGCCGGTGGCACGCCCATGTTCTCCAGCCCGAAGGCCACCTCGTCGCGGACGGTGAAGCGCGCGCCGGTGATCTGGTTGAATGGGTTGGAGAAAACGAGACCGACCGTGCCGGCCAACTCGGCCAGCGACGAGGTCGCCACGTCGATGCCCGCCACCTCGACCGTGCCGGTCAGCCGGCCGCGATAGAAATGGGGGACGAAACCGGCCAGAGCGGCGCATAAAGTCGTCTTGCCCGCGCCGTTGGCCCCGATGACGGCGCAGAACTGCCCCGCGGGCACGTCGAACGACAACTGATCCAGCGCCGGCGTCTCGACGCGCGGGTAGTGGTAGGTGACGTCGCGCAGACGGATCACGCCGCGAACCTCGGGGCCAGCCAGTCATAGAGCCGCCAGCCGACGACAGCCAGCGCAGCCAACAGCAGCAACCAGCGCAAGACGCGCTGAGCAGCCGTGTCACGCAGCACAAGCAGGCTGGTCTTCGGCCCGCTGCGGCCGAAGGCGCGCACCTCAAGAGCGATGGCCCGCTCCTCGATGTCGACGATGCTGCCCAGCAGGAGTGGGAACACCAGCGGCAGAAGTGCTCGTGTCCTGATCACGAAACTCCCTTCTGTCTCCAGCCCGCGGCTGCGCTGCGCGTCCAGAATGGTGTTGGCCTTGTGCTGGAAGCGCGGGATGATCTGCATCGTGCTCAGAAAGACGTAGGCGATCCGGTTGGGCAACCCCTTCTGGGTCAAGGCCAGCATCAATTCGTCGGAGCGGGTAGTGTAGCTCAGAAGCAGGAAGCCGCTGACGGCCACGAGAATGCGCCCCGTCGCGCGGACGGCGAATATCACTCCCTCCGCCTTCACGGAGAAGGGGCCGATCTGCTGCACGATGGTGCCGCCCGTCCAGAACAGTCCCTGGATGATGAACAGGGAGATGGCGAAGGGCAACACCCCCTTGATCGAGTTCCGCACGACGTCGGTCAACACCCGCGCCCATAATGCCACGGGCAGGAAGGCAACCAAAAAGACGATATAGGGCGTCCACGCCCCCGGTATCAACCAGGCCACGAGCAGGCCTGCCAGCACGTAGGCGAGCTTGGTCAGCGGGTGGAGACGGTGTATTGTCGTTTGTTTGCTTACAAACAGGCCGTACGTTCCGCTCATGGCGCTTCCGGTTTCTCTTTAGCGAATGTCTTCAGCTCGGGAGAAACGGTCGATATAGCGGTCGGGAAGCGCGCGAAGGATCAAGAAAACGACCAGGAAGGAGATCGCCTTGTCCAGTGGGTCAGTGGCCAATCCCTGCAGGAAGTTGGCGGCCAGCGTGCTCATGCCTTGGCTGCGGAAGGCAGCGGTGATGATGTCCATGCCCGTGCCGACGACGCCGCCGAACAGGTAGAACGTGATCGGCGCCGACATCAACGAGGCCACTACGCCGGTGATCGCGCCGCCCAGCACGGCCTTCCACCACACCTTGAACCAGCCGTAGCGGCTGAACACACCGGCCAGGAAGCCGATCGCGGCCGCTACCGGCGCGTAGGGGATGGTGTTGGTCACATCGCCGAAGATGAACGCCCAGATGATGTTCGACAGAAGGCCGGCCAGCGCGCCAACCCATGGCCCCGCCACCGCGCCAACGAACACTGTGCCGATCGAGTCCAGATAAAGGGGAATCCTGAGAGCCTTAACGATTTGCCCTATGGCGATGTTGATCGCGATCGCGATAGGGATCATAGCCAGGGAAATTGTATTAAAGTCGCGCTTCAGACGATCCATTTCCTCTCCAACCTCCTGATTTGGGTGAGCGCCAACTCGCCGAACCCAAAATCAATTAGACCTACGACGACGAGACACAACTAGCCTCGATGAACAACCCATTGATGACCGAAATTGTACGTGACTTTCTGCTTATGTCCAGAAGGTACAAGGTGATTGACAGTGCTTTATTTGCACATCTTTTACGGGTTCAGTTATCATGACAGATGAAGAAAGCGTGAACATTCCGTAAGAACCTTCTTAAGAATGAGCCGCTAAATTCGCATCGCGGCTGCCCTAAGACCTGGTGTTCTAGCACAACGACGCCTCAACTCATCCAGGTGAAAACGCCTACCCACCAACGTTGCCTCATCGCTGAATAGTTCGAACACCCGATGTCCGGCTCAATTAAATTCGCGACCCGGGCGGAGGAGGAAGAGAACAAAAGCTATAACCAAAACCAAATCACTTAACCTGCTTTCGCCCGACAAGCCAGTGACCGGCTTGATCCACGGGCTGCTACTTTGTCGAAAGCTCCTCACTTTCTTCCTTGTGGAGGCAAACGTTGTTTAGGAAAAACAGTTTTAAACGTACCCTGAAGGTATTGATGGTCCTGGGTGTGCTGGCCCTGACCGCGTCAATCGCCTTCGCCCAGCAGGATCGGCCGTGGACTACGCGCGGCGATCGTGTTGCCCAGGAGCGGCCTCTCCCCGCTGCCGTTTCCGCCGCCCGGCTCGATGAGCCGCTGTCGGCACACATTTCCGATCTATCTAGCTTGCGAATCAACCCCGCCCTGCGCGGCGAGACCGGCCGTGTCCAGATCCTCGTTCGTTTGGCCCGCAATGGCCCCGCCCCCTCGGGCACCGACTACACTATGGTTCGTCAGGCGGCCGTCTCCCAGCAGAGCGCGTTCGTTACCGGCGCTCGGGCCATCGACTCCAAGGCTCGTCCGTTGGGCTCGCTCAAGATCTTGATGAACGCCGTGATGATGGAAGTTGACGCCTCGGCTCTGGAGCAATTAGCTCAAAGCCCCGACGTCATCTCGATCAACCCCATTCGCGACTACGAGCTTCAGTTGAGCGAAACCGTTGAATACATCGGCGCGAAGGCTGTGCAAGAGGCCGGCTATGACGGCGCAGGCGTGCGGGTGGCCGTGCTCGACAGCGGCATTGACTATACCCACGTCGCTTTCGGCGGTTCGGGTGATGTCGATGAGTACCTGGCGAACGATCCGACCATCATCGAGCCGGGCACCTTCCCGACCGAGCGCGTCGTCGGCGGCTATGATTTCGTCGGCGCGGCGTGGCCCAGCGGCCCGCGCATGCCCGACCCCGACCCGCTGGACGATGGCCCCGGCGGCGGCCACGGCACGGCTGTGGCTGACATCCTGGGCGGCGCCAACGGCGTCGCCCCCGGCGTCGATCTATATGCGCTGAAGGTTTGCTCCTCGATCGCTCTCGCCTGCAACGGTATCGCCATCATGAACGCCATGGAGTTCGCAATTGACCCCAACGGCGACGGCAACACCAACGACGCCGTAAACATCATCAACCTCTCCCTGGGCGCAGATTATGGCGACCCCCGTTGGGATGATCTCTCCTATGCGATTGACCAGGCCAGCGCGCTGGGCGTGCTTTCGGTGGCCGCCGCCGGCAACGGCTCTGACAGGCCATACGCCAGCGGCACCCCCAGCACAGTCACGACCGCGCTGTCAGTGGCCCAGACGGCCGTTCCCTCGGCCAAGCAGGAGATGATGGAAGTCGTCTCCCCGGCTGACATCGCCGGTCTGTACGTGGCCGTCTTCCAATGGGCGTACTCGGTGCCGCTGACTGATCCCGTGTCCGCGCCGCTCATCTACGGCGACACAGACGGCGATAACCTGAACGGGTGTGAGCCGTTTGATGGCGATCTGTCCGGCTACATCGTGCTGGTAGACCGCGGCGTCTGCAACTTCTCGTTGAAGGCCAAAAATGTCAGCGTGGCCGGCGGCGAAGTGGCGATCATCGGCCTTGTCACTCCTGAGGGCCCGTTTGTCGGCGCCGACGGCGGCGACCGTCCGATCGACATCCCGGCCTACATGATCGGCATGGCTGATTCCGATATGCTGAAGGACGCTCTGGAAGAGGGCGAAGTTATCATCTCCTTCGATGAGGAGAACGGCTTGCCGCTCATCGGCCACATGGTCAGCTCCAGCGCCCGCGGCCCGGCCGTGGGTACGAATGAGATCGGCCCCGACATCGGCGCGCCCGGCGCGTCCGTCGCCGCTGTATGGGGCACGGGCACGGGCACGGAAGCATTCGGCGGCACGTCGGGCGCGTCCCCAATGGCGGCCGGAGCGGCCGCGCTGCTGATGCAGGCCTACCCGGAGCGCCCCGCGGCCGAGATCAGGGCTCTCCTGATGAACACCGGCGAGACGGACATCATGAACGAGCCGGAGATATTCGGCGGCTATCTGGCTCCCATCAGTCGGATCGGCGGTGGCGAGGTGCGCGTCGACGACGCTCTCAACTCTCCGCTGGCGGCCTGGGATCGTCAAACGCTGGACGGCTCGCTGTCGTTCGGTTTTCACGATATCACCAGGGGGCAGACGATGGTCAAGCGCATCACCATTCGCAACTATAGCGGCCAGCCGATTACCCTGCGCTCGAGCGTGGAGTACCGTTTCGACAACGACACCAACGGCGCGGTGCGTCTGTCGGTCCCCTCGTGGTTCACTGTTCCGGGGCGCGGCAGCGTCAACATCCCGGTTCACATGCACATTCGGCCGCGCGCCAACCGACCGCTGCACGAGTGGGCGCTGAACAGTGGTGAGCTGGGCGTCGACGCCGACGCGCTGACGCTCAACGAGTACGATGGCTACATCCACTTCGAGGCGGTTGGCCGAACCAAGGCCAACATCCATATGGCTTGGCATGTCTTGCCGCGCGCCGCGGGCGACATCGTCACCGGCGTTCGCCAGACCGGTCTGAACTGGGTGCGCAACGTCGGCGTGGCCACTTCCTACATTGATACCTTCTCCCTGTTGGGTGTCAGTGACAGATTGCCCGCCCCGCCGTTGGGCCAGAATGAGGCGCCGGCCGACCTGCGCTACGTCGGTGTGGCAACGTATCCGGTTCCGGCCTTTTTCTGCAGCGAGGAAGAGTCTTTCATCATGGCTTTGGCGGCCAATACCTGGGATCGTCAAACGCACTCCGTGCACCTCACAATGGAGTTTTATCTCGATGTCGATGAGGACGGAAAGACCGACTACATCGTGTTCAACAGCGACCTATCCGGAGAGTTTGACCAGCTTCCTATCGACGGCCGGGGATGGACTTGGGTCTATGACGTGAGAACGGGCGAATCAACCGCGTGGTTCTCCTTGGTGCACGAGACGAACAGCGGTAATTACGTCCTGATGTTCTGCGGTGAGCAGATCGGCATGAACGCCGAAGACTTCTTCACTACGTCGATGAATGTCGATGCGGTCGCCTTTGACTGGTGGTTCGGGGTCGGCGAGGACGCTATCGAAGGAATGAACATCGTCCCGCTGGGCGAGCGTTACTTCACTGTCTTCCACAACGACAGCCCCGGTTTCACCGAGATCGCGCCCAGGTCGGGCCCTCTCGGCTTCAGCATCATCGACTTCGGCGACCAGATGAACAAGACGGAGATGGGCGTGTTGTGGCTCTACGGTCCCGGCGCGCCGGCCGATAACGAGGCCAAGGCCTGGATTATCGACTAGTTTTATCCATATGGGGTAAGAAAGTGGTACGCTGGAATGTCCAAGGTTTAGAATCAAGTTAAGCTGAGCGGTTTCATTTCTTCCTCCTGAGCAAAACGCCGCGTCCGTATACCGGACGCGGCGTTTTCTTTTGTGATCTACGTTCTGCGTATGCCGTTCAGCGGCCGAGCGCCTGCTCGATGTCGGCGATGATGTCGTCGATGTGCTCCAGCCCCACCGAGACGCGGATCAGTCCCGGTGTGATGCCCAACGCCAGCCGCTCCGCCTCGCTCAGGCTGCTGTGGGTGGTGCTGGCCGGGTGGGTCACCGTCGTGCGTGTGTCGCCCAAATTGGCGACGATGTCGCACATGACCAGCGAATCGAGAAAGCGCCGGCCCCCTTCCAGCCCGCCGCGAACGACGAAGGTCACCATGCCGCCCCCGGCCGTCATCTGCTGCCGGGCCAGTTCATGCTGCGGGTGGGAAGGCAGGAACGGGTAGCGCACCCACTCGACGTTGGGTTGCCCCTCCAGCCATGTGGCCAGCGCCAGGGCGTTGCGGCAGTGGCGCTCCATGCGTACCGATAGCGTCTCCACCGCCTGGCTCAGCACCCAGCCGTTGAACGGCGAGAGGGTGGGGCCGGTCTGGCGCGCGAATTGAGTCAACTCGCGGATGAGGAACTCATCGCCCAGGATGACGCCACCGATGGTGCGGCCCTGGCCATCGAGGAACTTCGTCGTGGAGTGGACGACGAGGTCGGCGCCCAGAGCCAGCGGCCGTTGGGCGAACGGCGTGGCGAAGGTGTTGTCCACGATCATGACCACGCCCCGCTCGCGGCACATGGCCGCCACTCGCGCCAGATCGACAAGCGCCAGCCCCGGATTCGACGGCGTCTCAACGAAGCACACACGCGTCTCGGGGCGAAAGAGGTTGGGCCACGATTCCAGATCCTCACCTTCACCATAGGTATGGCTGATCCCCCAGCGGGGCAGGATGCCGGTCAGGATGTCGTGGGTGGCGCCGAACAGAGCGCGCGAGGCCAGCACATGGTCGCCGCTGTTGAGCAGCCCGCCCAGCACGGTGAAGATGGCCGCCATGCCGGACGCCGTGGCGATGCCTGCCTCGGCTCCTTCCAGCGCGCACAGGCGGGCCACCAACTCGTCGCTGTTGGGGTTGTCCCAGCGGGCATAAACGTAGCCGGGCTGCGCGCCGCTGTACACCTGCCGCGCCGTCTCCGCGTCGGGGAAGGTGAAGCCTGAGGACATGTAAATGGGCGTCACCTGTTCGCGGTGGGGGCCGGCTGCCGTCCGCCGCCGAATGACCTCTGTGTCGATCTGGTGCCGGGCCGGTTTCTGTTCCTTGGTCATATCATCCTCGCGCTTTTGTGGAATGTATCGGTGGTTTATATCGCCCGCGCGCCGTCCTGACGAATTACGCCCGCGGGCAGCGCCCCAGGTGTAGATAGAGACGTTTTTCTCTTTAAATCACGCCGATTTCACCCTTTCGTTATGCAATCGTCAGGTTAGAACTCTTGTCACACACCGGCAATATCGTTATAGTGCCACGAATGGAAGCGACCGTCCCACTATCGGCCGCCTGGCGCACTGATCCCGGCCTGGTGCGGAGTCATAACGAAGACTTCGTCACCGTCTACGAACCCGACACGCCCGATGACACGGCCACCGGAAGTCTCTATATCGTCGCCGACGGCGTCGGCGGAGCCGACGCGGGCGAGGTGGCCAGCCAGTTCGCCAGCGAGCGCACCCTCCACCACTACCTCGACGCCGCCAACTTCGACACCCTCGGCGCGCGCCTCATCGAGGCGATGCAGTCGGCCAACACCGACCTGCGCCGGTTGGCCGCCGAGCGGGACGATAGCCGCCGCATGGCCACAACAATGGTGGCCGCGGTCGTTCACAATGGCCGTGCCTTCATCGGCAACGTCGGCGACAGCCGCGCCTACCGCTGGCAGCGGGGCGCGCTGGCCCAGATCACCCGCGACCAGAGCCTGGTGGCCCGGCTGGTGGAAGAAGGGGCGCTGACGGCCGAAGAAGCCCTGCGCTACCCGTACAAGAACGTCATCCTCTACAGCCTTGGTTCCGAGAAGCGACCGCCGATCGATCTATTCGAAGTTGACCTGGAGCCGGGAGACTTGCTGCTCCTCTGCTCCGACGGCCTGACCCGCCACGTCAGCGACGCCGAGATCGCTCGCATCCTGGCGCGTGAATTGCCCGGCGCGGCCGTGGAGACACTGGTGCAACTGGCGCGGGAGCGGGGCGGCGAGGACAACATCACCGTCGCCGTCGTGCCCTACGGTTCCCGCTACGTTGCCCCGGCGAGCGCGTCGGCTGATGACGACGTGATGACGCAGACCGTCGCCCGGCCGCGCCCCGAAGTGCCCGCCTTCCCCTCGGGCGCGCCGGCGCCTGTCTTCCCGCGGCCCGCCTCCCGCATGTGGCCCCTGCTGCTGCTGCTGACGGTGACGATGCTTTTCCTCATCTTCATCCTGTGGGCTTTCATTCAGCAGGTTACGGCTATTTAAACGACATTCAGACCTCAGAGGTGGGCGCGATCGGCGCTCCATTCATATGGAGCCTCTCCGCGCCCACCTCTGAGGTCTATTACCGCGTAGAAACCCCGCTTTGACGCACGGGGAAAATATACCTACAATTTCAAGTAATATGACAGACGCATTACGTATTCTACCTCTGGGAGGATTAGGCGAGATCGGCAAGAACATGACCGTCATCGAGTATGGGGACGACATCCTCATCGTCGATGCCGGTGTCATGTTCCCCGAAAACGACATGCTCGGCATCGATCTCATCATCCCGGATTACAACTATCTCATGGAGAGTGACCGGCTATCCAAAGTCCGCGCCATTCTTATCACTCACGGACACGAAGACCATATCGGCGCGCTGCCGCATGTTGTTGAGGATATCAGAGCGCCCATTTACGGCACGCCGTTGACACTGGGTCTCATCGAAAACAAGCTGCGCGAGGCGAAGCATCTGCACGACGTGGAGCTCGTCTCCTTTCGTGCTGGCGAAGTGCTGCAGATCGGGCCGTTCACGGTGGAGCCGTTCCACGTGGCCCATAGTATCCCCGACTGCGTTGGCTTCGGCATCACCACTCCCGTCGGGCTCATTGTCCACACCGGCGACTACAAATTCGACCACACACCGATCGACGGCTGGCCGCCCGATTTCGCCAAGCTGGCCGAATTCTCGCAGCGCGGCGTGCTGGCGCTGTTGGCCGACAGCACCAACGCCGACCGACCCGGCTGGACGGAATCGGAGATGGATCTGCTGGAAGGGTTCGAGGACGTCTTCCGCAAGGCTGAGGGGCGCATTATCGTCGCCACCTTCGCCTCGCTCATCTCACGCGTGACCATCGCCGCCGCGGCCGCGCTGAAGTTCAACCGCAAGATGGCTATCGCCGGGCGCTCCATGCGCGACGCGGTCAAGATCGCCCGCAAGCTGGGGTATCTGGAGCTGCCCGACGACCTCATCATCGACCTGGGGCAGGCGGTCAAGATGCCCGCCGACCAGGTGGTGATCATGGTCACCGGCTCGCAAGGCGAGCCGTCGGCCGTGCTCGGCCGTCTGGCTCGCGGCCAGCACAACCAGCTCAGTATCCAGGAAGGGGACACCGTCATCTTCTCGGCCCATCCCATCCCCGGCAACGAGGAGCTCATCTACCGCACCATCAACCAGCTCTACCGGCGCGGCGCCACGGTGCTCTACGACCGCATCGCCACCATCCACGTCTCCGGCCACGCCAGCCGGGAGGAGATGAAGCTGCTGATCAACATGATCCGGCCGCTCTTCCTCATCCCCATTCACGGCGAGCTGCGCCATCTGAAGCTCCACGCCGAAATGGGCAAGACGCTGGGCATCCCCGAGGAGCGCATTGCCGTCGTTGAGAACGGCACGCCGATCGATTTGACGCCCTACAGCATGACCGTGCGCGAGCGGCTGCCCGGCGGCTATGTCTTCGTCGACGGCGCCGGTGTGGGTGACATCGGCTGGGCCGAGGTGCGCGACCGCGACCGGCTGGCCCAAGCGGGCTACTTCTTCGCCGTCGTGCGCACCAACGGCCGCGGCGAGCTCATCAGCCGGCCGAAGTTCAGTACGCGCGGTTTCGTGAATGAGAAAGAGGCTGAGGAGCTGTTGGCCGGGGCCGAGGAGCTTGTGGCCCAGGTGGTGCGCGAGGCCCACTCCGCCGGCCGCGAACTGACCGACGGCCAAGTGGTGTCGGCTCTCAATCGCTACCTCTACGACGAGACGCGCAAGCGCCCGGTCATCGAGGCCGTCGTCGTTTAACTGATCATAAATCTACAGCTGGGCGCAGCGAGGCGTTCGATGAACGAGTAGCGTCGCGCCCACCTGTCAGGCCTGCGACTACCCCCTACCGATACAAGACGCGCGTCCCCAAGGGATGGCGCGTCTTTTCTTTTTCCTCAGCCGGATGGCCGACCGTCACCAACCCTTGCGGCTGCCACTCCGGCGGCAGATCGAGCACGTCACCCACGACGTCGGGGCAGAAGAGCGGCGCGCACATCCAGCATGCACCCAGGCCGAGCGCGTGGGCGGCCAGCAGCAGGTTTTGCCCGGCCATGGCCGCGCTCTGGGCAGCCATGAGCGCCTCATTGGCAGCGCGGCGCTCGTCGGGGTAGCGGTCCATGTCGGCCATCGTCAGGCAGACGACGATGATCAGCGGCGCGCCGGTCAGCCGGGCATAGGAGCGGGCCGCGTCCCGTTCGATGAGCGCGGCCGGTAGACCGTCGGCCGTCAGATCGCGCACCAGCCGCGCGCCCATGGTCGCGGCCAGTCGTTCCCGCAGCGCGGCGCTTTGCACCACGGCGAAGCGCCACGGCTGCCGGTTGTGGGCCGACGGCGCCCAAACGGCCGCCTCGAGCAGCCGCTCGACCAACTCCGCCGCGACCGGCCGTGATTCATACCGCCGAATCGACCGGCGCGTGCGAATGAGTTCCACTCTGTCGTGCATGCGGGGATTATGCCAGACCTCAGAGGTTTCAGAAAACCTCTGCGGTCTTCGCGAC
>CAYNOL010000048.1:0-21003 GCA_964398825.1 uncultured Ardenticatenaceae bacterium
CGGCCCACGGCACCGCCTGCGCCGAGATCGTCCACGACATGGCCCCCAACGCGACGCTCTCCCTGCTGAAGATCAACACCGACATCGACCTCAACGAGGCCGTCGACTACGCCATCAGCCAGGGGGTCGACATCATCTCCACCTCGCTGACCTTCCTCAACGTCACCCCCGGCGACGGGACAGGGCGCTTCGCCACCATGGTCCAGAAGGCACGCGACGCGGGCATTCTGTGGGTCACGGCCGCGGGCAACTATCGCGAGACACACTGGGCCGGGCCGTTCCGCGACGCCGATGGCGACGGGCTGCACGAGTACGCCCCCGGCGTGGAAGTCAACGTCTTCGGGCCGGGCAACGACACCGCCTTCATGATCCCCGCCGGGCAGACGCTCAACATCTCCATTCGCTGGGACGACTGGACGGCCGTCAATCAGGATTTGCGGATCATCCTGCTGCGCCACAACGGTACCGATTTCGAACAGATCCCCACCGGTAACAACCCGCAGACCGGACAGCCCGGCCAGCGGCCGACGGAGCGTTTCTCCTATGTCACCAACGGCCCGGCGGCCATCTACGGCGTCGCCATCCAGCGCGTGCGCGGCGACCGGGCCGTGAATCTCCACCTGCTGACGCCCAATCGGGAGCTCGACCGGCGCGTGCCGTCGATGAGCCTCGGCAATCTGGCCGACGTGCGCCCCGTGCTGACCGTCGGCGCCGTCCACTTCGCCGCCCCCCACGAGCGCGAGGCGTACAGCTCCGAGGGACCGACGAACGGGCCGGGCGGCGCGCCGGCGGGCGGCTATATGAAGCCCGACATGGCCGCCTTCGCCAACGTCTCGACGGCCAGCTACGGCACGAGGCGGTTCAGCGGCACATCGGCCGCCGCGCCCCACATCGCCGGAGCGGCGGCGCTGGTGCTCAACGCCTACCCGACGGCCGCGCCGGGCGAACTGCAGAACTACCTGCAAACCAACGCTGTCGACCAGGGGCTGGCCGGCCCCGACAACCAGTTCGGCCACGGCCGCCTGCGTCTGCCCAATGCGCCGGGGCCGTGGGATTACGATTACAACATCTTTTTGCCCATGGCCGCCAAGCGCCGCTAATCTTATGCCATGCCGAAACGGATCCCGCCACTCGCCGTCTGCCTGTTGCTTGCGCTGTTCATTTTCGTCGCCTACGTTCTGACGCTGGCCCGGACGGTGGTCTACGGCGATCCGGCCGAATACACCTTCGTCGCCAACATCCTGGGCATCGCCCACCCGCCCGGCTACGCCTTCTACACGCTGCTGGGCAAGCTGTTCCAGACGGCCGTGCCGCTGGACGAGGTGCCTTGGCGGATGAACCTGCTGTCGGCCGTGGCGGCCACGATGGCGGCGCTGTTCGTCTTCGGCGCGACGCGCGCTGCGGCGGGGATGTTGTTCGCCGATCTTTGGGCAGGTGAGGCTGCCGAGCGTTGGCGCTTAGTCGCCGCCGCCTTCGCCGTGCTGACGGTGGCCTTCGCCGTCAACGTCTGGCAGCACGCCATTCACGCCAACCCCCACATCGTCACCGCCGCCTTCCTGGCCGCCAATCTGTTCTTCCTGACGCGTTGGGCGGCCGGCGGGGCCACGAGCCGGCGCTGGCTGTTCGCCTTCGCGCTGTCGGCCGGGCTGGGCGTCACCCACCACCCGCTGACGGTCATCCCGTTCGTCGCCTACGCCGTCTTCATCCTCATCGTCCGGCCGCGCATCCTGCTGGATTGGCGCGCGGTCGTGGGGATGCTCCTGTTCGCCCTGTTGGGTCTGGCCGTTTGGCTCTACTTCCCCCTTCGAAGTCCTATGGGGCTGGTCTACGGCCCGTCGACGATGAACACACTCAACGGCTTCCTCGACCATGTGCTGGCTCGCGGCCTCAGCGAGAGCTTGCCCTACTTCGGCGTGGCCGACATCCCCAACCGGGCCATCGTATTTTGGTCGATCCTGCGGCTGCAATACGCGTTGCCGGTCATCTTCCTGGCGGTGCTGGGGTTGGTGTGGCCCGCGTTGGAATCGCGGCTGAACCCTGCCGCCGAACCTCACCCCGTCCCGGCGTGGAAAGTGGCCGCCCTCTACGCCCTGGCCTTCCTCAGCAACTATGCCTTCGTGATGAGCCTGCGGGCGCAGGACATCATGGCCTACTCGCTGGGCATGTTGCTGATCGTGGGTCTGCTGGCCGGCGTGGGGCTCTACGGGTTGGCGGCGCTGGGGCGGGCGCGCTTGCGGTTGGGGCCGGCGGCGCTGGGGCTGCTGGCGGGGGCGCTATTCCTGCTCGGTCCTGCCTTGCAGCTGGCCCGCAACGCGCCCCGCGTCTCGCTGCGCGACTACACGGAAGCGGCCGACTACGTGGAAGCGGTGTTCGAGCGCTTCGACGGCATGGGCGAGGGCGCGACGCTGCTCAACGACTGGGAGCACGTGACGCCCCTCTGGTACGCCCGCTACGTCGAGGGTCGCTGGCCCGACGAAAGCGACGTGCGCCCCGTCCTCGTCTCCACGGCCCAACCGTGGCTGGAGAGCGTCTTCGCCACGCTGCCCGGCGGGCCGGTCTATCTGAGCAACTACCGGCGGGAGATCGTCGACGCCGGCTTCCGGCTGCGGCCCGACGGCGAGCTGTACCGCGTGGTGGAGCCGGGGGACGCGTCCGTGCCCGCCGGGCTGACGCCCCTGCCCGGCGGCGGCGGCCCGGTGCAGCTCGTCGCCTACGATCTGCCGCGGCGCGAGGTGGACGCCGGAGCGTTCGTGCCGCTGGCGCTGGCGATGCGCGCGCCGCAGGGCACGGCCGACTATTACGTCCCCGTCATCCACGTCGGCCCGCTCTCCTTTCCCTTCACCACCGACAGCCACCTGACCACGCCGGAGTGGCTGCCGGGCGAGGTCATCGTCGAGCGCTTCGATTTCGCCCTGCCCCACGATTTGCCGTCGGGTCGCTACTCCGTGTCGGTGGGGTTGAAGAATTTGAGCACGGACACGGAATCGGCCGCGCGCCACGAGCTGGGCGAACTAACCGTGACGGGACTGGAGCACCCGCCGCCCCACGACCGCCTGCTGGCCAACTTCCGGCAGCGGGTGGGGCTGGCCGGGGCGACGGCGCGGCTGGGGTTGCAGCGGCGGGCGGCCGTTTGGGGCGAGCCACTGGCCGGACGGCCGGGCGACACCATCCACCTGCTGCTGCGCTGGCAGGCGCTGGCCCGCGCCGAGGAGGGCTACACCGTCTTCGTCCACCTCATCGACGCCGCCAACCGGCCGCTGGTGACGCTCGACTACACCCCGCTGGGCGGCTCGGTGCCCACGCACCTGTGGATTCCGAAATGGCTGCCGGGGCAACGACTGCTCGATCCCTACCGGTTGGTACTGCCGGCCGATCTGCCGCCCGGAACGTACTACATCGAAGTCGGTCTGTACGAGATGACCGGCCGGCGTCGTCTGCACATGGCCGACGCGGCCGGGAACCTGATCGGCGACCGGCTGATTTTGGGGGCTGTCGTCGTCCAGTGACCCGGCCCCACCGGAGAGAAGCACAATATGAATCAGATGAACAAACGCCGCCGACTGGAAGCGGCGATCGCCGGGGAGCCGGTGGACCGGCTGCCGGTGGCCTTGTGGCGCCATTGGCCGGGGGATGACCAGGACGCCGAGGCGCTGGCCGCCGCCCACCTGAAGTGGCAGGCGGATTATGACTGGGATTTGCTGAAGATCGGCCCGGCCAGCAGCTACTCCGTGGCCGACTGGGGCGTCGAGGATGCGTGGGAAGGCCACATCGAAGGCACACGCCGCACCACTCGCTACCCGGTCAAGTCGCCGCAGGATTGGGAAGCGCTGCGGCCGGCCGACCCGTCGGCCGGGATGCTGGCCGAGCAGATCAGGGCGCTCAAACTGGTGGGAGAGAGGGCCCGCGCCGAGGTGCCGTTCATCGCAACGATCTTCTCGCCGCTGTCGATGGCCAAGCATCTGGCCGGCAACGAGACGGTGCTGAGCCACATGCGCCGGCACCCCGACCAATTGCGCGCCGGGCTGGACACGCTGACGGAGAGCATCGTGCGCTTCATCGACGCGGCGCGGCCGACGGGCATCGCCGGGGTCTACTACGCCGTCCAGCACGCCTGCTACCCGCTGATGAGCCGCGATGAGTTCCAGACGTTCGGCCGCCCGTATGACATGCGCGCGCTGTCGGCCGCGTCGGCGCTGTGGTGCAACGTCGTCCACCTGCACGGCAAGGACGTGATGTTCGATCTGGTGGCCGACTACCCGGCGGCGTTTCTGAACTGGCACGACCGCGACACGGGTATCACGCTGGCCGAGGGGCTGTCGCGCACCCGCGGCGCAGCCAGCGGCGGCGTCTCGCAATGGACCATCCACCGCGACGGGCCCGAGGGGGTGCTGGAAGAGATCCGCGACGCCCGCCAACAGACGCAAGACCGCCGCCTGCTGCTCGGCACGGGGTGTGTGATCATGACCACCACGCCGCTGCGTAACATTCTGGCCTTTCGGGAGTCGGTGGGGTAGTTGAGACACGAGTCAATATTCAGTTGCCAGTAACCAGTAGGCAACACTGTTAATGGCTACTGGTTACTGGTAACTGGCTACTAAACACAACAGTCACCCAATCTCCCAATCTCCCAGTCTCCCAGTCTCCCGTTCTCTCAGTCTCAAAGCCGCAGGCTAAAGCATCCGCTACAGCTCCGCCATCTCCTGCCGCACCTCTACATCCGTCTCGACCACCAACGCCGTCTCGACCGCTCGCATTGCTGTCTCGCCGCCGATGCGGTGCAAGGCCCACGCCGCGTGGCCGCGCACCAGCGGCTCGGCGTCGGCCAGCAGCGCGGTCAGCGCGGGCACGGCCGCCGGGCTGCCCCAGTTGCCGGCGGCGACACAGGCGTTGCGCACCAGCCGTCGGCGCTTGATGCGCTTGATCGGGCTGCCGGCGAAGCGACGGTTGAACCCCTCGTCGTCCAGCGACAACAGCTCCAGCAGCGGCGGGGCGACGCTCTCCCAATCCGCGGGGTAAAAGGTGGGCTCGGCCGTCGGCCGCGCGAAGTGGTTGAACGGGCAAACTTCCTGGCAGACGTCGCAGCCGTAGACCCAATTGCCCATCAGCGGCCGTAACTCGCGCGGAATCCACCCTTTCAGTTCAATTGTCAGATAGGAGATGCAGCGGCGGGCGTCGAGGACGTAGGGGGCGGGGAAGGCCGAGGTGGGGCAGGCGACAAGGCAGCGGGTACAGCTGCCGCAAGACGGCATGGGCGGCCGCTCCTCGGGCGGCGGGTCATAGGGCAGCGCCTGCGTGGTCAGCAAGACGCCAAGGAAGAACCACGAGCCGCGTCGGGGATCGATGAGCATCGTGTTCTTGCCGGTGAAGCCCAGCCCGGCCGTCTCGCCGTGGTCGCGCTCCATGATGGCCCCGGTGTCGACGTAGACCTTGCTGGCCACATCGCCCGCGCCCGGTTGCGCGCGCAGCCATTCGGCCAGCGACTCCAGCCGCGGAGTCATGACGTCGTGGTAATCGACGTTCCAGGCGTAGTTGGAGACGCGGCCGCGGGCCGGGTCGGCGACGAGCTCGGGCGGTGGCTCGGCCGTGTGGTAGTCGAGCCCCACGACGATGACGGAGCGCACGCCGGGCAGGATGACGTTGAGATCGCGGCGGCGGGCCAGCCGATCCGGCCGGGCCAGATAGCCCATCTCGCCGTGCATGCCGTCGGCGATGCGCTGAAAATAGGCGTCGAGGCGGCGGGCCGGCGCGGCGGGGATAATCCCCACCCGATTGAAACCAAGCAGCCGCGCCAGCTCGCGCGCGCCACCGGCCGTCCGCTCTGTCCGTTGCTCCATACCTAAAATGATAACATGGCCGCGCTCAATTGACGCTTTACGGTTATCCTATGTTATAATCGCGCTGCTTACACTGTACCCACCAGAACTGGAGGATTGGTGAGAATGGCCGAATCTATTGTGAATATCGAAGTCGAGGATTTGAAGCGCGTCGAACTGGTGCGGGTTAGCGGCCGCATCGACAGCAGCAACGCGGCGCAATTCGACAACGTCCTGAAGGAAATCGTCGAACGCAAGCACAACGTGGTGCTGGAGATGAGCGGCATCGACTACATCAGCAGCGCCGGCCTGCGGGCGATGATCTCCCTGCTGCGCGAATGCAAGAAGCACAAGGGTGACGTGCGGCTCGCCAATCCGTCGGAACGCGTGGTTGAAGTGTTGGCGCTGGCCGGGCTGGACTCGTTATTCGACGTGTACGATAACGAGACGGCCGCCGTCGGCAGCTTCTAATTCGTCCTTGTCGAACGATCTCGCGGATGAGCCGGCTCATCCCGCTTTCGTTTGTTCGTTTCCATGTCGAACCGTATGAGTACCGAGCAAAGCCTGACTGTTCCCGGGCGGTATAAAGAGATCAAACGGATCTGCGAATTTGTCGCTGCCGGGGCGGCCGAGGCCGGGTTCGACGAGACGACTATCTTTCACCTGGAATTGTGCTGTGACGAAGCATCCACCAATATTATCGAACATGCCTATGGGGAAGAAGGCGTAGGCAACATCGTCATCAGCTATACGGTCAGCGACGACGACTTCACCATTGTCATGCGTGACAACGGAGCGGCGTTCGACCCGAACGCCGTTCCCCCGCCGCCGGCGCTGGTCAAGAGCGAAGCATCGGCCGAAGAATTAACCAGTCAAATGCGGATAGGCGGCCTTGGTCTCCACTTCATTCGCAATCTCATGGACGAGGTCCATTTCACGTCCGACCGGCGAAAGGGCAACCAGTTGATCATGGTTAAAAAGCTCAACGCCACCTAAGGAAGTCAAATGAGTGTCTGGCAGGAGCAACTTCCCCAAAGTGATGTCTGGATTGTCGGGGCCAACGGCCGGCTCGACCAGACCCTGAACCTCAAGCTCGAAGAAACGCTCAATGAGCTTCTCGACAACGGCCGCTATCATCTCATCGTCGATCTGACGCAGACTACGTACATCAACAGCGGCGGCTTGCGCTGCCTGGTCAGCGCCTGGCGGCGGGCCAGGGCCAACGAGGGGAGCCTGGCCCTGTGCGGTCTCAATAGTCGCTTGCAAGAAATTTTCGCCATGGTCGGGTTCGACAAGGTCTTCGACATCCACGAAGATTGCGCCACAGCTCGATCGCTGGCCCGGTCAAAGACCGGCTCCTAACGCGGAACGCCTCGGCTGCCTCCGAGCGTCCCGGGCCGCCCAACCGAGCAGGCCATGTTACCCTCATCTCTCACCGATGATCGCGGTCTTTTGATCTTGGCGCTCGTTGCCGGGGCCGTCGCCGTGGTCGGGGTCAATCTGGTGCTGTACCTTGTGCGCCGGGCGCGCACACGGCGCATGCTCATGGAGCGCGTGGCCGAGCAGGAGACGCTCATCGCCACCGGCGCGGCGCTCGTCGCCGCCGAGCTCGACCTCGACACCCTCTGCGCGCTCATCGCCGAGCTGGCGGGCAAGATCATCGACAACAGCACCTTCCAGGTCGGCCTGTTCGACGAAGGGTATTACGAGATCCGCTACTGGACGATCAACGGCCGGCCCCAGCCCGTGCCGCAATGCTTCGACATCCGCGGCAGCGCCCACGACGAACGCATGGAGACCACCGGCATCGTCGGCTGGATCCATGACAACCAGCGGCCGCTGCTGGTCAGCGACTTCGAGCAGGAGATGGACAGCCTGCCCGCCCGCCCCACCTATGAGAGCGCCTCCCCGCCCCGCTCGGCCCTGTTCCTGCCGCTCATCAGCGGCGGCCGGACGCTGGGTATTGTCGCCACGCAGAGCCACCGGCCGAAGCACTTCAGCGAGCAGGACATGCGGCGGCTGATGATCCTGGCCAATCAGGCCGCGGCGGCCATCGCCAACGCGCAACTGTTCGCCCGCGAGCGCACCCGCGCCGCCCATCTGGAGCTCGTCACGCAGGTGGCCCACAAGGTCAACGCCGCCGAACAGCCGGAAGAGGTGCTGGCCCAGGTAGTCAGCCAGACGTGCCGCACGTTCGGCTTCCATCCGGTGACCGTCTTCGGCGTCGACGCGGCGCGACGGCAGGTGACGGCGCAGGCCAGCAGTGTCGAGGCGCTGAACCCGCTGTCGGGCGAGCGCCACTGGCCGCTGCGGCTGCCCATCGGCGAGGGGATCGTCGGCACGGCCGCGGCCACGCGCCAGACCGTCGTCGCTAACAACGCCTGCGACGACGAGCGCTTCCTGCAGGCGCTCGACGACATGCCGCCGGAGATCATCCCCGAGACGCAGGCGGAGATCGCCATTCCGCTCATCGTCAACAATGAGTTGCTGGGCGTGCTCGACGTGCAGAGCGAGCGGGTGGGCGCGTTCGGCTCCACGGAACAGATGGTGCTCGAAGCGCTGGCCGCCGAAGTCGCCAGCGCCATTTACAAAGCCCAGCAGTTGGCCCGCGAGCAGGAGCAGGCGTGGCAGTCGACGGCCCAGTTGCAGGTGGCCGAGGCGATCGGCCGCAACGATGACCGGGACGAGATGCTCGACGAAGTGGCGCGGCTGGCCCCCATTCTGGCCGGCGTCAACCTGTGCGGCTTTCTGCTGTGGGAAGGGGACAGCGAGAGCTACCACGGCGCGGCGCTGTTCGACGCCGACGGCCATGAGGACGAGCAGTTCGGCCAGCTGACGCTGAAGATCGGCGACTGGGGCGCGCTCGATGCCGTCCACGTCGGCGGCGAGGCGCTGACGACCAGCCACATACCCCCCTGGCTGCGGCGCTACAAGCCCCGCTGCCTGCGCCTGCTGCCGCTGCTGAGCCGGCAGGGGAAAAACTTGGGCGTCATGCTCGTCGCCCCCCGGCCGGAAGACCCGTGCCTGGGCGAACCGGGCGAGGAAGACCCGCCCCCGCCCGGCACCCGCCAGCGGGACGAACTGGTGCAGAACTTCGCCCGCCAGGCGGCCCAGGCGCTGGAGTCGGCCTATTTGCGAACGGCGCAACAGGAAGAGGCGTGGGTCAACACAGCGCTGCTCCAGGTGGCCGAGGCGGTCAACAGCCTGACTGATCTGAATGAGATCCTGGACACGATCGTCCGCCTCGTGCCGCTGCTCGTCGGCGTCGATTCCGTCTTCATCCTCGTGTGGGACGAAGCACGGCAGATCTTCCAGGCCGGGCCCAGCTATGGCGTCAGCACCATGGGGCGCGGTCTGGTGGAGACGCTGGAGATCGATCTGGACGAGTTCATGAACATGGCCCCACAGCTGAGCATCGATTTCAACCAGCCGCGTCTGCCCAGCGCCGCCTACTACACCCTGCGCGTGCCAACGTGGCTGGAGACGGTGATGAACACGGCCACGGCCTACAGCTTTCCGCTCATCGCTCGCGGCCGTCTGGTGGGAGCGATGATCGTCGGCCTGCAGCGGGAGCGGCTGAGCCGCACGCCGTTCTCCACCCGGCGCATCAACATTCTGAACGGCATCGCCCAGCAGGCGGCGACGGCCGTGATCAACAACCAGCTCTACAAGGAGTCGGCCGACCGCGCGCGCATGCAGCAAGAGCTCGACGTGGCCCACACCATCCAGGCCAGCTTTCTGCCCGACGGCAGCCCCAACATCCCCGGCTGCTCGGTGGCCACCCATTGGCGCGCCGCGCGGCAGGTCGGCGGCGACTTCTACGACTTCCTGCCCCTGCGAGACAACAAGTGGGGAATCGTCATCGCCGATGTGGCCGACAAGGGCGTCCCGGCGGCGCTGTTCATGGCGTTGAGCCGCACCATCTTGCGCACGGTGGCCTTCAACCGCGAGGACCCGGCCCAGGTGCTGATGCGCACCAATGAGATCATCGCCCGCGAGGCGCGCTCAGACCTGTTCGTGACCGTCTTCTACGCCATCTGGGATCCGAACAACGAGCGCTTCGTCTATGCCAACGCGGGACACAACCCGCCGCTGCTGCTGCAGCCCAACGGCGCGTTCCAGACGCTGCCGGGCAACGGCGTGGCCCTGGGCGTGCTGCCCGAAATCCACATGCAGAGCCTGTCAATGAACCTGCGCCCCGGCGAGACGATCATCCTCTATACCGATGGCGTGACCGAGGCGCTCAACGAGGATTACGACGAGTTCGGGCTGGAGCGATTGCAGGCGGCCGCGCGGGCGGCGGCGCGTCGCCCGGCGACCGAGATCGTCCAGCACGTCACCGACAACATCCGCGATCACACCGGCCAGACGCCCCAGTTCGACGACATGACGCTCATCGTGCTGAAACGGCAGAACATGGGCAAGGGGCTAAACGGGTAGCTGTTGCGCGAATTGGCCGCTTCTCTCAGCCGCCTGATGCCGCTCGTGGCGCTGGCCGTTCTGCTGGTCGGCTGCGGGCGGGCCAAGGCTGTGTCGCCGGTGGCCGTCGCGTCGCCGACGGCCCAGGCCACGCCGGCGCCGGTGAGCGTCGTTGCGGCCACGCCGGCCGTAGCAACCCCGGACGCTTTGCCCACCAACCCGCCCGAGCCGACGGCCGCCCAACCCGCGCCGCCCCCTGTCGACGCCTCGGCCACGTGCGGCGTCGTGCTCTCCCCCCTGCCGCCGGTGCAGATCGCGCCGACGACGCGGCTCGACGTCAGCGACGACGCACGCGAGGCGCTGCGAGCGCAAGTGCCGGCCGCCGCCTGGCCCGCGCTGGTGCGGCTTCTCGACACGCCGGGCGCGGTGGGGCTGGCCGCCTATCAAATGGGGCGCGAGAGTGAGGGAGTGTATCTGAATGACTCCACGCCGATGCCGCTGGCGTCGGTGGCCAAGACGCTCGTTCTCGTCGCCTACGCCGAGGCACTGGCCGCGGGGGAGCTGAACCCGCTGGAACGGGTGACGCTGGCCGAGTTGGAGCGGTACTACTTGACCAACTTCGACCTCGGCGCCCACCGTCGGGCGGTAGCCGAACTGCGCGAGAACGGCGAGATCCTCGACGCAGGCGGCGACAACGAGGCGGTGACGCTCGAAGACGTCGCCTGGATGATGATCCGCCACAGCTCCAACGCCGCGTCCGACTACCTTCAGCTGCGGCTGGGGCAGGAGCGCATCGAGCGGACGGCCGTCGCCCTGGGCCTGAACGACGCGCCCGACGTCCACAGCGCCCCGTGCGTCTTCCTGGGGCAGTTCCTGATGATGGCCAACCATCAGCGGGGCGTGGTCAACGACCGGGCGCTGCTGGCAACGTACACCGGCGACGCGGCGCGAGCGGCCGAGTTCGGCCGCCAACTGTCGGCGCTGGCCGCGGCCTACATCGAGCAGGCCGACTTCCGCGCCGCCGAGCAGGCGTGGCGCGGTGGCAACCGTAGGGTATCCATCGACACGCAGCGCTACTTTACCGCCAATTTGGCTCCACAGGGCACAGCCGCGGCCTATGCCCGGCTGATGATGCGGCTGGCGCAAAACGGGCTGAGCAACGCCGACAGCAGCTACCAGGCCCGCCGGATTCTGGAGTGGACCAACCAGTTCCCGGCTAACCAGGAGTGGTTCAGCAACATCGGCTACAAAAACGGCTCGCTGCCCGGCGTGCTGACCACCGCCTACTACGCCTACCGCTGGGGCGACGTGGCGCCGGTGGTCGTCGTGCTGTTCTATCGTGACCTGCCGCAGGAGACGTACCGGCAGTGGCGTTTCGACCTGCCCCACGACGAGCTGGCGCGCTGGTTGCTGGCCGACCCACAGGCGATCCCCACGCTGAGCGCGGTGCTGCGCGGGGCGGCCGCCCCCTAGCCCGAGCGACGGGTAGCGGCTGGATTAGAAGTTGCGATCAGTTGGCGCGTCGTCAGGATAATTGTAATGGTAGTGACATATACAGGATAACTATGGCCGATGACACCACCCCTATCACGCCGATGAACCCCGCCACTCCCCCGCCGCACAACCGGTTGACGGCGGGCAAGGCGATACTCGTTGTCTTACTGACTACCCTGCCGCTCATCAGCATCCTGTATCTGGGCGCGGCCGTGCTGAATTTGCCATTTGTGCCTTTCGACCTCGTCGACTGGCCGGTGCGCGCCGGGTTCGCGCCATGGGCGTCGCTGGTCGATACGCTGAACGGCAGCGCGACACAAGGCGCGCCGCTCGTCCGTTGGGTGCTGGCTGTCGGGCTCTTCCTGCTGGCCGCCCTGCTGCTAGGGCTGGTGTTCTATGCCTTCGTCGCGCGGCGCGGCCGCGCCCCGGACCTCATTGACGGCGTGACCATCGGCGTCCTCTTCGGAGCGCCGCTGATCTTCATCAGCCTTATCACGTCTCCTTCTGCGCTGCCGGGGGTGATCAAATTCGTCTGGATGGCGGCGCTGTTCGTCGGTTGGGGTGTCGTACTCAGCTACGCCTTCGGGCGCCTTATGGCGCCGCGCGCCGCGCAAGCGACCGCGGGCGAGAGCGGCATCGGACGGCGGGATTTCCTGCTCCAGTTCGGCGCTGGCGCGGCGGCCATCACCGCCATCGGCGCGGCCGGCGGCAAACTGGCGTCGAATCAGGAGTCTATGGCTCTGCAAAAGAGCCTGCCGATGATGAGCCCCGAGCTCATCGAAGCCCAGAAAGAGCTGTTCGGCAACTTTCGACGATTCGCCATTGTGCGCGGCGTGTCGGAGTCGGCAGCCGACTCCAACGTCGTCGCCCTGGGCGCGGAGTATCCCGATCGCAACTACGTCTCGGTGTGGCTCGGCGGCCGCAGCCCCATCATCGTCTACGAGAGCCTGGCCAGCGCCGTGGCGGCCTACTCGACAGACGAAGAGGAGCCGGGCGTCTACTGGCTCGATAATTGATAACGTCGTCGAAGAGCTGATTGGTGGGCAAATCGCATCCCGCGCCCACTTGTCAGGTCTTGTTAAGCTACAATTGACAGAGGCCGACGGGAAGTCGTATCATACTTTCAACGGCGGGGGATTGAAGGATTAACCACGGCTCTGCACGGACGGCCACCAATGCTGTGTTTCACTGGTAAGCGATTCGCCCCACTCGCGTCCGGTCGTTGATTAACCCCTTCTCCTTTCTGACCCTCTCGCCGTCGGAGAATACAGTATGGCATCTCAAAACAATGGTACGCAATCACCCGTCAGCCCCGATCTGCTCGAAATCCTGCGCGATCCCCAGGCCATTCAAGAAGGCGCAAAGCACGGTTCCGACCCCGGCCGGCTGGAGCTGGTTCGCGGCTCGTGGCTCGTCTCGGCCGACACCGGCTACAAATACCCCATCCGCGACGGCATCCCGGTGATGCTCATCGAGGAGGGAGCGCGCTGGAAGGACACGCCCGTCGACGCGTTGCCCGTCCCTCCGCCCCCGGCCGAGCCCGCGCCCGTCACTCGCGCGTCGGAGACAACGCCCACCGTCATCAACGACGGGCCGGACTACCGCCTGCTGCTGCTGGCCGCGGCGGCCGTCTTGCTGCTGCTGGCTCTGCTCGGCCGGCGCCTGGCCGGCAAACGCGACACGTCTACGGACGCATGAGCCAACGCCTGACGGAAAGCCGCCTGGCCAATATCGGCGCCAAGACGATCCAGGCGGCCTATGTCACCTTCCACGACCAGTTCCGGTCCATCACCGAGCGGGCCCACCAACGCTTCGACACCCAGGATTGGGCGGGGATGCAGACCGACGCTGCCGAGCGGCTGGGGCTCTACCGGCGCATCGTCGATCTCGTCGTGGCCGCCCTGCGCGATCTGCTGGGTGAGCGCGTCGATAACAAGCTGATCTGGGCCAGCATGAAAGCCGTCTACTCCGGCCTCATCGCCGACCGGGATGATTGGGAGCTGGCCGAGACGTTTTTCAATTCGGCCACGCGCCGCATCTTCACCACCGTCGGCGTCGACCCGCAGATCGAGTTCGTCGCCACGGACTTCGAGACGCCCCCCACCCGCTCGCGTTCACCCGTCTACCGCGTCTATGCCCACGCGCCGACGAAAGAGTTGGCGCGCCACATCCTGGCCGACTTCGGCTTCGCCACGCCCTACCGCCACATGGAGCTGGACGCCGAGCTCGTGGCCGAGCGAATCGACACCGCGCTGGCAGCCCTTGGAGAGAGCGCAGCCGTCGACCGCATCGAGATGATCCGGCCGATCTTTTTCCGCGGCATGGGGGCCTATCTCGTCGGCCGCATCCTCTGTGGCTCCGAACGCATACCCATCGCCCTGGCGTTGCTCCACTCGCCCGAAGGGATCCTCGTCGACTCGGTGCTGCTGGACGAAGACAGTGTCAGCATCCTGTTCAGCTTCGCCCATTCATACTTCCATGTGGAGATCGAGCGGCCGTACGACCTCGTCCAATTCCTGAAGAGCATCGTGCCGCGCAAGCGGACGGGCGAGCTTTACATCTCGATCGGCTATCACAAGCACGGCAAGACGGAACTCTACCGCGACCTGCTGGAGCATCTGGCCCGCACCACGGAGAAGTTCGAGATCGCCCGCGGCCAGCGAGGTATGGTGATGATGGTCTTCTCGATGCCCGGCTATGACATGGTGTTCAAGCTGATCAAGGATTTCTTCAACTACCCCAAAGACTCGACGCGCAAGCAAGTCATGGGCAAATACGACCTGGTCTACCGCCACGACCGCGCCGGACGACTGGTGGACGCCCAGGCATTCGAGTATCTGGCCTTCAGCCGCGACCTCTTTACCGAGGAGTTGCTGGCGACGCTGGCTGCCGATTGCAGCCAGACGGTGAGCATCGGCGAGGAGACGGTAGTCATCAACCACGCCTATGTGCAGCGCGAGGTCGTCCCGCTCGACCTCTTCATTCGCCAGAGCTCGGCCGAGGAAGCATGCGCGGCCGTCTGCGACTACGGGCAGGCGATCAAGGATATGGCCTCGTGCAACATCTTCCCCGGCGACATGTTGCTGAAGAACTTCGGCGTCACCCGCCACAACCGCGTCGTCTTCTACGACTTCGACGAGCTTTGCCTGCTGGAAGAGTGCAACTTCCGCCGCCTGCCGCCGGCCGATCAGTACGACGACGCGCTGGCCCCCGAGCCGTGGTTCCACGTCAATGCGGGAGACATCTTCCCCGAGGAATTCCCACACTTCATCGGCCTGTCGGGAGCGCTGCGCGAGGCATTCGAGCGGCAGCACGCCGACCTGTACACGCCCGAATATTGGCGCGTGAAGCAGGAGCTGGCCCGCGCCCGAACCCGCTCCCACATCTTCCCCTACCAGGCTGCGCAACGGCTGCATTATGTGAACAGGATATAAACATGGAATATCGACGTTTGGGAAAATCGGGGCTACCCGTGAGCGCCCTCTCTTATGGGTCGTGGATCACCTTCAGCAACCAGCTGGCTGTCGACGCCGCGCTGGAGACGATGACGGCCGCCTACGATGCCGGGGTCAACTTCTTCGACAACGCCGAGGTCTACGCCCTCGGCCAGTCGGAGACGATCATGGGCGAGGCGCTGCAGCGGGCCGGCTGGCGGCGCGACACCTACCTTGTCTCCAGCAAAGTGTTCTGGGGCTCAGTCGATGACCCCAAGCCCACCCAGCACGGTCTGCACCGCAAGCACGTCTTCGAAGCATGCCACGACGCCCTGCGCCGCCTGCGGGTCGATTATCTCGACCTCTATTTTTGCCACCGCTACGACCCCAATGTGCCGATGGAGGAGATCGTCAGCACGATGACCGACCTCGTCCGGCAGGGCAAGGTGCTCTATTGGGGCACCTCGGAATGGCGGCCGCAGCACATCATGGAAGCCTATGGCGTCGCCCGGCAATACAACCTCGTCCCGCCCACGATGGAGCAGCCGGAGTACAACATGTTTCGCCGCGAGCGCGTCGAGGTGGAGCTGGCCCACCTGTATGAGACGATGGGGCTGGGCACGACGATCTGGTCGCCGCTGTACTACGGCATCCTGACCGGCAAGTACAACGACGGCATACCGGCCGACTCCCGCGCCACGCTGCCCGGCTACGAATGGATGCGCAAGATCGTGGAGAGCGAAGAGGGGCGCCGGCGTATTGCCAAGGTGCGCGAGCTGACCCGGATCGCCGCCGAACTGGATACCTCACCGACGCGGCTGGCGCTGGCCTGGTGCCTGAAGAATCCCAACGTCAGCACCGTCATCCTCGGCGCCTCGCGCGTCGAGCAGTTGCACGATAACCTACAAGCGCTGGACGTGCTGCCCCGGCTGACCGACGATGCCATGACCGCCATCGAGGCCGTGTTGGACAACGAGCCGGACGAGCCGGACTACTCTTGATGAGCGTCAATCACATAGCTTATGCCAATCACTGAATTACCGATCACCGGTCTGCCCATGGGCGGCGTCTCCCCCGCGGTCATCGTCTGCGGCGACCCGGCGCGCGGCGATCGCATCGCCGGCTTTCTGGATGACGCCACGCTGCTGAGCGACAAGCGTGAATACCGCGCCCACCGCGGCACCTATCGGGGGGTGCCCGTCACCGTCTGCTCCCATGGCATCGGCTCACCCGGCGCGGCCATCGCCTTCGAAGAGCTGATCATCGCCGGGGCACGGACGATCATCCGTGTCGGCACGTGCGGCGGGCTGCAGCCCGACATCCAGCCCGGCGCGCTGGTCATCGCCACGGCTGCCGTGCGCAACATCGGCTACGGCGACGAAGTGGCCCCGCGCGGCTACCCGGCCGTGGCCGACGCGGCGCTGACGCTGGGCTTGCAGCGCGCGGCCTCGGCCGCCGGCCACCCGTTCCACGCCGGCATCGTCCTCAGTCGCGACGGCTTCTACGCCAGCGCCGACGCGCCGGCCGGCGTCGACTACCAAGTCATGTCCCGGGCGCGCGTCCAGGCAGTGGAGATGGAGTGCGCCGCGCTGTTCCTCGTCGGCAGCCTGCGCGGGGCGCGGGCGGCGGCCATCCTCGTCGCCGACGGCAACGTGCTGGCCACGGCCGAGAGTGTCGAGACATACAAGCCCGGCCAGGACGTCGTGCGCGCCGCCATCGAGACGGCCACCACCTGCGCCCTGGCCGCCCTGCGCGAGCCGGCATGAGCGATCTGACCGCCCAAAGGCGCGCCATTCGCCACCTGCTGGGCGAACGCCAACCGGCCGACGCAATGGCCGCCTACTACGCCTTCCACCACTCCGACGACAGGACGGCGCTGGTGCTCTCGCCGGAGGGCGTTGCGGCCAACCCCGCCGCCCACGCCGACGGCTACGTCGCCCTGTCGCGCACGGGGATCGACCTGTTCCGGCCGCTGGTGACGATGCGGTTGCCGACGGATCGGGATCCCGGCGCCACAGAGACGGCGGCCGAGCTGATCGGCCGCGCGCTGGCCCCTGGGCAGCCGGTCATCATGAGCATCCCCGACCGCTACCGGCCGCTGATCGACGCGCTGTTCGACGTGGAGACAGAGGAGCGATTGCGCCTCTACGCGCTGAACCCCGCCCGCTACGAGCCGGTCGTCAATGTGCTGGTGGCGCGGGCCGACGGGCCGGGCGACCTGCCCCGCTTCACCATTCGCTCGTCGCAGAGCGGAGAGGAGGAAGTGGTGGCCTCGGCCTCGCTCAACTGGCAGTCGCCGTGGTTCGCCGAGATCGCCGTCAACACGCGGCCGCGATTCCGCCGGCAGGGGTGGGGCCGCAGCGTCGTCTCCGCCCTCAGCGGCCATTTGATCGCCTCCGGCCGCATCCCCCTTTACGTCGTTTCCGAGGAAAATACCCCCTCCGCCAACCTGGCCGAGAGCATCGGATTCACCGATACCGGCGCGCGTGAATACGTTCTGCAAGCCGCCCTAAAAGAGCGTTGAGGAGCCGTGAAGATGGCGTGAAATATCGTTTACGCCCGTTGACCCTCAACCGCCCCATATGATAATCTGCCGGTACGTACAGTCGTATTGGTAGATCTTCAGCAACCCTCGTATTGGTAAATGCTGCGGATAAAGCACCATTTCCGTCCCTCCGGAGTGGTGCTTTATTCGAAGCGTATCCCCAATGGCGTAAAAATTCAATAGCACAAGAGCACCCATGTGGAGGTAATGGTAAAAATGTATCGCGAAACAGGTGTTGTGAAATGGTTTAGCCGTATGAAGGGCTACGGCTTTATCAATCCGGATCATGGAGGGAAGGAAGTCTTCGTCCACTATTCTGCTATCCGTGGGGACGGATACAAAAACCTGTTTGAGGGCGACAAGGTTGAGTACGAGTTAATTGATCGGGGCAAAGGCCCGCAAGCTCAGAACGTCCAGCCACGGCATCTTTAGCTGCGAGCCGGGACACCGTATCAGATCATCACCGCCACATCATCGCACCACCAATAGCCCGCCCACCGGCGGGCTTTTCGTTGGTAGCGAGTGGCCGCGCCCAGCGATACAATACACGGGCACAACGCAACGTTCGCGCCGAACATTATGGGCAACACTATCCTGATCGTCGACGACAACCAGTCGCTGGCCACCCTCTACCAGATCGTCTTTGAGCGGGCCGAGTGGTCGGCCGGCAGCGCCTCAAGCGGTCGCGACGCGCTGGCCAGTCTCGAAGCAGGCGCGCCCGACGTCATCCTCCTCGACATCATGATGCCCGACATGGATGGGGTTGAGGTGTGCCGTCGCATCCGCGAGCAGTGGCCCTCCCCCGCGCCGTTCATCGCCGTCTACACGGCCAACAACCGGCCCGAAGCCCGCGAGGCCAGCCTGGCGGCCGGCGCCGACTTGTTCATCAGCAAAAACGCCGTCCCCGTCCTCGACCTACCGGCCTATCTTGCCGCCCACATAAATATTTAACCACGGATTTTCGCGGATGAAACACGGATTAAAACGGATTCTTTTTATCCGTTTTAATCCGTTGTATCCGTGTCAATCCGTGGTTTAAAGGTTTATTACAACTTAGACAGGAAAGTCTTGGTCACCGCGCCGTGGCGGCCGAGGAAGCGGATGAGGAAATCCACGAAGGTGGGGTACTTCAGCAGGACGAGCTGGTAATAGTACGCCTTGCGCATCTCGTCCCACATCTCTTCTTCGCAGCGCTGCTCGTAATACTTCAGCCCCTCGCGCGAGGTGTCGCCGTGCTTGATGGCGCCGGTTATCGTCTCGGCCGCCAGACAGCCGGATATGAGCGCGTTGTGGATGCCGCCGCCGGTTAACGGATTGATGAACCCGGCCGCGTCGCCGACGAGCAGCGCGCCGTCGAAGGCGTGCTGCAGGCGCTTTTGCGAGCCGAAGTTGAGTTGCCATGTCGCGACGTCGCGCACTTTCCCGCCGTTCTTCACTCGCTCCCGAATGGCCGGCATCTCCAGAAAATCGTTGAGCATCTTCTTCAGGTTCTTCTTGAGGGCCCGGAAGCGATCGAGGCGCATGCCCAGGCCGATGTTGGCCACGCCCTCCCCGGCCGGAAAGATCCAGGCATAGCCGGGCAATATCTCGTCGTAAAGGAAGAACTCCACCTCGTGGGGGTACAGCTCGATATCCTCGATGTAGGCCCGCAAAGCGACGGCGCGATGCTTGTCGACGTGCTGCTCCGGCTCGGGGCGCAGGGCGCGCATAATCGTCGATGTGACACCGTCGGCCCCGACGACGACGCGCGCCCGGTGGGCCACCACCTCGCCGTTGTGCTGGGCCAGCACGCCGGTCACCTTGCCCTCCTCAATGAGCGGCTCCTTCACCACCGTGCGCAGGAATTGGGCGCCGCTCTCGACGGCCTGCTGCTGGATGATCGCGTCGTAATAGACGCGCGGCGCCACATACGACTCCTCGCCGTTGGGGCCGCGCTTGAAATCGGCGTGGATCATGTGGCCGCTGGGGCCGACGAGGCGCATTCCGTCGAGGCGGTGGAATTCTCCCCGCTCAACGGCGCCCTTGATCTTCTCTTCCATTCCCAGATCGGTCATGATCTGGATGCAACCCAGCGAAATGGCGTCGCCGCAAATCTTGTCCCTGGGGAAGTCATGGCGATCGACTAGCAACACATCGTGCCCTCGCTGGGCCAGAGCAGTGGCGGCCGTCGCGCCGCCCGGCCCTGCCCCCACGACGATGACATCATGCTCGCTGACGGTTTGCATACTGGTTCTCTCTCCTCGCATCAATTCTGGCGGGAACGGCCGCCGGCCGCGTCCGCATGAGCATATGAATCAGGGAAAATAATGGCTAAGCAGCCACATCCAAATCAATGGGAGAGTTTAGCCGGGTATCGGACGGGGATCAAACGATGCCGCGCCGGGCGGCGCGATTGGCGAAGTGATTGATGACCGGGCGGCCGAATTACAATCCTTCGTTGACGCGAATGGCATTCAGCAGGCCGCGACAGCCGTCCTCGACGAGGCGATAGACGTAGTCAAAGTTGTCGCTGTAATAGGGATCGGGTACGTCGTGGACGCTGGCATGGGTGGCGAACTCCATCAGCCGGTGCAGATGGGGTTGTTCGCCGAATTGCCGCCGCAGCTCAGACAGGTTGTCGCCGTCCATGGCGATGAGGTAGGTGGTGCCGTTCCGGCGGTCGTCGGGAGTGACTTGCCGGGCGCGGCCGTCGTATTCGATGCCGTGGCGAGCCAGCACGCGACGCGTGCCCGGGTGGGCTTTCTCTCCGGCATGATACGAACTCGTCCCGGCCGAATCGACGCGGATCTTGTCCGTCAGCCCGGCGTCGTCGACCATCTTCTGGAAGACGGCCTCGGCCATGGGCGAGCGGCAGATATTTCCCAAACAAACGAACAAAACACGGACAGACATCGAACCTCCAAGCTCTGCGTGAGCGAAAGATCGCTCCCTTGTGAATGGCAAGCCGGCCTGTAAGCCGCATTCTGTGGGCGCTGCCGGAAGACCGGCGGCGCTGGCGATCATCTATCTGGGGAAGCCGTCGCCGGCTTCCTCGTGCAGCCTACCCGGGCGTCAGACGGAACGAGCCGCTCCGTAGGCAGCCGTAGCTGCCTTTCGCCCTGCTTGGCCTTGCTCCTGGTGGGGTTTGCCTGGCCGGCGACATCACTGCCGCCGCCGGTGGTCTCTTACACCACCGTTTCACCCTCGCCGAAGGAGTCGCCCCCTCCGGCAATACGCCTCTCTGTTGCACTTGCCGTCGAGTCACCCCGCCCGGCTGTTAGCCGGCACCATGCTCTGTGGAGTGCGGACTTTCCTCAGC
>CAYNOL010000049.1:0-20750 GCA_964398825.1 uncultured Ardenticatenaceae bacterium
GGCTTGGCAATCCATATCCTAGTGGCTTGACATTCCACATCCCACTGGCCTGACATTCCACATCCCACTGGCCTGACAATCCACATCCCAGTGGCTTGGCAATCCATATCCCAGTGGCTTGGCAATCCATATCCCAGTGGCTTGACAACCCACATCCCAGTGGCCTGACGATCCACATCCCAGTGGCCTGACAATCCATAGCAGCTACGATGAAACCTCAGAGGTCTCGAAAGACCTCTGAGGTTTGGCCGTCTCAAACTCTCAATCTCTCAATCTTTAAACCTCCTCATCGCATGCTGACAGCCTACGCCACAGTTGGGGGTGTTAATCCTCGCCCATCTGCAGGGCGTCCATCTGCTGTTGCAGACCACTTTCGGCGGCGCTGAAGAAGGGGCCGTCGAACTGATGGCTGTCCAGATTGAAGGAGAACACGGTGTCGCGGTCGCCGAGGGCGGTTTTCTTGTTGGTGGTGAAGTAGAGGGTTCGGCCGTCGGCGCCGGCGCTGATGGAGTCGATGGCGTTCATGGGCAGCCCCTCGGCCGAGCCGTCGAAGGCGATGTGCCAGAAGCCGGCTGTGGCGTCGCCCTTGTTGGTCATGCAGAAGCCCAGCACATCCTCGCCGCCGAACTTGATCTGGCCGCTGGGGTAGTCGGGCACTGCACCCTTCCCGTAGGTGCTGATCAACAGGTAGTGGGCGCAACTGCCGCCAATGGGGGACATGGAGCCGGGCAGCACGTGCAGGCCGTCGATCTTCTCCGGCCCCTTCTTCTCCAGCCCCACGTCGGAGCCGTCGAACCAAAGGCTGAAGCCGTTGAGCGGGTCCCAGCGCACGAGATCCATGCCCTCGACGATGGGCGTGATGCCCTCGATTTTGCGCCCGTTTTGAGCAAAGGCCATGACCGCCTCATTGCCGTCGGTCCAGATGGCGCTGGTGTTGTGCTTCGACTTCTTGGGGGACAGCAACTGTTCAGAGCCGTCGAACCACACCGACCATGCCTGGCCGTCCCATTTGAGGATGTCGGAGTTGTCGAACGATTGGCCGTCGCCCGTGGTGCCGGCGGCTTTGGCGCTGACATAGACGGCGGGCGGGCCGATCCGCTCGGTGCCCTCCACCGCGCCGAGATCACATTCCTCGGCCGAAGGGGTATTGTCGCCGTCCACGTTGCGGGGCTCGCCGCGCTGGTCGGTGGTGATATCCCCGGTTGGGGCTTCGCAAACCCCGTTATTTATCTTGTCAATGGCCGGGCTGCCGGCCACCAGCAGGTGGGTTTTGGTGGGGCCGCCGTTGTTGGCCAGCGTTGTATCCAGGATGTCGCTCACTTCGACGCCGGGGTCGGGAACCAGGATCATGTTGGTCGAAGGAGGAGGGTTGATGCCGGCATACCCGCCGTCACCATCGGCGCCAAAGAGATTTAAGGTGACAATGTAGGAATCATCATTAATGGTGTTGACATTATCCCCGCCGTTGCCGTTGAGGGCCGTGTTGCCGCTGACGATTAGAGAGGACATGAAGATGGTACGTGTTCGGTGATTGGTATTATCGCCCACGCTCCGGAAGATCCCGCCGCCCTCCGCGGCGGTGTTGCCGACGATGGTGGAGTTGGCGAGTCTCACCCCCGCGTCGTATTCCTCGTCGTCATCTGCGTTGTAGCACAACCCCAGGTAGTCGACGGCGATGAAGACCCCGCCGCCGTCGCCCCTCGCGCTGTTGTTGCTGATGGTGGAGTTGAGGATCGTGGTGTTGCCGCAGACGGCGGCGATGCCGCCACCGTCGCCGTCGTCATTATCTATCTCGCCAACGGCTTCGTTGAAGGAGATGGTGCTTTCAAGGATGTCGGACTTGCCGAACAGGAGCGCCATGCCGCCGGCGTTTTCGGCCACGTTGCCGTCAACGGTCGATCGGGTCATCTCCAGATAGCCGAGATTGACCAGGCCTCCGCCGAAGCCGGCGGTGCTCTCGTTGTTAGTGATGTCGGTATTGTCGATGACGGCCGTGGTCTCGAAGCCGATGACGACGCCGCCACCGCCCCCAACATTGCTGTGGGCCTTGTTGCCGGTGATGGTGCTGTCGTTGATCGTCAGAGTGCCGTAATCGCCGCTGTAGATGCCTCCGCCTCGGCCGTATAGATTGTAGAAGGGAATCGGGATGCCGTCGTCGGCCGATACATCACGTTCGCCGGTGAGCATGGCCATGCCCAGACCCCCTTCGGCCCAGCCCGGCACGGCCGACAGACGCTCCCCGAGCCGCCCCGACGCCGCCGACAGACGTTCCTCCAGCTGATCCGACAAGGCGGCCATGCGTCCCGAGGTGACGATTTCGCTCCTTGGACTGCCCATGCCGTTGCCGTCAGGCTCGAAATCCGGCGGGTAGGCGTCGTTCAGGCTGACTGTGCTGCCGTCGACCGTGACTTGGGCGTAGGCCGCGCCGATGCCGCCGCCGACGCCGAGGGAGTAATTGTTGGTGATGAGCGTGCCGTCACTGACAGTTACCTTCGGCTGCTCATCGGGCTCATTGGCCAAGACGCCGAAGGCGCTGATGCCGCCACCAAAGAGCAACGAGACATTGCCGCTGATGACGCTGTTCTCGATGGTCGTCTCTCCATCTATGCTCATGATCCCGCCACCCGCCAGGGCCACGGCGTCGCTGATGGTCACACCGCTCAGCGTTAAATCGCCGAGGTTGATGATCGAGCCTCCAAGTGGGTTGAAGCCGCCGGTGAGGGTCACGTTTCTAAGCTCAAGATCGCCGTCAAAGTAGTTGTAGAAGATCCCGAATACTTCCTCAACATCCGGATTCTTCAGGACACTGGGAGCGCTGATGGTGCGGCCGTTGCCTTCGATGATGATCTCGCTGTAGACCGGCGGCAAGCCATAGTAGCCAAAGGCGCCGTAGAGAAACAACTCGGTCAGCTTGACGTTGGACTTCAGGGTAATGGTGTCAGCGCCGCTGCCCTGGGCACACTCGCCCTTTGAGTTGTAAAGGCGATCGTCGCGGTTGGCGTTGATGATGGCCTCGGTCAGCGAACATTTGCCGTCTTTGGCGATGACTGCCTTGGGGGTGTTGACGGTGATGGTGGCGGCGTGGACGGGCGGGGCGAGCCAGGCGCTGCCGGCCATGGACAGGATGAGGGCCGCGGCCGCCATCGTGACGGCCGCGCGACGCCGCAGCCGCCGCCGCCAGCCACGCGGCAACGCCCCCAGCCGCGACAGCCCCAGCGCCAGCCGGGAGATAAAGCCCCCCGACCGGCTCAGAATTAAGGACGCCAGCCACGCGCGGCCGGCCGAGTTGGTTTGCTCGATGTTGACATTGTTGTCGTTGCTCATGATACCTCCGTTGATGCGCGGGAGAGTGCGGGAGTGGGAGTGGAGAGTGGGATCACTTTCCCACTCTCTCGGCCTCCCGGTCTCACACTCTCCCACTCTCTCACTCTCTCAACCTCACGCTTCCTTACTCTCTCTTTCCCTCGTCTACAATTCTTAATTCATATGCAACCCATTAACCGCTCCTCCCAATCCCTCATCGGCCGGCGCGAAGTGCGGGCCGGTGAAGAGGTTGGCGTTGATGTCGTAGGCGTAGACCGTCGAAGAGTTGTAGGTCACGCCGTTGATCTTGATCTTCTTCTGGGACGTGAAGTATAGGGTGTCGCCGTCGACGCTGATACTGTCGAGGCTGTTGGGGGTCAGGCCCGCGGCCGAGCCGTCGAAGGCGAGGTGCCAGAAGCCGGCCGTGGCCGCGCCGACGTTGGTCATGCAGAAGCCCAGCATGTCCTCGCCGCTGAAGCGCAGTGTGCCGTCGGGGGTGGAAACGGCGCCCTTGCCCGTGGTGCTGAGCAGCAGATAGTGGGCGCACGCGCCGCCGACGGGTGAGGCGCTGCCGGGCAGCACGTGGAGCCCGTCGATCTTCTCCGGCCCCTTCAGCTCCAGCCCCACGTCGGAGCCGTCGAACCAGAGGGCCCAATCGTTGCCGTCCCACCAGACGAGATCGTTGCCGTCCACCTTGTCGGGCAAATCACCGACCTTGCGGGAGTTTTGGGCAAAGGCTATGACCACGTCATCGCCGAACGGGTCGGGGACCCAGAAGGCGTTGATGTTGTGCTTCGACTTTTTGGGCGACAGCAACTGTTCAGAGCCGTCGAACCACACCGACCATGCCTGGCCGTCCCATTTGAGGATGTCGGAGTTGTCGAACGATTGGTTATCGTCCGTTGTGCCGGCGGCTTTGGGGCTCATGAAGAGGGGCGGCGGCACGGCCCCTGTCTCGTAGGCGCCCATGTCGACGACGCCGCCGGCCGCGCGGGGCATGTAGCCGCGCTGGTCGGCCGCCAGCGGGTTGCCGTTCTGGTCCACGGCCAGCGCGTTGGCGCCGCTGTCGATGGCTTTGCTGCCGGCCAGGAGCTCGTGGGTGTGTGTGTCGCCGCCGTTGTCGCCCAGCGCCCCCAGCAGGGGGTCGACGCCGACATAGTTGCCGTTGCTGTCGGGAGTAGCGGCGGCCTGGGCCAGCCCGCACGCGCCGTCGGCCGTGTCCTGGTAGAGGCTGCTGCGCGACTCGAAGGCGAACACGCCACTGCTCGCGGGGGAGAGCACGCAGTCGCCGCCGAGGCTGTTGCCGGTAAGGTTGTCGGCCAGAATGGTGTTGTGGATGGTCACATCCAGATCATAATTCTCCCGATCGATGAACATTCCGGCCCCCGCGGCAACGTCGTCGGCATCGACGGAGTTGTCCGCCACGGTGACGTTGATGAGTTTGACCGGCGGGGCCTCATCCTGGCAGCACCCCATGACATGCAGGCCACCACCGAGGGCCCCGGCCCCGGCTTCGGCGCTATTGCCGCTGATGGTGGTGTTGATGAAGAACGCCCGCGCGCCGAACTCATCGGGATCAGCGTCGGCGTCGTTGAAGTCGGCGTAGACGCCGCCGCCGAATCCGTAATAGTTGGCCACCCACACGGTGTTATCACTGATGATCGAGTCGCGGATGAGGATGTTGGCGTCGCTGTAGACGCCGCCGCCAAACGCATAGGCATTATCCACGCTCAGCGAGTTGTGGGTGACGGTCCCGCGGGTGATGACCATGACTCCATCATTCTTGACACCGCCGCCAAGTCCGTCGAAGTCCGCATCGACCACGTTTTGCGTGATGACGACGTCGGTGAGATAGGAGGCGCCGCCGCTGGCGATGCCGCCGCCGTCGCCGTCGGGATAGGCGGCCAGGTTGTTGTCGATGACGCTGTTGTTGATGAACAGCGTGCCATATTCATCGTTGAAGATGCCGCCGCCGTCAGCGTATGTGGTGTTGTGGGCCAAACGGGAGTTGGCGATGGTCAGCCGCCCAAAATTCTTGATCCCCCCGCCGTTTTCCCCCTGATTGCCGCCGGTGATGAGAGCGTCGTGGAGAGAAACGGAAGCGTTGCGGGCGATGTCCAGCGGCCGCGTGTTGATGTTGCCCTGCCCGTCGATGGCCCGGCCGTTGCCGTTGATGCGCAGCGAGACGCCGGGGTTGGCATTCCTGATGGTGGGCGGGGAGGCGGTCAGGCCGACGTCGGCCGACAGGTTGACGGCATAGACGCCGGGGGCTGTGAGGCCCATGTAGCACAGGATGGCGTTGGTCAGTTGGGCCTCATTGCCCACTGTGCGGGGGAAGGCCCCGCAGTTGACGCTCTGCGTGCCCTCGACGGCGCCCATGTCGACTGTGCCGACTTTGCGGGCCGAGCCCCGTTGGTCGACCGACAGCGACGCGCCCCCTTCGTCGACGGCCAGGTCGTTGCGCCCGGCATTGATGACGGGGCTGGTGGCCTTGATGCGTCCGGTGAGCTGCAGCGGCATGACCGTCTCCATGGGGCCGCCGTAGTTGCCCGGCTCGCTCAACATCGGGTCGACGCCGACGAGGTTGCCGTCCACGCCGTGGGTCATGTTGCATGGGTCGAACACGTCGTTGAATTGCACGAGCGAGTGTCTGACGGTCGACGAGGCAAACTCCACGTTGCAATCCCAGCCGTCGCTGCCGGCCAGGATGCTGTTGTGGATCGTCACGTCCGTCCCTTGCGAGTCGAGGCCGGACTCATTCCGGTAGATCGTGCTGTTGATGATCGTGACCTGACCCTCAGACTCGCTATAGATCGCGCTGTACGAATCCCAGGCGTTGTCGAAAAAGGTGGAGTTGATGATGAGAAGCTCCACCGGATCATAGAAGGTCTCGTAGTAGATACCCCCTTGGTCATTGTGGGAGAAGGTGCTGTCGGTGATGGTCACGTTGGATGCTTCGGCGCGGATTCCGTGACCATTGTTGCCTTTGATGGTGCTGCGCCGGACGGTGAGGCCGACCTGGTTCACGTAGATGCCGGTCAGGCCGCTGTCGGTAATGGTGAGATCTTCGAAGGTGACAGTTTCGGTTCCATAGACGGCAAAAGTGTCGGCCTCTCTGATTCCGGTCAGGGTGTACCCTTGGCCGTCGATACGCAGCGACAGCCCCGGCGTGTACAATTCGATGTTGTGCAGCGTCTTGGTCAGCTCGATGTCGTCCAGAAATTCGATGACGAACTCGCCGCCGGTCGTCATCAGGTCGAGGCAGTAGAGGGCCAGCGCCAGATCCGTTTCGTTACTGACCTGGTACAGAAGCTGCCCGCACGCCAACTCCAGCGCCCCTTCTACCGCGCCCATGTCGGCCACGGCGCCGACCCCTTGGAAGCGGGTTTCGTACCGCTGGTCGTCCTGCACTGTTTCACCGGAATCCTTGCTCAGGTCGTTATCTCCCTTGTCGAGGACCGGGCTGACGGCGGGGGTGGGGGCGGTCAGCTGGAGGGGCGGCATGGTGTAGGTGGGGCCGCCGTAATCGCCCAGCGGGGCGAGCAGCGGATTGGCGCCGACGATGTTGTCGTTCACGCCATGCGTCAGGTCGCAGGTGGGGTCGGTGTCCGCTTCCACCAGCGTGTTGAAGAGCGTCACCGTGCCTGCCAATTTTTGGCAATCGCGGGCGCTGCCGGACAGAATGGAGTTGTGGACTGTGGCGTTGCCGCTGGGTCCAATGATCAGGCCCGCCTGGAAGTTTCTGGCGATCGTGGCGTGGGTGATCTGGACGTCGGCCGATGTAGCAGAGATGCCCTCATTGTTGTGGGCGATGGTGCTGTTGACGACCAACACCTCAGTGGTTGAACTGATTTCATTGTCGATGTGTATTCCCTGGTGAGCGTTGAAGCTGATCGTGCTGTTGCGGACGAACAGCTCCCCGCCCCCGACATAGATGCCGTCCCCGGACATGGCGCTCTGGACTGTGACGTCGCGCAGCAGCACGCGATTGCTGACTATGTGGAACGTGGTGCCACGGCTGTACTCCAGCGTCAGGCCGGAGATGGCAATCTGCCCGGCGGCGGTGATGTGAAAACCTCTTCCCTTTTGGTCGAAATCGATGGTGTGGCCGTGGCCGAAAAGGTCGAGAGTGACATTGTTGTCGGGGTTGTCGACGGCAATCGACACATCATCGGTGAGGACGATATCGGCCGTCAGGTGGATCTCGGAATGACAAGGCCCGGTCGTGTCGTTGAAGTCGTCGATGGCTGCGAGAAACGCGCCGGCCGTGGCGACGTTAACCGGGCCTGGGCAGGCGGCCAGCGCGGGGGCGGTCGGCCGCAGCCCGGCCAACGCCGCCAACAGCAAGGCCACAGCCAGGATCATCACGCCGCGGCGCGATGATCGGCTGGATCGTTGGTGATTGATATTGTTCATGTTAACTCCTTGTGTGGTGCGATGAGCTCTTCTTTCTGGAGAGTGGAGACTGGAGACCAGGAGACCAGGAGACCAGGAGACCAGAAGACTGGGAGACTTGTCACAGTCTCTCAGTCTCTCAATCTCTCAATCTCCCAGTCTCCAATTCCTAATCCCTAATCCCTAATCCCTACTGCATCTGCAATCCATTCACTTTCCCACTCATCCCGTGGGCTTCCGGGTTGAAATGAATTCCCGTCAGCTCGTGGGTGTTCATGTTGAAGGCATAGACGGCCGGAGGGATGATTAGCACGTTGCCGAGCTTGACATTTTTGGTGGTGATGAAGTAGAGCGTGTCGCCTTCGACGCTGATGGAGTTGATGGCGCCTTTGGGCAGGCCCACGTCGCTGCCGTCGAACACCATGTGCCAGTAGCCGAACGTGTATTCGCCCAGGTCCATGGCGCAGAAGCCCAGCACGTCCTCGCCGGAGAACTTCAGCGTGGCGTCGTTTATGTCGATCACCTGGCCCGGGCCCTGCGTGCTGATGAGCAGGTACGCCTGGCACCCCCCGACGTTGATGGGCGATTCGCTGCCGGGCAGCACGTGGAGACCGTCGATCTTCTCCGACCCCTTCTTGTCCAGCCCCACGTCGGAGCCGTCGAAGTAGAAGGTGAAGGCGCTGCCGTCCCACCTCACCAGGTCGGTGCCGTCGACCCGGGGGTCGACGCCGGGCACGACGCGGCCGTTCTGGAGGAAGGACATGACGATGTCGTCGCCGTCGATGGAGAAGGCGTTGATGTTGTGATTCGACGCGTTGTTGAATTGCAGCGCGGCCGAGCCGTCGAAGACGAGCGACCAGCCCATGCCGCCCAACTTGAGGATGTCGGAGTTGTCATAGACCACGCCGTCGGCCGTGGTGCCCTTGCCTTTGGGCGACACGTAGTTGCCCGGGTCGGCCGGCGCTGTGGCGCCCACCTCGACCGCGCCGATGTCGACGGTGTCGTTGACGACGCGGGGGGCGTAGCCGCGCTGGTCGGCCTCCAGCCCCAGGTAGATCTCATTCAAGGCCAGCGTGTTGTCGCCGGCGTCGATGGCCGGGCTGCCGGGGTTGGGCAGGTGGGTCTGCGTCGGGCCACCGTTGTCGGCCAGCGGGCCGAGGTTGGCGTCCTGGTTGACGATGTTGTTGAGATCACTCTCGTCCAACCCGCACGCGTTTTCTTCCGTGTCCCCATAGAGGCTGTTGCTCGAATCGAAATTCACCTTGCCCGGCGTGAAGTAGAGCAGGCGGCAATCGACGTCTCCCCCATTGCCAGCCAGGATGCTGTTGTGGATCGTCACATCCAGGTCGTGTTCCACTTCGTTTCCGTAATCCATGAAGAAGAAGACGCCGGCGCCGATTACATCATCCGGGGCCGAGAGCGTGTTGCCGGTGATGGTGGTGTTGATGAGCGTAACGGGCACCGAATCCTGGATTTCGCCGCAGCAGACGATGACCCACATGCCGCCGCCGTATGCCTCATCTACTTGCGACGAAGCCACGTTACCGCTGATGGTCGAATTGATGATCATCAGCCGGGGCGTGTTGCTGCCTTCATGCCAGGAGGGTTCGAAATGGATGCCGCCGCTGGCTGCGCGATCGTTCGAGGAGTTCGCCTGATTGCCGGAAATGGTCGAGTCGCGAATGAGCAGGTTGTCACGGTTCAGGATGCCGCCGCCATAGCTGTCCGACATTGCATAGACGTAGTTCGTGGCGATGGTGCTGCGGTTGATGGTCATCACCGAACCGTTCATGATGCCGCCGCCCGCGCCGACGTAATGCCCATCGACGTAATTGTTGCTGATGAGGGTGTCGTTGATCGTCACCTCCCCTTCGTTGCTGATGCCGCCGCCGACCGGGTCAGCGTAGTCCAGTGCTGCGGTGGAGCGGGCCAGATTGTTGACGACCCGGCTGTCCTCGATGAGCATCACGCCCCCGACGCGGTTGTAGACGCCGCCGCCCTCAGTGCGGGCTGTGTTGTCGGTTACCGTGACTTTGCTGAGGGTCGTCTCACCGGCGTTGTGGATGCCGCCGCCGTCGCCGGCGGCGTTGCCGTTGATGACCGTGAGATTCCTGAGGGTGACCTCTGTGCCCGGCCGGATGGCGAGCGGGCGCGTGTTGTCCTTGCTCTGGCCGTCGATGGAGCGGCCGCCGCCGTCGATGACCAGCGAGACGCCCTCATTGGCGTTGTCGATGAGGACGGTCGAGCCGTTCAGCTTCACATTGCTCGACAGATTGATGGCGTAATAGCCGGGGGTGGTGAGGGCGTTGAAGCACTGGATGGCGTTGTTGAGCGTCGCTTCGTTGTTCACCGTCCGCGGGAAGGGCTTGCAATTAACCTGTTGCGTGCCCTCATAGGCGCCCATGTCCACTTCGCCGCCGGCCACGCGTTTGGCGCCGCGCTGGTCCTTGGCCAGCGGGTTGCCGAGCTCATCGGCGGCCACGCCGTCGCTGCCGGCGTTCAAGGCCGGGCTGTTGCCGGTGATGTTGCCGGTGAAGCGCAGCAGCGGCAGCGTCTGCGTGGGGCCGCCGTTGTTGCCCAGCGCGCCCAGCTGCGGGTTGAGCCCCACGACGTTGTCGTCGCCGGGCGAAGCACTGCACGGGTCGAGCGAATCGTTCTCTTGAAGCAGAGAGTTTTCGAAGAAGGTGGGGCCGCTCATAGAGGCACAGTCGCCATGCCAATTACCGGCGACAATGCTGTTGAGAACGTCTACAACGTAAGGGCCGAACGCACGGATGCCGTAGCCATTCTGATGGATGGTGCTGTTGATCACCCTTGTCGTGCCGCCGAACATGACCAGCCCTGCATCCCCATCCACGAGCCCGTTGCCATACAGGGTGCTGTTGATGAGGTGGAGGGTGTCACTGTCGTTGTAGGCGTCGAACCGAATGGCGTTTAAGCGGTTGCCGACGAAGGTGCTGTCACGGACGACCAGATGCGCCTCAGACATGGCGATGCCCTCACCCATGTTGTCCCGGATGGTGCTCTGCCGGACATGGACGGTGGAGCGAACGGCGTAGATGCCTTCCTCGAAGCTGCCGGAGATGGTGATCTTCTCGAAGGAGACTTTGGAACTGTCGCGGACAAAGAAGGCGATGGTCTTGCCGCCGGCGTCCAGGGCGCGGCCGTTGCCGTTGATGAGCAGGGTGGCGCCGTTGTTGTTTTCAATCTCCGGCAACATCGTCGTCAGCGAGATGTTGGCCGTGAATTTGATGGTGTAGTTGCCGGCCGGCATCCGGTTGAAGCAGGCGATGGCCTTGGCCAACGCCGTCTCCGAGTTGACGTTCATCGACGCGCTGCAGGTGATGTCGACCGCGCCCTCGACCGAGCCCATGTTGACGGACCCGCCCACATTGCGGCCGGCGCCGAGCTGGTCGGTCCCCAGGAAATTGCCGTTCTCATTGAGTGACAGGGTGAAGTCGCCGGCGTCGATGACGGGGCTGTCGGCGGCCGAGAGGCCGGTGTAGTGAACCGGCGGCATGGAAAGGGTGGGGCCGCCGTAGTTGCCCAGCGGGGCCAGCAGCGGGTCGGCGCCGACGATATTGCCGTCCTCCGTCCCGTCCGGCACAGGACAGGGATCGTCTCCCTCGAAGCCGTTGGTCTGCACCAGCGAATGGTCGATCTCCAACGTAGCCGGTGAGTGTAACAAACAGTCGGCCGCCCCCGAGCCGGCGAGAATTGAGTTGTAGACGGTGACGGCGCCGCCCATCGCGTGGAGACCCAGATCATTGCCATAGACCGTGGCGTGGGTGAGATGGATGTCGCCGTCGTACATGGACACACCCGACGCGCTATTGCGGGCGATCGTGCTGTTGATGATCCAGACGGTGGGGGGGGCGATGGTGTCGGCGGCTTGCACGCCGTGGAATCCGCCGTCGAGGATGGCGCTTCTCTCGATGACGACCGTTCCGGCGCGCACATAGACGCCGATTGATCCTGAACGTTCGATCGTGCTGTCCAACAGGCGAACGTTGCCTTCCTCGACAGCGATCCCGCTGCCATCGCTGTTGGCCAGGGTGATGTTCTGGATGGTGACGGAGCCGTCGACAGAGATGAGGAAACCTTCCCCCTCATATTCGAAGTCAATGGTATGGAAACCGCCGTCGATCGTCAGTTGGGCCTCTGGATTGTTGTTGTCGATCAAGACGATGGCGTTGTCCCTGAGGGTGATGTCGTCCGTCAGAATGATCTTCTGCCGGCATATAGTAGTGGAGTAGGCGTGGATTTCTTCAAGTAACTCCTGGGCCGTGTCGACGTAAATGTCACTCAGGTAACATTCGTCGGCCAGCGCGGGGGCGGGCGGCCGCAACCCCACAAGAGCCGCCAGCAACAAGGCGGCCAGCATGAATATCACACTCCGGCCCTCGCGGCGCGGCAGATTATCGGATGCGCTACGATTCATTTTTTTTCTCCTATGAAACTGTGCATCGCGACTGGCACGATGTCTGTAAGTCGCCAAGTCAAATGATCGGGCAGGCTGCGGCCGCCTGGCGCGGGGTGGGGCGCGGGTTAGTGCATATAGATTCTCCCTGGCAGGAAGGGCCGCGAACGGGGGTTCATTCAACCCCCATTCGCTGCGCTTCAACCCTGCTACGGCCAAATGTGTTGCCCCTGTGTGTTCATTGCTCTTTGGCCGTGTTGCTTTTCGGTTGTGAAGCTCCGAATTTAGAACGTCATCGTAACATAGCGAACGCGCCTCTGTCTGTCGTCTGGCCGACAAAAGGAACGCGAAATCTTAAAGATCTCCTCCGAGCCCCGAGGTTTCGCTGTTCTCCATTCGTTCAGCGTCGATCCCTAATTCAATCCCCGCGGAGCCTGTAACCCATCAACCGGCTTGCCCAGTTCGTTTTCGGCAGGGACGAAGAGCGGGCCGCTGAACGCTTCTCGGCTCAAGCTGTAGGCGTGGACCATCGAGGGAGCGTAGGCCGCGCCGTTGACCGTGATCTTCTTGTTCGTCGTGAAGTAGATCGTGTTGCCCGCGACGCTGATGCTGTCGAGGCTGTTTTTGGGCAGCCCGGCGGCCGAGCCGTCGAAGGCGATGTGCCAGAAGCCGGCCGTATCCGCGCCGACATTGGTCATGCAGAAGCCGAGGATGTCCTCGCCGCCGAATTTGAGCACGGTTTTGGGAGCGATCGGTACCGCGCCCACGCCCTGGGTGCTGATGAGCAGGTAGTGGGCGCACGCGCCGCCGATGGGCGAGGCGCTGCCGGGCAGCACGTGGAGCCCGTCGATCTTCTCCGGCCCCTTCTTCTCCAGCCCCACGTCGGAGCCGTCGAACCACAAGCTCCAATCGTTGCCGTCCCACCAGACGAGATCATTCCCCTCTACCTTGTCGGACAGCTGGCCCACCTTGCGGGCGTTTTGCGAGAAGGCCATGACCACGTCTTCGCCGGACGGGTCGGGGATCCAGAAGGCGTTGACGTTGTGTTTCGACTTCTTGGGCGACAGCAGCGCGTCGCCGCCGTCGAACCACGGCGCCCATTGCGCGCCGTTCCACTTCAGGATGTCGGAGTTGTCGTACTTGACGCCGCCGATGGTGACGTTGGCCTTGACGCTCATGAAGATGGGCGAGGGCTCAGCCTCCGTTTCGTGCGCGCCGATGTCGACTGTGCCGCCGGCCGCGCGGGGGCCGTAGCCGCGCTGGTCGGCCGCCAGCGGGTCGCCGTTCTCGTCCACGGCCAGCGCGTTGTCGCCGTTGTTGATGGCCAGGCTGCCCGGCAGGGGCATGTGGGTCAGCGTGCCGCCGCCGCTGACGTCCAGTGCGCCCAGGCCGTGGCTGACGCCGACGTAGTTGCCGTTGGCGGCCGGGGAGCCGGCAGCCAGGCCGCAGGCACCCGCGCCGCTGCTCTCATAGAGGCTGTGGCGCGATTCAAAAGCAACGTCTTCCATGTTGCAGTCGCTAAGCCCATTGCCGGCCAGGATGCTGTTGTGGAGGGTGACCTGCGTTGGAGCGCCGGAGTCGGAGCCCGCAAAGTATGCGCCGAGCGGTCCCAGATATTGGGAATTAAGGGAATCGGCTGTGTTAGCGAACACCGTGGTGTTGGTCAGCCTGATTTCCGGGGGAGTGTCAAGCAATAAAGAGTTCGCTTCGAACACGTAAACGCCTGCGCCGCCGGCGCCGGACATTCCATATAGAGTGTTCGCGCTGATGGTGGTGTTGATGATGAGCATCCGTGGCTCATGTCCTCTGTCATTCACCGCCTCGACCGACATGATGGAGCTGACGCCACCGCCGGCGGCGTAATAGTACACCGCATTGACGCTGTTGTGATGGATGACCGAGTCGCGGATGGTCAGGTCGGCTTCGTTCGAGATGCCGCCGCCCATTGGCCCGGAAAAGAAGCCTATGGCGAGGATTACGTTGTAGTCGATTGTTCCGCGAACGACGGTCATCGTTCCGGCGTTGTGGATACCGCCACCCCGGCTGCTGTCCCCGCCGTTGACCTTGTTGACGGAGGCGGTGAAATCGGTGAGGGTGGCGACGCCCCGGTTGTAGACGCCGCCCCCTCGGGCTTCGCTCACGTTATCGCTGGCGTGGCCACCGGCGACGTTCAGCGTGGCGCCTGCCTCGTTGTAGATGCCGCCGCCTACCCCGCCGCCGGTGGCGATGTTGTTGATGACGCCGACATCGTTGAGCGTGAGATCGCCCCGGTTGTGGATGCCACCGCCACGCGTCACGTTGCCGCCGGTGATGTAGATGTAATTGAGCGTGGCGGTGGCACCGCTGCCGATGGTCAGCGGCCGATAGCCCGGCGTGTGCTGCCCACTGAGACTGTTGCCGTGGCCGAAGACGACCAGCTCCGCGCCGGGCGTGGGGTTGGTGATGAACCGCGCCGGCAGGGTCAGATCGATGTCGTCGGTCAGGTCGACGCGATAGACGCCGGGGGTCGTGGCCGCGTTGAAGCAGCCGATGGCCGTGTCGAGCGTCGCTTCGCTGTCGGCATTGGCGGGGAAGGCGGGACAGGCAACCGCCACCGTCCCCTCAACCGCGCCCATGTCGACCGGGCCGTTGACGGCGTCGCGCGGGTAGCCGCGCTGGTCAGCGATGAGCAAAAAGCCGTATGCGCTGTAGGAGAACGAATGGTCACCGGCGTCGATGACCGGGCTGGCGGCCGTCACGCTGCCGCTGTACTGCGCGGGCGGCATGGTGAGCGTCGCGCCGCCGTAGTCGCCCAACGGCAGCAGCAGGGGATCGTGACCGATGAGGTTGCCGTTGGCGCCGTCGACCAGGCCGCACACCGAGCTGCCGGGGTCGCTGCCGACGAGCGAGTTTCTGACATCGGGCGTCCCGCCGCCATATCCGCAATCCTCCTCGGTGTTGCCGGCCACGATGCTGTTGAGGATCAATGCCCTGTTGAAATCCCCGATCGTTATGACGCCCAGCTTGTTGCCGGCGACGGTGACGTGGACGAGATCGATATTACGCTGTTCCATCAGCAAGCCTGTTTGTCCATTGGCGGCGATGGTGCTGTTGCTAAGGGTCAGACCGGCGGCGGGGTGAACGGCTTTGATGCCGTTCTGCCTGTTGCGCGCGATCGTGCTGCCGGAGATGTCGGCATCCCCGTTGTTGCTCACAAACAGGCCATCCAGGAAGCTGTCGAGCACGGCGACATTCCTCAGAAGCAGCAGCCCATCGGCCAGCGTGATGCCGTGGCCGTTGCTGTTGGCGATGGTGAGGTCCTTGATCATTACCCACTCTGCGGCATTGATGGTGACAGTCGCGGCGACGTGGTTGCCGTCCAGCCGGAAGCCGCCGCCGTCGATATTCAGCTGCATAGAGAGTATCTTTTTGTTGACCGGCTCCGTGCCGGCGGTCAGCACGATGTCGTTGGTGAATGTGATGGTGACAATGCACGCTTCGTTCAGGGCGTTGTAGGCAGCGATGGCACTATTGAGCTCCGTTTCGGTGGCGACATCCGTATCGACGCTGCAACCGTTGGCCGCCGCGGGGGGGATGGGACGCCCGCCGAACAGCGCGGCCAGCAGGATGAGGCAGACGGCCGCCGAAAGCAGCAGTCGCCGACGGAGAACTGGGGTGGAAATGTTGAACGGCATTGTTTTCTCCTGTTTTAGGGAGACGGGAAGACCGGGAGAATGGGCTTAATCCCTACTCTCTTGGTCTTGCGCTCTCCTGGTCTCTGAATCTCTTGGTCTCAAAGCTGCAAGCTAAAAGCAGGCGCTACAGGCTAATCCCATCATCTATTCGATTGTCAATAAAAAAAGAGCAGGGGCGTTCGCACGCCCTTGCTCCTTCCTTCGTTGGAAATTATAAATCCATTAGGTGTCATGTCAATTAAAAACATGGGCAAATTCTACAAAAAAGAGGGAGTGGAGTTCTGTCATCTGGCCGACACAAGAGAGGGAATTTCGAGCAAATTGCGGGGAAAACACAAAGAACTGCTGCCCCGTTCCAAACAACCTGTGGAACGGGGCAGCAACACGCCAACGATTTGAGTGACCGGAGCTCAGCCAATACTCAAAGCCGCCTCACTCATACTTAAACCGCCAAACCCCCACCGCGAAGAACAGGACGGCGAACCCCAGCAGCACGGCCGCTTCAGGCAGTATGTCGACCAGCCCCTGCCCGCGCATGGTGATGTCGGTCAGGGCGCTCATGGCCCATGTCGTCGGCAGCACTTTGACGATGTTCTGCAGGGCGGGGGGGAACAGCTCCATGGGCCACCACGCGCCGCCGAGCAGGGCCATGCTCATGCCGATCATGATGCTCAGGTTCGACGCCTGGCTCTCCGTCTTGACGAAGGTGCCCATCGTGGTGCCCAGGGCGACACCGGCCAGCGCGAAGCTGACGAGGATGACCAGCAGCGCCACCGGCTCGCGCCCCCACGGCACGCGCATCACCAGGATGCCGAAGCCCACCAGCAGCGCCATCTGCACCAGCGCCAGGATGAGCTGGCTGCTGATAGTGCCCAGCATGAAGGTCGATTTGCGCGACGGCGTGACCATCAGGCGGCGCAGCGTCCCATAGGCGCGCTCCATGGCGAACAGGCCCGAGGCGGCCAGCAGCGGGATGAACACCCAGGTCAACAGCTGCCCGGCCGACGATTGGGCGCGCTGGTCGTAGACGGCCGTGTCGCCGGCGGCCGTCAGCGCGGTGTACTCCACGCGGGGCGGGGCTTCGGCCAGGGCGGTGCGGGCGGCGTCGAGCGAGGCCTCGAAGAAGCGGTCGCGGGCGGCGGCGTCGGGCAGCGGGCGCACGGCCTCGATGCCCGCAACAGCGTTGCGGGCGATGAGCAGCGGCCGGGCGATGTCGCCCACGGCGCGGCCGACTTCCTGCTCCACGGCCAGGCCGACGTTGCTGTTGGGGGCGGTGCGCAGGATGAGCTCCGCCTGGCCGCCGCCGAGGATGCCCTCGGCCGTCAGCCCGTCGCTGAAGCCGTCGGGGATGATGAGCAGCGCGCCGACGTCGTTGCCGGCCAGCATATCCTCGGCGTCCTGCCGGGTGTTGAGCTCGGGGCGGATGGTGTCGGACGTGGCGAGCGCCGACAGGAAGGCGGCCGCGCGTTCGCCGCCGTCTTCGTCGACGATGGGCACGTAGATGCGGTTGTCCCCGTCCGTCCCCGGCACGCCGCCGCCCAGCAGGTAGGTGAAGATGATGGGCAGCACGAGGAAGAACAGGATTTCTGACCGTCCTTCGAACCGAAGGATGGTGTCTTTGCGAATGATGGCGGCTATCTTGTTGAGCATTTCGTCACCGTTGAGAAGGGAACTAACCACAAATTACACAGATTACACAGATTTTGTAGCGCAGGTCTGGAGTCGCGTTAGCCAATCAACATCCCCCCCTGCCGCCGCCGGAAGAGGACGGCCGAGGCGATGAAGAGCATGGCGGCCATGATGAGCAGGGCGGCAATGGGCACGGCGACGCCGGCCAGCCCCTCGCCCGAGGCCAGGGCGAGGAAGCCGTCCATGGCCCAGCTGTTGGGCGTGACGCGCCCGGCCATTTTGAAGAGCGCGCCCATCTGCTGGTTGGGGATGAAGCTGCCGCCCAGGATGCCGAAGATGAGCGTCAGGGCCATGCCCAGGCTGGACACCTGCCCGGCGTTGGTCGCGGCCGAGGCCACCAGCAGCCCCCAGCCGGTGGCGGCCAGCGCGGCGGCGACGATGAGCAGCAGCACCCCCAGCGGGTTGCCCCAGTTCAACTGGAACAGCGTCACCGACAGCAGGATGAGCACGGCCATCTGGATGAAGCCGCCGACGAAGATGCCGGCCACCTTGCCGCTGAGCACCTGGCCGTTGGTGACCGGCGCGGCCAGCATGCGCGCCAGCGTGCCATCGCGCCGCTCGCTCAGCAGCGTCCGCGCCCCCAGCGTGACGGTGTACATCAGGAACAGCAGCGCCATGGCCGGGGCGAAGAAGGCCAGCGGGTTGAAACCGGCGTCGCTGTCGGTGGCGGCCCGTTCGTTGCGGACGGCGATGAGCGTGCCGGTGGCGGCCGTGGCTCCCTCGCCGCTGAACAGCTCGTCGGCCATGGCCTGGCCGATGGCGGGGAGCTCGTCGGGCGATGCCGCGCCGGTTGTGGCCAGCTGGGTCATGGCGATCTGGATGCTGGTGACGCCGGTCTGGGCGCGATTGGTGAACTCCTCGGCGATGCCGCGCACGACGCCGGCGCTGATGGGAGCGCCGGGGTCGCCGTAGACGCGCAGGGCGACGGGATCGGGCAGCGCGCCGGTAGCCGCGTCGGGGATGAACCCGGCGCTGAAGCCGGGGGGGATGATGACCACGGCCGCGGCGTCGCCGTCGCGGACGTTCTGCAGCGCGGCCGTTTCGTCCGTGCCCATTTGCGGCGCCAACAGGTCGCTCAGCTCCTCGCTGGTGAACAACTCCACCAGCGCCCCGGCCAGCTCGCCGCCGTCCTGGTCGATGAGCGTGACGGGGATGCGGCTGATGGTCGGCGCGCCGTCGTCGTTGAAGCCGCCGGTGACCAGCCCCAAACCGATCGTCAGCACGAGCGGCCCCAGGATGACCAGCACCACGGCCGCCTTGTCGCGGAAGAGGATGCTGACGTCTTTCCACATGATGGTGAGTATCTTTTTCATGGCGTGTCTCGTTGGCTTGCGGCCGTCTTAGTTGCGCAACCCGCGGCCGGTCAGGTGCAGGAACACCGCTTCCAGATTCGGCTCTTCGATATCGACGGAGCGAATCTGCAGCCCGGCTTCGTTGGCGCGGCCGACGACGCGGGCCAGCGCTTCGCCGGCGTCGGTGACGTTGATGATCACCTGGTGGTCGGCGGCCGTGGCCCCCACGACGCCGGGCAGGTTGTCGAACAGGGACACGTGGCCGTCGGCTCCGTTGGCCCCGGCAATGCCGGCCAGCGTCTGGGCCGCGTCCTGGGCCAGATGGAGCCGCAGTGACTCCTGCTCGCCCACCAGCTGCGTCAGCTCGGCCTGCGTGCCCAGCGCGATGAGCTTGCCCTGGTCGATGATGCCGACGCGGTCGGACAGCTCCTCGGCCTCTTCCATATAATGGGTGGTGTAGAGGACGGTCATCCCCTCGGCGCGCAGCTCGCGCACCATGTCGAGGATGCGGCGGCGGCTCTGCGGGTCGATGCCCACCGTCGGCTCGTCCATGAACAGCAGTTGGGGCTTGTGGAGCAGCCCGGCGGCGATGTTGATGCGCCGCTTCATGCCGCCGGAGAACGTCTTGACCTTGTCTTTGGCCCGGTCGTTGAGGCCGACTTGCTCCAGCACCTCGTCGATGCGCTGCTGCAGCGCCTTGCCGCTCATGTCATAGAGCGCGCCCCAGAATTCGAGGTTCTGGCGGGCGGTGAGGGCATCGTAGAGGGCGATCTCCTGCGGCACGACGCCGATGGCGCGGCGAACGTTGAGCGTGTCGCCGGGGATGGCGTGGCCGGCGATCTCGGCCGTGCCCGATGTGGGCTCGATGAGGCAGCTGAGCATGCTGATGGTCGTCGTCTTGCCGGCTCCGTTCGGCCCCAGCAGGGAGAAGATCTCCCCCTTGAGCACGCTGAACGAGATGCCCTTCACGGCCTCAAAGCTGTTGAACGACTTGCGCAGGTCTTTGACGGTCAGGATGGCTTCGGTCATGGTTTTCCTCGTGGTAAGAATGAAACACGGATGGGATACGTAGGGGGCGGATTTTACGGGTGGGTTTGATCCCGACAGGTTTTATCGGCAACCTTCCGTCCAAATCCGCGTAAATCCGTGTTGAAAGATTCATTTGAACTGTAATCATCATACTCGATTGACCGGGGTGTTGGATGTGCCAATGGTCATGATTGGGGTCATGGTCATACTACCGGACAAAAAAACGGGGCAGGTGTTTGCCTGCCCCGTTTCGCTATCGGTTAACCGTCTTGCCGCTCAGGCGGTCTTCTCGGCGCTCTTCTCCGGCTGTTCGGCCGGGCTGCGGCTGACCTTCCAGAGGACGAGGACGCCGGCGATGATGAGGGCGACGGGCCAGAGCTTGCCCACCCACTCCAGGATGTTGATGAACAGGCCGCCATAGAGGACGGCCAGACCCACCAGGCCGATGATGCCGCCGGGGATGAGCGCCCACCAGTGGGTCTCATCGGTGAAGATGGCTGTCATCAGCGGGATGAGCGCCCAACCGAGGGCGAACACCAGCAGGAACCAGCCCCCCTCGTCGCCGCCCAGCCGGTCGATGAACGGGCCGGCCAGCAGCGCCACACCCGCGCCCAGACCGGTCAGAATGCCGCCGGGGATGAACCAGCCGTCCTCGCGAGTGACGATGCCGACGCTCATGAAGATGAGCCCCAGGCCAAGCAGGAAAAACGTTCCGAATACACCATCCCAACTGTCGGGGAGGAATTGACCGATTAACGTAACCAGACCAATGAGCACCAAAATCGTGCCGCCGAATATTTCACCTTTCGATCTGCGTTCCATGATGTTTACCTCGTTTGCTGTGTCGTTGGCGTGTCACCAACATACCTGCATCATAGATCGGCCGCGGCGCGGGTTCAACTGCCGAAAGTCATGTTGGGGTCATGTTGGCGGGGGTGACTTGTTGGG
>CAYNOL010000050.1:0-6407 GCA_964398825.1 uncultured Ardenticatenaceae bacterium
GGAATGAGTGTTCCACCTGTAGTCATGGCAAATATTTCTGAACAAATATATTTACAATGGTTGTCAAAAATCTAATGGCTGCGGAGCAGACAAAGAGGGAGTGAAATTTTTTAATACTTTTTTCTATCCTGAACTTCAATCGAAGCACGTCCGCCCGCTTGCCTATAACACCTGTATAAACGCAATATTACCTAAAGATTGACTATTTCAGAACTGTTTTTTAATCTTTTAGCATTTTAGTCTCGTCACTCCGGCGGGGCTTTTTTTGTTTTGCGAAAAAGGTTATATTTGTGTATCAAACCAAAAATTTACAAAATGAAAAAATCGTTATTGTTAATTACTGTTCTTTTCGTGTTCACAGGATGCGATTTCTTAACTGCTGACCTTGAAACCCGGATCGCTGACCTTGAAGGCCAGTTGGCAAATGAGGAAGCAAACCACGCAGAATGCCGTGAATCGTTAGAAGTTTCAAACGCGGGTTTTAATGCCTGCATACTTGATTCTGACACGTTAAGGAATGAACGAACAGAACTTCAAGTCGAGGTAATGAATTGCAAATCGAAAAACATAGGATTGCGGGTATCCCTTGCGGAAAAGGCCGATAGCATCTCCAACATTACCCACAGATTACAAAATAAAACATCTTCTTACGAATCTCTTTTCGATGAGCATAATAAATTGTTAACCGAAAACCACGTCGTTAACAAAAACTTTGTCCGGCAGGCATTGATCGACCTGAACGCAGAAATTTACACAGCGGAACAGTCGTGGCACATCCTTAACGATACTGAGGAGAAAACCCCGCAACACCTTGAGGCTATGAAAGTCGTTGAACGGAACCTAAACCGGCACTACGGCTTTAGAAAAGCCATTGGGCATTTGCTGGATATTCAGGTTGAAACAGGAATGGTAACTGATTAAAGGCAAAAAAAGCAGCCGCAGAAAAAAGTAAAACAGAATAAGCATGGCAGGTGAGACATATATAGATTTTGAAAAGTTTGAAGATGAAGTATTTGATAATTCGGCATTAGGCGACGACAAAGCCGGCTTGTTTTCCCACTATGACACCGATTCTAAAACAAAGAAAAAGCTAAACGACAATTCGGACTATGTGCTCAAATTAAGAACCCAAAAACAAATCACAAAAAGAGTTTCCGAAATAAGCAACCTTATCTCCCTGCCAAAACCAGATGAACAATACAGAATTGTAACGACAAGGAGTTTCGACGCAATATCTTTTTTGACGTTTATTTCGGACAAAGAAGAAATATTGGAATGCTACATCACTGTTTATTCAATAGGAAAAAGAGCGTGTTCCATAATAGACGACTTATTAACCGCAAGAAAGCTCGGCGAATGTACTTTTCTGATTTCAAATATCCGCAACACCTCCGTAAAGGACAAGGACAACTTCGTAAGGACAATTTACGAAAAGCACAAAGATAAGTTCCGCCTGATTTATGCTTTTAGTCACACCAAAACAATCCATGCAAAAACCAAAAACGGAAACTTTTATAACATCGAGGGGAGTGGAAATTTTAATAACAATGCAAGGATTGAGCAGTATCTTTTTGACAACAACGAAACAGCTTACAATTTCCACAAAGGGTGGATCAACGATGTTAAAAAGTTTTCAGCCAACAAGGATGTTGTTTCTTATGAAAGAAAACGGATAAAAAACGGGTAGTGGGTAGAAAAAAAGAAGATATTATAAGAGACGGGGAAAAAACCCAGTTCGGAAAAGGCCAAGACCCTACAAAGGGAGGAAGGCCAAAAAAGATATACAGTGTATTAAAGGAGATGGGTTATAGCAAGGATGACGTAAGAACTGCGATGCTTGAGCTTGCATGGTATGACAAGTCAGGGATTAAGAAGCTGATAGCTGATGACAAGAAACCTGCGATAGTTTTAGTTATTGCGCGGGCATTTGAACGAGCTATGGCAAAGGGGGATTACTCAGCGGTGAAAGAGATCATCGACCAGGTGATTGGGAAGCCGTTGCAAAAAAGTGAAAACGACAACAAGCACACATTTGGCGACAAAAAAGAAATAGAATCCTGGTTAGATAAGTTTTCGACAAAAATAAAGCCGGAGGACGTTGAAGAAATATAATGCTAAGTTTAAAGCAGCAAAAGACCTTATTTTACCTTGAATCCGAGACGTTTAAAGATGTTGAGGATGTTTTTTTTGGAGGCTCTGCAGGCGGGGGCAAGTCGTTTTTGGGTTGTTTATGGCAGATAGAGCGGCGGCGAAAGTATCCGGGAACGCGCGGAATGATTGGGCGATCAAAGTTAAAGAACCTAAAACTAACTACGCTCAAAACGTTTCTTGAAATATGGAAGTCAGAATACGAGGGGCGTTTTCCCGGATTTGAAATGAACCTCAACAGCCAGGACAATGTGATTTACTTTTCAAACGGGTCTGAAATCATTCTCAAAGACCTGTTTCTATACCCTTCCGACCCCGACTTTACAAGTTTAGGATCATTAGAGGTCACAGATATATTTTTCGACGAGGTGACAGAGATAACAGAAAAAGCGTTTACTATTGCCCGGAGCCGGATAAGGTACAAGCTGATAAACGGTGTTCCAAAGTCATTAGCGGCAGGAAATCCAGCAAACAATTGGGTAAAACTTAGATATGTAAGCGATACGAATAATGCACCGGCAGTCCTTGAAGATTACCAGCGTTTTGTTCCCGCTACGGTTGATGACAACCCCGATGAAATATTCAGGAATCAGTACCGAAAAAACCTTGAAAGGCTACCGTATATTGACCGAATGCGATTGTTGCACGGCGATTGGACGATCATTGACAATGATAACCCCTTCTTTTATGAGTTCAATTATAACACGCATACCGTGCCGGATATTCCGTTGCGTAACGATGTTGACCTCGTTCTTTCTTTTGACTTCAACGTTAACCCATGTACGGCGATTTTGGGTTACGTAGTTTTTGGCGAGGGTGTCTATTTCGCCAGAGAGTTCAGCGCAACCGGAGGAACAAGGAGGGTGTTGGAGCAAATGGATTGGCTACGGGATTTAGACCAGCCAATCCGAATCACAGGCGACAACTCCGGGCATTCGAGACATAGCGCATCAGTACACACCGATTACCAGGTTATTGAGGAGTTTTTCAGGCAGCGCGTTGATGGCAGGACAAAAAAAGCGAATGGGTCACACATAAATTCAAAAAAAATATCAAACCACATGCTTTATAATATTCCATGCTTTTTTTCAAGAAAGGGTGTACCGTCGCTGATAAATCAGATCATGTCAGCGCGTCAAAAAGAGGACGGAACGCTACTCAAAGACGACAGCCCTACCGGAAATCACTTAGTCGATTGCTTTCGATACTTCAATAATCTTATCTTTGCTTCAGTACATGACATAAATCAATTTGCTAAATTCTGCGAAACCAAAGCGGCATGAAAAGAAATGAATTACTGCAAAAAGGGCTTGAGATCGACGGCAATATCTTTTATACGTTTAAACACCTCGATAACCTGCCTGCGATACGCGCGGAAGCCTACCTTTCAAGGCACTTTGAGTTTGAAGAAATCGGAATGCGAAAAGCCGATCTTATTGCTTTTTGCGAAACGGTAGAGGAGTTTGGCAATCAGGGGCGTTTCATGGAAGTACAGCAGCTTAACGGGTATTTCAAATCATTACTGCAAAGGCCGATAACTCTTTACCCTACTATTTACCTTGCCTCGCCGTTAATAATGCTGAATGATGAAAAGGAAAACGAGCTTTCCAGTGAATTTGAGGCAAAAAAAACCGAACTTGCAAGAAGTACCCCCGCTGTTGAATCTTTTTTTTTGAAAACAATAATCGGTTTAGAACCTTCTTTGACCGATTTATTACAACCTGGTCAAACGCGGGTTTATTCGACGGCGAGGGAGAGAATAGTGGAAGACCTATTTCAGGAGGCAATATCTGGAAAACTAACGCAACAATCGAAATAACGAAGTATTGGCAGAGGCGAAACATAGAGTATTTCAGCGTGTCAAAGCAGACGGGAATAAGCATGGGGAAGCTGCTTAAAATGTCAATATCTGAATATTATATGTTAGTTTTTACACTCATGGGCTACAACAAAAAAATGAAAGCTGCAATTGACAAAAAGACAAGAAAGCGATGAATCCACTGAAAACTAAAACTAATGACAGAAATAGCAAGGCGGAATATAATCGTTGAGTATGAAAGCCGAAGTGAGAAGTTCAGGAAGGATCAGCAACAGATCGGAAAGGAGGCCAAAGGGTTACGCGGTGTGTTTGCTAATGTTCGCGGTGAAATACTAAAGACCGTAGGAGCTTATGCGGCTGTTGGTACGGCAATATCAATTTTTAAAGATGCTGTTCAAACAATAAAAGAGTTAGAATCGGCAAGAAAAGAACTTTCCTCAATAACGGGATTACAGGGAGTGGCACTTGATAAACTTTCAAGAAAGGCCATAGAACTTTCGGCAAATTTCGGAACAAGTGCAACGGACATTGTAAACGGATTTGCGTTAGTTGGATCAAAGATTCCTGAACTGCTTGAATCAGGTGATGCTTTAGCCGAAGTCACATCACAGGCCGACATACTTTCAAAAGCTGCCGGGATTACCCTTGAACAAGCAATTGAAGCCCTAACCAAATCCATGAACCAATACGGCGTTGGTGCTGATAAGGCGGCAGAGTTTACCGACATTTTAGCAACATCACAACAACGAGGTACTGCACGTGTAACGTCACTTTCGGAGGCGTTAAAAAATGTTGGCTCAATTGCCAATGCTGCCGGGCTTGACTTTCAACAAACAAACGTTTTATTGCAGGCACTGGCAAAAGGCGGATTGGAAGGTGCAGAGGCAGGAACAAAACTTCGCGGCGTTCTTTCAATCCTTGCATCCAGTGGGCGCAAAGACCTAAACCCTGCATTTACTGACCTGAATAAAATAATTGACACACTTTCAAAAGAAATTAAGGACGTTGAGAAGGCCACAAAGGTTTTTGGTCAGGAAAACGCAGCGGCAGCGCTTACCCTTATAAAGCAGCGTGATGTTGTTGAGCAGCTTACTGATAAACTTTACGATCATGGTAATGCACTTGAACAGGCATCAATAAATACTGATACATTAGAGGGATTATTGAATAAGACTGCCGCCGCATGGGATGCCCTTATTTTTTCTGTTGACAGTGGAGAGGGTGTAATATCGCAGGCAGTAAAAGGATTTGCTGAAATTACACTAAACCTTCTTGAAATGATCCGGGCTATTAATGAAGGTGGCTTGGATTTTTCCAGCTTTGAGGCATTCAATAGAACAAGTGACCTGGTTGCATCAAAAACTGGACGATTAATACTAGAAGTTGACAAACTAAAGGAACGGATACAGGAGGCATTTGAACAAGGTGACACTGTAACAGGAAGGACTTTACAGATTGAGGCATTGAACAAGTTGATCGAGAGGCAAAACGCGCTGATTAAGGAAAATGCTGATGATGTAAAATTTGTTGCTCGCAATACGATTGAAATGAACCAACTGATTGCGGACAGGAACCGCATTCAGGCATTATTAAATGATGAACTTAGAACACAAAAGGAATCACAGGAGGAAGTTACTAAAGTTCAGGAAAAAGAAATTGAAACTCTTGCATCGTTACAGGAAAAGTTAAAACAAGCAAGGGAAGAACGAAAGAAAATAGCGGAAGGTGACAGAGATTCACTAAAGGCAAATACTGATTTGATAAAATCACTAGAACGCCGGATCAAGTTTTTTGACATAGCAAAAGAAAGCACTAAGGATTTCGCAAAAGAGCAGGCCGATGCCGCAAAGAATATCCGTGAACTAAATATTGCTTTGATTGAAAATGATCTTGAAAGAGAAATAGCAAGGGCGCGTGAGGCTGGCAGGCAAAGGTCAGAAGCCGCAAAAGGAACTGATGAACAGATTGCTGAGCAAAAAAGGTTGATTGAAGTTCAGTTAATAAAGACACTTAAAAAGCTACGTGACGATGCAAACAAGGTAAGACTTGAACAAGAAAAGGCATTGCAGGAAATGATCCGCGACACCTTTGAGCAAACGGCAAAGGAGGAGGAAGACAGGCTTGCAAAACTTGATGCTATTGCGGTAAGGGATGTTAATCGAGCATTGACAGCGCGTACAACCGCAATAAAAGAACAACTAAGAGACGAAACAATATCAGAGGAAGAAGCTCAAATAAAGATAGCACAGGCAAGGATAAAGGCACTGGAGGAACAAATAGACTTAACGCTAAATGATTATGATCTTAGGTTGCAACTAGAGCAACAACTTGTAGATGCCCAGATTGAATTACAAAAATCACTAACCGCCGCAACAAAGCAGGAACAACAGGAAAGGTTAGAGGCTGCAAAATCAATAGTAGATTCGATTACCCAAATCCT
>CAYNOL010000050.1:6507-20573 GCA_964398825.1 uncultured Ardenticatenaceae bacterium
GACGGGTTCACGGCGAAGATCGGTAAGCGAAACAAACTCCGGGAACGTCGCAGAAAAATGTTAAGATGAACACAATAAAGCTTGACGGCATTGATTATACTGACGATTGCTTAGAATTGCAGGACATTGATTCGTTTACCTACCAGTTAGATGATGATTCAAGTATTGTTACCAAGTCTATTTCTTCCGATTTAACCTTTATTGGTGAAGCCCGCGACCTTATTTTACAGAGTTTCTTTGATGATACGACAGCAGATTGCAAAACCATTATTCAGGTTGAAATAACGTTAGGATGCTGCGTTGAGGGTTCTTTTATTTACCAGATTACCCATGAAAGCGTCACTGATTGCCCGGAGGATTGCAGCGTTAGTGTTACGCTGGTAAAATTGAATGAGGACAATATTGCCTATGAATATTTGAGGCGAACGCGTGTTTTTGATGGGCTGGCACTATTTAATATCACAAAACCCCATCTTGAATATTGTACCGGGTCTGGATTCAAGAGTGCTGGGGCTATTCTTTTTCAGATCGTTAATATCATTTTTGGGTCAATAAATATTGTTATTGGGATAATAAATGCACTACCTGGTGTAAATATTCAGCTTCTTGGAACTGAAATAATTGACGATCTATTAGGGTGCGACCGTTTGGCTCCCGGTTTCGTTGCACGTGAGGCAATAGAATACCATGCGGGAGAGGCTGGATTAGAGTTTCAATCTGAAACGATATTCGACATACCAAACTATCATAATTCAACTGTAATAGCCACCCCTTACCGCGACGGAAGAAAAGCATGCCCGGCGGTTAATGTTCTTGTTGAGAATAGGCCAAACATGAACATCATTGACTTTATTGGCACATTAAAACCATTGTTTGCAGCAGAGGCAAGGGTTAAAAATGGAACATTGTATTTTGAAACCGAAAAATGGTTTGAAGATAATCTTGTTAGAGTTGCGGGAGTTGAAGATTTGATATTTGATTCAGATGAAGGCGGCATTTGTTACCAATATGATCTTGATATAAAATATGCCAGTTATGGAAGGTTTGAGTATTCTTACGATCCTGTTGACCAATGGGGGGGGTATGTGGCAGACGTTTACAATGATATTGTAGAATGGAATCCCGACGGCAACGTAAATCAAAAAGGCGAATTTACAAACATTGCTGATGCTTTTAGCCCATTGTTCATTATTCCAATGAAAGCCGTCGATCTTACGAATCCCGTAGTTCAGCTTACCGGACATGGTGTTATTTATGAGGGAATATCAGCAAAATGGAAAATATTTGCATGGGACGGAGGCGCACTATGTAAGAGCAGGGCGGTAAGAACTCCGAGCGGCAATCCGTTTTCTTTGGGTGGCGGCGGACACAATTACCCGTTTTGGTTTAAGCAGGGATTGGCCGACGACCCCAATAACTTCTATCCCGGAGGTTCCCTATACGACAACTTCCATTATTACAAAGACCCGGCAAACCGGCCATGCCCAATGTCAGTCCCCGACTTCACTTTTGCCGTAGATGACTTTTGCGACATGCTCGCACAAATCGAAGAACACGGCATCGACATTTACATCGAATGCCCATTCGGAAAAATAACCCCGACGGTCATTGATGTAAACATTTCGGATAACACCTTCACGTGGCAGGGTTGCCGGATCATCAGGACTTAATTTTGAGGAGCAAAGAAGTAAGCTACCCCATCGGATAGGCTGTACGCCGTTGTTCCTGTTTCATAGAACCCTTGAAACGAAAGCTGCGTTTCCTTTTCTTGCCCTTGATCGTTTTTGATCGTAGCATTGAGAACATTACAATAACTATCACGCCCAATTTTGTAGAACTTCCATTTAACAAACCTACCGTCAGGATTTAGGTAGTTGGTACAGCTTCCATCTTCGTTAAATGTAACCATTCCTGAATAGCCTGTTGCCGTTACTTTTAGCCGGTGTTTGAGATACATTTCATAGAACATATCACAAGTCATTGTTTCCCCGTTTTGGTGTGTGAAGTCACCGAGCATGAGCATACCGGCGACGGGGCTTTGAGGTCCGATGTTCTCTTTCTTGCAGGCGAACATCGTTAGAATAAGTGTTGAAAAAATGATAATCTTTTTCATTCTTTTGTTTTTTGATTAATTAATTGTGTCAAAATACGTCATTTTGAACAATGATGTTTTTTATTGAAAGTTTTTAACGCTTAATTGTGCAAAAATTAACAAAGTTTTGTATATTGCGTGAAAGTGAACTACCCATTTGCTAAAGACAAATGGGCTTCGGGTTTCACAGAGTGTGCGCTATTACTAACGTCTGATTTTCTCTCCCCCTTTGTAAATACCAAAACGATCCTCAAGAAAAATCATGCGAGCAAATAATAGCCGCCTGTATCATTGTTTCTAACTTCACTACAACAAATTACCGCTAAGTTGTTTATATTTGTACCTTAAAGCTATGCAAAACAAATAACTTTGGCATTAACGATAATAACTCCGCAGCCCACAGCGACTGAAAGCAGTCTTGCAATCGGAACTCCGGTTGAGCGGATTGTTATCTTTCAGACCAGCAAAGAAACGCTAGTCGGGGAAACTATCCAGATGCGGCTTTCGCTTTTCACACCTCCCGGTGAACCTGACCCTCCACCAGCGAACCAAACAATTTGTTACACAGCTACTTACCCAAATGATTTTGCCCTTATTCAAATGACCCCTACCGCAGGATTACACCCTACGAAGCGAATATACAACGTATGGTTGTCATATATCAATAACAGGACATTTAGCATAAGGGTAAACTTTCTAATGACGATGGATATGGAGGGTTTTTGGCCGGCAGGTGACAACGACAATGTTTTTAGATTTGAAAAAAACACGATAAGTAACCCCTCAATCGACGATAATACATACGCTTCTGTTTACAATGAATCGAGGCAGTTTAAGATGGAGGCTACAAATTGGGATGGGCTAAACGCAGAAAGCGCAATTTACAAAGAAACCTTTAAAGCCCGATTCTGGTGTAGTAGCAATGAATGTTGTGAGGCTTATTCTGCGTGCATATTAAGCCCGGTGACGGATTGGGCTTATCAGTTATACCGTAACGGGAATGTTGTTTCCGGGTTTTCTGCTTATGAAAACACTAACCTAAAATTCCAGGCATCATTCAACGGCGGCAATACTCCTGTGATGTATTTTGTTGGCGTTTACCGAAAACAGAATCACATCAATGTAAATGCGTACTGGCAGGAAATATCGTTTAGTTATGCGAGATTTAATCCTACTGTTTCCAGCCTGTCGCCTTCACCTTTCAACACATCTGCTTTTGCACCAGGAGGAACGGCAATGACAAATATTGTTGATGACATTTGGGAGGCAGACATAGAGCTAAGGGCAGATTATTTTGAACCGCTGGGGCTTTACCGGGCTTTTATTGTCGTTCTTGACAGTGAGGGGAATCATTATAGTTGCAATACGTTTGACATTGTTGCCGACGGATGCTCACCCCCAAATCTTGCAGATATTGAATCACAAGTTTGGCAATACCGGTCAACTCCGACCACTTACACTGCCGACACGCTTATCAATGTGGCCACGCGCGGTAGGTTAAGGATAGACATGCGCTTTGATAAGCAATCTTACAACAATAACCTTGTAGCAAACGGGCTTACCGGAAATTACAACATCAATCTAAAGACATACGGAATAAAGGTGATGGATCAGTTTCCAAGCTCAGATGTTATTTTGGGGCTGATAAATGACTTGACAGTTACACAAGTGTTTGAATCTTCAACGATTGATATTTATCGGACTACATTTCAAGTTCCCGAAAGTTGGTCGGCAAGCGTTAAGTATATTGTGTTTATCTGGAATTTCCAAATCAATTTGGGCGGGAACATCTGCAAGGATCAATTACGCAAAGTAATAAAGCTGCAAATCCGGCAAAACGATGAAGAAGTCGGAGAGTTCACGCCTACGCTAACACACAACGAAGTAGTTTTAAATGACGCTGATGTTTGCCTCGATGACGTTGATATTGTTAGCCTTTGTTTTGAAGAAGAATTTGAAGAAGAATTTGACTTTATTCAAGTTTGGCGGCTTGGCGGCACTGGAAACTATACAGAAAATGATGAATATGAAAATGACGAACTAACACAACTTAACAGTAATATAATAACAGAGGCGGACGATGATACGGCAGACGATGACGGGTGCATGTCTGTTGACATATCAACGTTTCCGCTTGATGAAGTATTAGATATTGGCGGGGTGTTTATCGGTAAAACATCTCCATCACCGACTTCTTGTAGCGCAATAGATTTTTACGGACTTATCACCTATGTTTCAGGCAATAAATTTGAGCGAAATTATACATTTGAATTTGACCTAAGCCCGTTAATTGATGATGATGTATTGCAAGTTGAGGTTTCTTACAATATTGATAACTCCGGGTGGATTACTGAACTATTTAATACGGCCACAACAGTACTTCCTGTTGAGATGCAAGCTTCTGGCGATTTCTTACTAGGTTATGTTTATTTAATAATTCACATTACCCTTGCATCTGGGTGTCAATATCAACTTGAATACAACCAGCTTGTTCGCTCTACAACTCCGGGAAAAGAATGGGAAAATGACACCACAATTGATCCGATATGACGACAGCATATACATATCCGCTTAGTGGCTCAATACAGAACATGAATGCTTATTCGCATGTTATCCGCATTGTGCCCATTGACTGTACGCCTACCTGTCTTGATACGGTACTTGCTGAATGCGATTCAAAGTGGAATTGTCAACAGCAATCAAAGGGAGCGCTGTATTATACCCCAGTTCTTGACGGTGACAGTTTTATGTTTCAACTTCAGTTTTTAGACCGCTGGAATGATGACCCGTCGGAACCGGAGGAAGGATGGGGCGGTTGGGGAAACCAGGTTGTTGCCGAATTATATAACTACGACGGAACGCTGCTTAGCGACGATCACACCGATTTTTCAAGCCGTTTCCTCGTCGGCTGGGACGGCACTAAATCATATCAGCTTATTGAAATAAACTTCGATCTTTTAAAGACCAATTTCCCTGACGTTTCATGTTTTTATTTTAAATTTATAGCGCAAGGTGCAGCGCAGGACGTTATCTTTGAAACTGACAGCGTTTGTAGCCAGGATTTTCAGTACATTCCTGGCGGTTGCCCAGATACGATTTTGATAGAATCAACGGGGCAGAGGGATTGTTGCGGGAACTACTACGGGCTTCCGGTTGCGTATATTGGCTCCAAGTTCGCTTACAGCAATAAGTGGCGGTATTATGCCAGTATCCGGCAAACAAATGTAGAGTTTGAAAAAACAAGATTCGGAACAAAACGGCCAAAAGTCGAACTTGACAGAAATTTTACACTGCAATTGAGGCGCAAAATTCCGCCCTATTTGTTTAAGCAGCTTGCAGAGATACATTTAGCAGGGAACAGAGTTTTTGTTGATGAAGTAGAATACTTTATTGATGCCTTTTCGTTTAACAATGAAAGCGAAGGCAAGATGTTTATAGGTAGATTTGATCTATTCCAGGAGTGTGATAGTAATTATCAATGTAATTAAAAATATAAAGTCATGGAAAAAGTAGTAACAATCCGAAACAATAAAACCGGACATCAAACAACGATACTAAAAAGATCGTGGGATAATGCCTCACATCTATATAAGGGGTATTCTCTTGTAGAGGAAACAAATATTGAGTATATTGACCCGGAACCTGAAAAAAGGATAGTGCATACGTCAACGATTTTGGATAATGCTGACCAGGAAGAACCGGAGGAAACCCCGAAGCCAAAACGCCGGCGCAAAAAGAAAAACGACACAACAGAAAATTGATATTTGTCTTTGTAACAATAAAATATTAATTTTACGAAAAAATAAAGCTCTTTTTTGAAAACTAAAACTTATAAACATGACCACAGCATTGTGTTCTACTGAATGCGGAGAAGTAAGCGCACTCCCTACCAATTACTTCAACTGCATAGACAGGTTCCGCAAATATGCCCACAAGTTTTTCGTATTGATGAAGTGTGATTATCAGTTCACCGACATTCTTGACGCTGAAGAGTGGGCAACAGCAATCGCCGCAGGAAACATTATCCTTTCGCCTCCGGGAACACTTACCCTTCCAACGCCAGACCAGACATTGATCGACATCGACCCTGACACGCAGGCAATTGCAGACATCACATATACAATTGATTATGTGACGTACCAGGTTTCGCAGGGGGATGTGGCAGATAGTGACTTTTTCAAAACCCTATTTACCAACCATTCTGGGTATGTGTTGCTGTGGTTTGATAATGTATTAGGCGATGAAAGGTGGAGCGTTCAGGACGACTGGAAAACAGCCATTGAGGGCGGCGCACCGGCAACAGTTAGCGGGACTTCGCCCGGATTCAAGTTTTCAGTAACACAAATACCGCACTGGCAGGAAGGCGAAGGCACAAAAGGCCAATGGGTCACACAATTTCAGATTGAAGCTGACGGAATGATCGGACATGCCTTGATTCCGGGAGCAGCAGAAGCCCTTTACGCTACAACGGTAGGAAGCTAAGAAAAAACAGAGAATGTCCGCAGCCAAGACTTTTATATCAAGCAATCCTGAATACTTCAAACAGGAGCCCTCTGTAAAAACTGATTGGCTACGGGTAAAAAAGCAGGCCATTGAGCATACTCGTTACCTCGAAAGGAGCGAATTGCTCAATGTAACCAGGCTGCGGGAGGATGAGGACATAAAAGAGTACCGAAACCAGATCATTAGGAGGTACACAAAGGCCTCCGTTCACAAGTTCTGGACAAAGACCGGAAGGGTTATCAGGACATCCGGGCTTTCGGTAAATGAAGAAAGCCTATCAAGTTCTTTGAAAGAATATCTCGATTCAATGCCGTACCGATACCTAAGTCGCCCGGTAAATTTAACTACGTATATCTTTAATGAGGTTTACAGCCGGGCAATAGAGGACGCCAATGCTGTTGAAATTCTGCTTCCATACAACCCGGACAACCCAACGGTTGCCCCGATACTTAAACCCGAAGATGGGGGGATCGAAAAAAACAGGACATTAGGGATAAAGCCAATGATTATTCCGTCAGAACATATAGTGTATTTTGATTCAAATATTTTTTCGTGGTACGGAGGCGAAATGAAGGTTCCGGGTCAAAGTGATACGCGACACCATGAACCCTGGTTTTGGCTGCTTGATAATGAATGGTTTTACCAGTATGTACCGGTGAGGATTGAGCAACACAAAGTGGTTTATGAGGCCAGAGGGTGGTATTTCCATGATACCGGAATTGGCGATGACAAGGTAATGCCGGTTAATATTATGCCGGGAGACGCTGTGTATAGTGAAAATCACAATGCCGCTTATCAGGCGTCTTTGCTTGGTTCTGCATTTGAGTACTATGATGAAGCGGCGACACGCTTTTCAGACGCTCAAGCGGTTTGGTACACTACGGCATTCCCGGTTCACGTAATGGAGGAAATAGATTGTAACGCCGAAGGGTGTTTCAATGGCAAAATCAAGGTGTCGAACCCCAACGGACAGGTTAAGATAACAACTTGCTCTGCTTGTGGAGGGTCGGGTAAAATGCCGAGACCAAGCCCCTACGGTGTCATCATTAAGAAGAAAACACCGGATGGAGAATCGACGACGGGAAAGGCCTATGAGATGATAAGCCCTGACACCGCAATACTGGAATTGACACATAAGATACCCTTCGATATTAAGCAAAAAGGGGATCGTGAGATAGGTCTTGACGTGCTTGAAAACAAAGTCGAATCGGGAGTAAGTCGGGAAATGAGATTTGAGGACGTAAAGGATAAACTCGCGGATATTGCAGACAAGTTTGCAGTATTTATGCAGACACATACATTTTATGCCGAATGTCTATTGAATGCAAGACGACAGGATCGGAAGGTTCCAAAGGTGAATTTACCCACCGACTTTCACCTGAAAACGTCTTATGACCTGAAAAAAGACGCGGAGGAAGCATTGCCGGCAGACAGACTGCAAAAAACATTGGCCTATTTGCGTAACATATACAAAGATAACGAGCGGCTACTGAAAGTTTATGAAGTTGCGCACCGGTATTCCCCAATCCTTGCGGCAGACTGGCAGCAGGTAAAAGATTGGGAACAGATGGGTGTTATTACCGTGAACGATGTTGTTAGGAGGATTTACGCGGTTCACGTTTTCAAGGAAATATCGAACATGGCGGCGTGGGAGGATATGACAGATGAATCGGCCTTTGCCCTTGCTGATCAAATAATGCAGGAAAGAGGACTATTCAGGCCGGAAAGACTTGCTTTAGTGAACGAAAATGGCGAAACGTAAAAGAACAATAAGCGACATGCTTTCGGAGAAGTTCAGCTTTATAAAAAAAAGCGAATTGGATTTCCTTGACGGCATAGAATCAACAGAGATAGCACTTTACAGCAAGTTGCTTGACATATTACGAAGGTTCGCACAAGAGGATGGCAGGATTATACAGAGCGGAAGCAATACAGCTTTGTTTGACAGACTGAAAAAAGAGATATTAAAGGTGATACGTGAAAGCACGTTTTTACCAAAAGTCAGTAATTTTTTGACAAAATTCGACGGCGTTGAAGCACGTAACAGGACGTTCTACGAACGCATTCTTGGAAGGCCGGTAAGGACGAGCCTTACGCTTGAAAAAAAGTATGTAATCGAAAGCGTCACCGATGCTTTGACAGGGCAATCGAGCCTGAATGCCAACTTTGTTAACCCGATCCGAAAGACTTTAACGGATGCCGTAAGGTTCAACCAGACATTTGTCGAGGCGGAAGAAAACCTCAAGGCGATGGTAAAGGGAACGGGGAAAGGCGGTCTGTTCAGGCGATACACCGGCCAAGTGGTCACTGATTCAATAAATGGATTTGACGGAGCGGTTAACGACGTAATCCGGGATTCGTTTTTACTTGACGGCTTCCGGTATGTTGGCAGCCTCATTGACGATTCAAGGGGCAACTGTATTGACCTCGTAAATGGATCAGGGGTTTTTGCTAAGTTTGCAATAAGGCCAGGAACGTACAGGGTAAAAGACCTCGACAGGATCATTGCTCTTGCAAAAGACAGGAAGGGGTGGAACCCGGCGACAACAAAAGAAACGTTTGCACAGTACAGAGGAGGTTTTAATTGCAGGCACCAGGTATTTTATTTCCGATTAACTGAGGAACAAAATCAAAAAGTAGAAAAACAATTATCAGCATGAATAAGAAAATAGTTGATTTATCGACAAACACAATTATAATAAAGAGTGAGCTTGCGGCTAAATTGATGTGCGAATCAAATCCGCGTCGTTTTGCTATGCCGGAGGATGTTCTATTGACGGTTGACATGCCGAAGGATGAAGTGCAAGCAATTAAGGACGCAATCCGTTTCAATAATGCGTCGGAACTGCCGGACGCTCCATCGGTTATTGAAAAGCCGAAACCGGAAAAGACTAAACCGGTCGAACCGGAATATATCGAGGTTGACTTCAAGGAAGAACCCGACTTTGATGATATGACCGTTAAAGAGTTGAAAGAGTTTGCGGAAGAAAAGGGCATTGACATTTCAAATGGACGGCTTAAAAGGGATTTTGTAAAAATATTAAGCGAACACGAATATTGATTTTTTAACTACGAGCTAATTTTTTTGGGTCTTGAACGACCAGACAAAAAAGTTCGACATTAAATTTTAGCTAATGAACAAAGAACTAATTGCATTCTTAAAGGGCATCGGCGTTTCACAGGAAACTATTGATGCAGTTTCAAAAGAAGAAAAACCGGAAGACTTTGATGTTAACAAGTATGTTGACATGTACCAGAGTACACAGGAAAAACTATTTGAAAACAAGCACAAAGACCGGATCATTGACCAAGCTGATCTTGACAAAAAATTTGATGTTCTTCGCGGTACGCTAGCTGCGAAACTGAACAAACAATTTGATCTTGGATTTACGCGCAAAGAGGTTGAATCAATGAAGTTTGAAGACGTGCTTGAAAAAGCACACGAACACCTTCAATCAAAGATTGATGAGGCCGCGAATCAAACTGACAGTGAACTTGTCAAGAAAAACAAACTGTTACAAGAAAGCCTTGCGGCAGCGAAGGGTGAGCTTGATGACTACAAAGACAATTTTGATTTAGAAGTCGGAAAGATAAAAGAAGAATATGAATCCAAGCTGAACAATGTTTTAGTCGATAAGATGCTTGACGAGGAGCATGAACAGTACGAGTGGCCTATTGCTCCAGAATTGATTCCAGTCATCAAGGAAAAGATAAACAATACTATCAAGTCGAACTTCAAAGTTTTTCCCGATAAAAAAATCGAAGGGATTGACGGAACACACGCTCAGGCATTCGATGGAAAGGGGATATACAAAGACGTTTCAGAAGCGCTGCGTGACTTGAGGGTTAAATACAACTCAATAGCCAAAAACAAGATTGTTAACGACAAGGACACTCCAATAAGCACCCTTGTTGCCAATCCTGAAAAACTTTCACAGGCAGCGCAAAACATTTTGAACGCAGCAACAGCGAACGGAAAGTAAAAAAACAAGAGCAACCTATCGGCGAAGCATACGCCAGACAAAAAATGCAGTAGCTCGATTTATTTTGGGTGTTTAATACGCTACCCGTCAAAAAGCGTGGATAGTATTTTTTTTATTAAACACAAAAATAATTTTAGCTATGGCTAGTAATATTATTGATTCCGCAAAATTTTGTCTGCACGCTCAGGTAATGCTCGACAAAAGGCTCGCAGCTTTGCCGTCTGGCAGGATTGAGCCAACAGGAATGATTGACGCTCTTACCAGTACAGCGAATAAGTCTGGATTTGAACAAGTAACGCAGGCGACTACCGCATCGCGCGGACGTCCACAGGCAGACCAGACGCCTCCACGAGTTGAGGTTAAGATTCGTAAACCATCTTGTGAAACAGTTGCAACAACTGCCGCAACTCTTTGTGGCGAAGGTGACGCTTTGCCCGATCCTTACGTTTACCTTGAGCCTGCCGTCGATAAGGTGGTCAGCATTACAAGGAAATTTAACAAAGCTCAGTTTGACGATCTTTGCGCTGATCCACAGGAATACCGGGCAGTATTTTTGGAGGATGCTGCAAAAGACTTGTTGAAAAAGATAAATGAGGTGTTGATCCAGGAAGCTTATGCTGCGCTTGGTGACTATGCGGACAGTGTTCTTTCAACAACCACACCAAAAGAAATTCCGATAATCAATTCTGCCGGAGTTTTCAATAGTGCTGCTTTTGCCCGTATTGCAAGCGAGTTCAGGCGACAAGGATTCAGGGGCAGACCTATTTTCGTTGGTGGTGAGAAGCTTGCCCTTGCTCAAGATGTACGCATTATGGGTGGCACCGGAACATCATTGAATCTCGATCCAAATGCCGCCCTTGCCTCAATCATTCCTTTTTATGATTACGACATTGATGCCCTTGTAAACACATTGCAGACAGAAACCACGAAATCTTATGCAATGACATGGACTCCGGGATCAATGCAAATGCTTGAATGGTATCGAAACGTTGGAATTTTCAATGATTTTGCACCAGACAGGGCAGAAACCACGCTCAACATCGGAGGCGTCACTTTCGACTTCTTTATGAATTACGTACCGTGTGACAAGGAGTGGACATTTTCACTTCAAAAACATTACGGATTATTCCCAATCCCTGATGAATTCTACACATGCAACACCGGAAATGGTCGAGTATTGTGGGAGCTTGGTTGTGGCGATTCTGATTGTGATCTGTTTGGCAATCCATCAGTATCATAAAGTGATTTTCATTTTGTTGTTTTACATAACACCCCGCTCCTTTCACGGGGGCGGGGTTAAGTAAAAGCTATTTATGAAAAAAGCCATTTTCACTGTTGTTTTTGGTGGCTATGACAATGTTCCGGCGATTCCGGTAGCGGAAGGATGGGAAAAGGTCATCATAACAGACACAGAAAGGCCGCTGACCGGATGGGATCGTGTGTTGATAGCAAAGCCAACGAACAACCCGGCGCTGGAATCCCGTCGCTACAAGTGGCTTTCACATATATACCTCAAAGAATACGACCTTGTTTGTTATTTTGACGGGAACATGAGCGTAATAAAAACGCCTCCAGAACATCCTTTTAGGATACGACATTACAAAAGGAATACCGTAAGGCAGGAATGTGACGCGCTAAACCGGCAACTGCACCGGGCAACAATTGAGGACGTTGAAGCTCATTACGCCTCACTTATAGCCGATGGGTTCCCGGATGAAAGCGGACTATACCTAAACGGATTCTTTGCCAGGGATCACAGCGAAAAAGAAAACAAGTTTTGCGAAAAAGTTTGGGAAAGTATTCAGTATTACACGAACCGGGACATGGTAACAATTCCTTATGTAATCTGGAAAACAGGACACGAAATAAAGAATGAAAAAGGAAAAGAGTTCTTTGAATCACATATAAAAATGAACGCGCACCGGATAACGAAACCAGCGCTTTACGTATCGCCACGACACAGCATAGGATAGATGAAAAAAGCTATTTATACAGTAATCACAGGTAATTATGATGAATTAAACCCGGCTCCAAACTTTTCAGGCTGGGATTGTTTTTTATTCACTGACCAGGCTCCCGAAAACCCGATGGGGTGGCAGGTTATAAAGATCAAGGACAAGGCGAAGGATAAAAGAAAGCTGAGCCGGAAATATAAGCTCCTGGTTCATAAATATCTTCCTGAATACGAAATGTTTTGCTATATTGATGGCAACGGAATATTTAAGCGGGAACCGATTGCGGAAACGACGCACATTGAACACGCGAAAAGAAAAACGGTCAAGGAGGAGTATAAAAGAGTAATCGGAACTGGCAAGGACGATGCGGCAATTGTAAGGGCGCAAATAGAGGCATACCGGCAGGAGGGGTTTACTGATAATTTGGGGCTTTATGCTAACAATTTCTTCATAAGGCCGAATAATGAGCAGTATAACAAGTTTTATGAAATGTGGTACACAGAGGTTGAAAAGTGGAGCTACCGGGATCAGTTGAGTTTGCCTTATGTTCTTTGGAAGGCTGGCGTCAGAATCAAGTCAAAGCCTCCCGTTTATGCTAAACGGATCGTTGATTTTTCGGAACACAAGAGTTCAAGCGCAAAAAATGGTTTTTCGATTCACTATATTACGCCGGGTCGCAGTGATAAGCTTTTTGGGAAGGCAATAGCGGAAATAGTAGATAGATTACCGGACAATGACTGGATTTGTCTCAGGGACATTGATACCATCCCGCTCGATCATATTACGCTTTTCCGGCAACTCGAAGATATTGTCCGCGCTCATGGCCACAAATACGATCTTTTCGGGGCAATGACAAACGACATTGGCCTAAAGTGGCAGCAGCACAACGGAGAATTAAACAGAACTTACAACCTTGAAGATCACTATAAGATAACAAAAGAGCTATCTTTGAAGCATTACATTGATGTTGTACCCGATAAAAACTACCATATCGCTGGTTTTTTCATGCTTTTCAGTAAGAAGATTTGGAACAGGGTAGGGAAATTGACTGATAAGCTTGCGGAAAACGGACATTTTTTCGACTATGTTTTCTCAAAAGCTGTTCAGAAGGCGGGAGGAAAAACGGCGATTTGCAAAGGGGTTTACATCTATCACTTTTGCAGATATGGAAAACCGAGAAGGGACACAACACATTTATACAATGCTTGAATACAAAGCTAATTGGAACAACAAAACAATTGTAAAGATTGACCGATTCTTTCCAAGTAGTAAAACCTGTAATGTTTGTAATTACATAAATCAAGACCTAACTCTAAAAGATAGAGAATGGACTTGTAAAAGTTGTAATACAGTACACGACAGAGATTTTAACGCAAGCATAAACATTAAAAAACAAGGTTTAAAAATACTATCTGGTTCAGGAATTGAGTCGGATATAAAACAAAAACGTGGTAAGGCGTTGCCATTAGGCGAGTCTATGACCCACGAAGCCCATCCCATCAGCTTTGCTGTGGGTGGGTAGTTCACACAATT
>CAYNOL010000051.1:0-20483 GCA_964398825.1 uncultured Ardenticatenaceae bacterium
ACTCCTCGGCCACGTCGAGGTCGATGGTGATAACGCCGTTGTCGTCGGGCGGCGTCGTCTCCACAGCCAGCTCCAGCGCGTTCAGCACGCCGCGGGCGTCGCCGTTGGCCACGTCCACCAGGTGGTCGAGTGCCTCGCGCTGCAGGACGACGTTGAGCTTGCCGTATCCCCGCTCGGGGTCGTTGAGCGCCTGAACGGCGATGGCCCGCAGGTCGTCCTCGGTCAGCGGCCGCAGCTGAAAGATGCGGCTGCGACTGACAAGCGCCTTGTTGACTTCGAAGTAGGGGTTCTCGGTCGTCGCGCCGATGAGGATGATCGTGCCGTTTTCCACGTGGGGCAGCAGCGCGTCCTGCTGGGCCTTGTTCCAGCGGTGCACCTCGTCGACGAACAGAGTGGTGCGCTGGCCGTACAGCTCGCGCCGCTGTCGGGCGACGTCGATGGCTTCGCGGATCTCCTTGACGCCGGCCAGCACGGCGTTGATCGTGATGAAGTGGCTGCGTGTGCTGTTGGCGATGACCATGGCCAGCGTCGTCTTGCCCGTGCCCGGCGGGCCATAGAAGATGAGCGACGAGAGCTGGTCGGCCTGGATGGCGCGGCGCAGGAGGCGGCCCGGCCCCATGATGTGGTCCTGGCCGACGAACTCGTCGAGCGTGCGCGGCCGCATGCGCGCGGCCAGCGGGGCCTCTTGCCGAATGCGTTCCTGGGCGGCATGGGAAAATAGGTCGTTCATACCTGATTCGTCTCCGGTTGGTGTGTGGGGCCGTTTCTTTGTCGTCTATGCACGCCGGTCAGCCGCCTGATGCGTGGGGTGGTGCACGCCTTGCTCGCTGGTATTATAGCGGTTGGTGTCCGTTTCGTTGCGTGTTTTCCTTTATTGTTCACTCGTCTGAAACTGGTATGAAATTAGCGGAAGCATTAATTTTGCGGCTGATCGTTCGAAGTGGTGAGGGTGGGATAGGGGTCTTTAACCAGTTCGACCCGGGCGTGTGGCAAATAGCGGCCAGCATTTGACCTGTACCGTTGGGCCGGTAAACTTCCGGTACGTATCCACCGACCTCTTCGGTGGCAATCCGAATCACTTCTACACCATGGAGGAATATCATGGCAATTCAGGTTAAGCGAGCGATGCTCGACGTGAAGAAGTTTCAGTGGACGGCGGGAGAGGGAGACGACAAGAAGAGCGTCGCCCACGATCGCATCATGTTCAGCCGGCGACAGGGGTACGAAGTGATCCCGATGATCCAGAAGGTGGTCAACCATTTCGGCTATGAGACCGAGGCCGATGTGAAGCGCGTCGAGGAAGCGATTCGCTCTGCCCTGCCCAGCAACGTGCGCAGCCGCAAGAATGTGTTCAATTGGCTGGTGGAATACCTGTCCAGCAATTGAACCTTGCCCGCTTGATATAGAAAATGAAGAGGCCGGCATCGAACTGATCGATGCCGGCCTCTATTGGTTTAGTCGCGAATAGCGATTAGCGATTGGTGTAGGTGCCCGACGGGTAGGGCTCGCCTTCCATGTCGCTGAGATCGTCGTCGTCGAATGCCTCTCGGACGCTCTCCCAACCGCGGCGAATGGCGTCCTTCACCTCATCCCAGGCGCTCTCGGCCGCGTACTCGCTCGCTTCCCACTGGCGGCGGACGTCAGCCTCAAGGCGGTCATCCCAGGTGGCGTAGTTGCCGTAGCGATCATCAATGCCGGAGATGTAGCCGTAGCGATAGGCCGGCTCGTACCAGTCATAGTCGCGCAGGCCGTTGCGGTAGCGCTCCTCGTAGTGCTGGCGGAAGACGGGCTCGTACTCGTTGTACTCCTCTTCCATGTCCAGAGCGTCGCGGACCTCTTCCCAGCCACGGCGGACGGCGTCCTTGAAGTCGTCCCAGGCGTTACCGGCGTTCCACTCCAGGCTTTCCCACTCGCGCCGCACGTCGCTTTCGAGCGTCTCCCAAGTGTCGTGGTCGTCCCATCGCTCGTCCATGGCCAAGCCGTAGCCGTAGCGATAGCCGGGGGCGTAGTAGTCGTAATTGCGGCCGAGCGTGCCGTAGGTGGTCTCATAATGCTCGCGGAATGTCGGCTCGAACAGGCCGTAGTCGGAATCGAAATCGAGCGCGTCCTTCACCTCTTCCCAGCCGCGACGGACGGCGTCCTTGAAGTCGTCCCAGGCGCGGCCGGCGGCGAACTCGCCCTCTTCCCAGCCGCGACGGGCGGACGTTTCGATCTCGTCCCATGTGTCGTGGGTGCCGTAACGCTCGTCGTATGCCAGCCGATAGCCGTAACGGTAGGCTGGATCGTAGTAGGTGTAATCGTTGCCGCTGTTGCGGTAGGCGGTCTCGAAATGCTCGCGGAAAGCGGGCGTGTAGCTGGAGTAATCCAGATACTCGCTGTAGTTCATCTGGTCGGCTTCCATTTGATCGGGCGTCCAGGCACTGGAAGAGGCGTCGAAGCCTGTCCAGCCGCTGGAGCGCCAATACTCGGAGCGCTCTTCCACGTCGATAGGCGCGTAGCGGTTCATGATGTCGGCCGCGCGCTGGGCACGGGTCTCGTCAGTCTTCAGACCAACGAGGATGCCGCCCCGGCGCACGCTCTCAGCGTACAGCTCGGCCTCATCTTCGGGCACGCCCCAGTTGACCAGCGCGCCAACCAGACCGCCGACGGCCGCGCCGATGCCCGCGCCGGCCAGGCCGGCCACGAGCGGCCCCGCGGCGATAATCGGCCCAAAGCCGGGAATCGCCAGCGCGCCCAGGCCCAGCAGCACGCCGCCCAGACCGCCGACGACACCGCCGGTGGCCATGCCCGCGGCCACGTCGTTGCCCAGTTGCGTTGGGTCCATGGTGGTCATATTGAGATCGTCGCCCTCGCCGGTGACGATGGTTTGCTCGTCGGCCCAGCGGTTCGAGGCCACCAGGCTGATGTCGGCCCGGTCGAAGCCGGAGTTGACGAGATCGGTTACGGCTGCCTGTGCGTCGCTGATATCTTCATACAGACCTACAACAGTTTTCATCGTTCGTATCTCCTTTCTGTCTGTGACAGTGTGTGAGGTGGATGTTGATTATCAGGAGGGGCTGCTCGCGTTAACTCATTGCCTGGAAGGCAAACCACGCGAAGGCGACGGCCACTATCAGTAACAACAACCAGATCCAAACGGGGATCGGACGCCGGTGGGGGCGATCGTAGACCTTGACCCCCGGAGCTTCGTCAATGGGTGTGGCAGGGGTGGGTATGTCCGTTTCCGCTATCTGTTCGTTCTTGATTGGGTTTCCCTGATCGTTGATCATGTTGACTGTCCCTTGTCTGCGGTTTGCGAGAGGCGTCTTTGCGCGGCTGCCCTCTCTACCATACAGGATAGGAGCTACGTCCCGTTTTCTATATGGGTAACAGGTATAGACCGGGTAACAGGTTGCGGTATAAAGATGCCCGTTGGGCGGGGAATCGCGAGACTAGGGAGAGTGGGCGTCGAGAATGGCGTAGAGGAAGACGCCGGTGGCCACGGCCAGATTGAGCGAACTGGCCCGGCCGTGCATCGGCAAGGCCAACAGTTCATCGCAGGCGGCCGTCTGCTCGGCCGTCAGCCCTTCGCGCTCGCTGCCCATGAGCAGGACGAGCGGCATGGCGTAGAGGCCGCCGGCGCGATAGTCCATGCGGCCGCGCGCCGACGTGCCGTAGAGACGGTAGCCATTGGTGCGGGCCCAGGCGACGAACTCGGCCCAGCCGGTCTGGACGACGGGCAGGTGAAAGATGGCCCCCATGGCGGCGCGTATGGCCGTCGGGTGGTATGGGTCAACGCCACCGTCGAGCAGCAGCAGCCCCGACGCGCCCACAGCGTCGATGGTACGCAGCACGGTGCCGACGTTGCCGGGGTCTTGCGGCGCGACAAGGGCCGTCAGCCATGGGTGCGTCGCGGGGGAGAGGTCGCCCAGCTGGTGGCGGCGCTGGCGAACGACGGCCAATAGCCCCTGGGGGTTGTCCTTGCCGGCGACGGACGCCATAACCTCGGCCGTGACCGCATGGGCAGGCGTGCCGCCGGCTTCGGCCTTGGCCACCAGCTCGCGGCCAAACGGGCTGACCAGCAGTTCGGGGGCGTAGAGGAGATAGGCTACGTCCCCCGCGGCCAGCGCCTCACCGGTGTGGAAGACGCCCTCGGCTACGCACAGCCCCGTCGCCTCGCGTTGCTTGCGCTGCGCGAGGGCGCGCACTTCCTTGACGCGGGGGTTAGAGCTGCTGGTGATGAGGGACACGGGGGGGAACCGACCCCGCCAGGGCGGCCGGGGCAAAGGGGTGTGGGTAGAAGCGGGCGCTTGTCTCGCGCTAAAGCTGGAAGCCGCCGCGGTAGGGAACGACCTTGTAGTTGAAGTCGCTGACGAACCGCTCCAGCTCTTCGTTCAGATCACCCCATAGCTCGCTGTCGAGCAGCCGATCCATGGTCTGCTTGTCACCGGCGATGAAGCCGATGAGCCGGTTGGGGGCTTGACCGTAGGCCGTGTGCCACGCTTCGCTCATCTGGAGCCCCATGGACTGCAGCGCGGGCACGTACTGGCCGGTGATGAACTGGTAATAATCGTTCAGCGAGTCCGGATTGACTTCGTATTCGAGCAGTAGTTTGAGTCCGTGTACGTCCATGTTGACCTCACTGTCCTATTGTAGCCATTCACCCGCGCATTACCATAGGAGCGTCGTTAAAATTTTGAGGCAAGAATTGGTTACGGATTTATACGGAGGAGACGGATTTGATTCCAGACCAACCCGACTTAACTCTTGTTCAGACCCCGGGCCCACCTGTTTACGTCGATCGCCCAACTGTTGTACAATGCAACAGAAGGGGATTCAACCAGGGCCCGCCAAGGAGATCGCTCATGAGTCAATGCAGACACCCGCTACAATGCATCATTCCCCCGTACATGATGCGTGAGATCGTCGAGAACGGCACGCCGGAGCAGCGGCAGCAGGCGTTGCGCAACATCGTCTCGGCCGAAGCGCTGCGCGTCCAGCGCGAGGTGATCGCCAAGGAAGGGCCGCCGGAGCAACTGCTGGAGGCGACGCCCGGTCTGACGCGCGTCATCTACACGGCCGACAACGGCAACTCGCTGCCCGGGCGGCAACTGCGCGGCGAGGGGGGCGCGCCCACAGGAGACCCGGCGGCCGACGAGGCCTACGACGGCGCGGGGGTGACCTACGCCCTTTTCTCCGAGGTCTACGAGCGCAACTCGATCGACGGCCTCGGCATGCGGCTCGACTCCACCGTCCACTTCCGCACCGGCTATGACAACGCTTTCTGGAACGGCTTCCAAATGGTCTACGGTGACGGCGATGAAGATTTGCCGGAGAGCCAGCGCATTTTCAACCGCTTCACCATCGCCGTCGACATCATCGGCCACGAGCTGGCCCATGGCGTGACGCAACACACCGCCAACCTGATCTACAACGGCCAGTCAGGCGCGCTCAACGAGTCGATGTCGGACGTGTTCGGCTCGCTGGTCAAGCAGCGCGCGCTGGGGCACTCGGCCGCCGACGCCGACTGGCTCATCGGCGAAGGGCTGTTCACCAGCAACGTCAACGGCACAGGCATCCGCAGTATGATGGCGCCGGGCACAGCCTACAACGATCCGGTGCTGGGCAAGGACCCCCAGCCGGGCCACATGAACGACTACGTCAATACCCAGGCCGACAGCGGCGGGGTCCATATCAATTCCGGCATCCCCAACCGCGCGTTTTACGTGACGGCCGTCAATCTGGGCGGCAACGCGTGGGAGAAGGCGGGGCAGATCTGGTACGTGACCTTGAAAGACAAGCTAAGCGAATCGGCCAACTTCGCCACGGCCGCGGCCAAGACGTATGAAGCCGCCGGCCAGCTATACGGCCAGGGCAGCCTGGAGCAACAGGCCGTCCGCGCCGGTTGGGCGGAAGTGGGCATCCACGTGGAGCAGGAGCAGGCCCCGCGGGATCAGGGAGGCGGGGAACGGCCCGGTTGCGCCGGTTCGTTGATGGGCGTATTCCGCTCGCTGATAGGCTCGCGCTAGGGCCAAGCGGAGAATGGGAGAGAAGTCCGATGAAAATCTATTTTGAACGCAGCGGGGGGTTTGTGGGCCAGCAGGTTTCGGCAGTAGTCGACACCAATCAGCTACCACCGGAAGATGCTCTGAGACTGCTGAACAAGGTGGACGACGCCGACTTCTTTTGTTTGCCGGAGAACCCCAACGAAGGTCTTGAGGGCACCATGGGCGTCGATCGCCTCTGCTACAAGGTGACGGTCGAAGTGGCCGGCGTGCAGCACACCGTGGAGACGTCGGAGGAAAGCGCGCCCGAGGAGCTGCAACCGCTGCTGCGCGAATTGACGACTATCGCCCGCGATCCGGGCCGAACGCTGGTCAACGAGCGAGGCTCGGACTCAGGCCGTTGGTAGCAGCGCCGTGGCCAGCGGCTCGGCTTGCTTGCGTGGTTTGCGGGCGCGGCCGGGCTTGGCCTGGGCCGGCTCGGCGGTATCAAGGCGGCCGTCGACGGCCGGCAAGATTTTGACGTGAGCGACGCCCGCGGCGGCCAGCGTCTCCGCCAGCTCGCCCATGTCGCGCCCCTTTGTGGCCGTCCAGACTACTTCCGAGCGGGCCAGAGCGATCTGCGCCAGCTCGGTCACCCGCGTTCCCAAATGCACCACCACGCAGTAGCCGCGCCCGGTCAGGTTGTCCAGCATGTCGGTCAGCCGTTGCGGCTCCGGCTCGCCCCGGCTGATGAGGGACGGGGAGTAGGGGGCGGGCATCACCTCGAGCGCGCCGTGGAAGCGCTGGGCGACGCGGCCGATCGTCTCGTCATTGATCGGCTCGCCGGTGTTCTGCAGCAGGACGCGCACGTTGGGGCCGCCCGATAGCTGCAGGCGCGCGCCGATGCTCCCCGCGGGCAACTCCAGGTCGACGAGCATAACCGGGCCGGGACCCTGCAGGGCCGTTTTCTCAGCCAGACGAGTCGCCACGGCCGCGGCGTCGGCCGCTGTGTTCGCGCCGACGACGGAAATGACCCGACCGGCGGCGGGGGCGGCTTCGGTGGCGCGCCGCAAAATCGCTTCGATGTAGACGGGCAGCTGCTCGATCTGGAAGGGTTTGGCCAGGAAGTCGGCCGCGCCGACGGAAAAGGCGCGCCGGCGGAACTCGCCACTGCTGGAGGCGGACAGGAAGATGACGGGCAACTCGGCCGTGCGGGCGTCGGCCTTCAGCCGCCGGCACACCTCAAAGCCGTCCATGCCGGGCATGACCACGTCGAGGACGATCGCGTCGAAGGGAGTCGCGGCCGCCGACTCCAGCGCCGTCGCGCCGTCGGGGGCCGTCGCCGTCTCGAAACCGGCGCGGCTGAGCTGTTTGCTCAGCAAGAAGCGCAGCGGCGCCTCGTCGTCCACGATGAGTACACGTCTTCCGTTCATGATTTCCTTCCAGGGTTTTCAGGCCACATTAGCAGCGTGGGCCCGTTTGGTCACAACAGCCATGATGATACGCCGCGTGAGTTACGACGACTCTTAAGATCATCTAAAGTGACTGAGTAAAGAGTACTGGTATGCCCCGCTCCTGCGCCTGCCCTCGCCCCACATGCGCCGCCGCCCCTTTTTTGCTATCGTTCACTCTATGAGCAGCGGCATTGAATTCACCGTCGACGACGGCTTGGCCTTGATCCGGGTGAACCGGCCGGCGACGCGCAACGCCCTGACCTGGGCGGCGCAAGAAGCGTTCGCCGCGGCCGTCGATGTGGCGGCTCGCGATGCATCGATCCGCTGCCTGATCATCACCGGCGCGGGAGAGTCGTTCGTCTCCGGCGGCGACTTGCGGGAGCTGTCGGGCCACCCCGAGGCGGCCGCGGGCGAGCGGCTCAACCGGGTCATGGGCGGCGCGCTGGCTCGGCTGGCCGGGCTGCCCTATCCGGTCATCGCCGCGATCAACGGCGATGCCGTCGGCGGCGGCTGCGAGATCCTGACCGCCTGTGATCTGCGCGTGGCCGCAGCGGGCGCGCGCTTCGCCTTCCGTCAGATCCACAACGGCCTGACAACGGGCTGGGGCGGCACGGCGCGGCTGGTGGCGCTCGTCGGGTTGGGCCGGGCCATGGAGCTGCTGCTGACCGGGCGGACGTTCGACGCGGCCGAGGCCCACGCGCTGGGGCTGGTGCACCGTGTCGCCCCGGCCGGGCAGAGCGCGCTCGACGCGGCGCGCCAGTGGGCGGCCGAGCTGGCGCGGCTGCCGCGCGAGGCGCTGGCGGCCAACAAGGCGCTGGCCCACGCCGCCGCCCGCCTCTCCCCGGCCGAGGTGAACCGGCTGGAGACGGAGCTGTTCGTCGGTCTCTGGCCGTCGGCCGACCACATCGAGGCGATGGCTGCATTCCTGGAGAAACGCGCGCCTTTGTTTAATCAGAAGGAAGATTTAGCTACGGATTGACACGGATGAAGACGGATGAGAAAAATTCCGTTTCATCCGTGTCAATCCGTAGTCAATTCCTGGAGCCTTGCCATGTACGACCACATCGCTCGATTCTATGATCTGAGCCACGACAAGCTGACCGAGGATATTCCGTTTGTGCTGCGGTTGGCCGGGGAGAGCGGCGGGCCGGTGCTGGAGATCGGCTGCGGCAGCGGCCGTTTGCTGGCGCCGTTGGCTCGGGCGGGGCTGGATGTCACCGGCGTTGACCTGTCGGCCGAGATGTTGGCCCGCGCCCGATTGCGGCTGGCGGCCGAGCCGCCGGACGTGCAGGCGCGCGTCCGGCTGGTCAGCGCCGACGTTCGCGCGCTCCAGTTGCCCCCCGGCGAGCAGTTCGGGCTGATCCTCTTCGGCTACAACACCTTCATGCACCTCGACGAGCCGGCGGCGGGGGCGGCGCTGAAGCGGCTGCACGCCCTGCTGCGGCTGGGCGGCCGGCTGCTGCTCGACGTGGCCAACCCGATGCAGCTGTCGGTGGCGGCCGACGATCCCGACTTCGTGCTGGAAGATGAGCTAATCGACGAGCGCTATGGCGAGACGATCCGCCAATACACCGCCTACGAAGCCATTCCCGGCGAGCAAGCCGTCGATGTGACATGGATTTACGAGAAGGAAGGTGCATCCCCCACGGGGAAAGACCCCGCCCGCACCAAGGCCCGCATGCGCTACTACTACCTCTACCCCCACCAATACCAGCTACTCCTCAGCCTGACCGGCTACCGGCTGGTGTCGCTCCAGGGCGACTATGACGGTTCGCCGTTTGGGGAGGAGAGCGAGCGGTTGATCGTTGTGGCTACGAATAGAGATTAGAGACCAGGAGACTGGGCGACTGACCTATTGACCTGCTGGCTCACTGACCTACCGGCTCACTGACCACTAAAGCCCTTCCACATCCAGCAACAACCCCAACTGCGCCACCGCCTGCCGGAAGTTTTCCCACTCGCCGGGCAGGATGACGACGGCCAGATCGCCGAGGGCTTCGGCGATGAAGTCGCGGGTCTTGGGGTTGGTGCGCAATGTCTCCAGGATGTCGGCGTCGCCCACGCGCAGCACGACGGCCGATTGCAGCCGTCCCTCGACACCCCGCTCCGCCCAACGGGTGATGCCCCGGCGCACGCTCGTCGGCACCGGCCGCCCCGACGCGCTCTCCAGGAATTGCACCATGCGCTCGGGGGTGATGCCCTGGCCATGGGCCTCGGCCAGTGACGACGGCACGATCCGGTAGCGATACGGCTTGCCCGGCGCCAGCGGCTCGGGATCGGCGATGCGCGCCGCCTGGAACCGCTCGTAGCGGCTGGCATTGTAGGGCACAAGCAGGATGCCGTCCGGCTGGACGACCAGCGGCACGCGCACCTCGTCGGCCGAGGCGGGCTCGTCTTCCAGCCAGGCCAGCGCTCGGGGAGCCAGCCGGTACGCCGCCCGCTCCGGCCCGGCGTCGGCCGACAGCTCCACCATGCCCAGCCAGAACAGCGGCCCGCGAATCAGGAAGTGGAGCAGCCGCCCCTCGACTTTGTGCCAATTCTCGAAGCCGGTGAGGTAGGCGCGGCTCTCCGGGTCGCGGATGTACCACGTCTCGTAGTTGCCGTCCGGCCGTTGAAAGTCCGGGTCCTGGTGGTGGATCGTCGCTACGACGTCGGCCACGCGGTACCAGCGGTCATCGGCCGGCAGCACATCCATGAGCGCCGTCCGCGCCAGCAGGGGATCGTTCTGCCAGTTGTCCCCCTCAGCTTCAAGGCCGGGCGTGTGGCGCAGTTCATTCCAGACGGTGCGGCTCCAGGCGTCGACGAGCGCGCGCAGCTGGGCTTCTCGGCTCTGTTGCAGCCACTCGATCGCCGCGCGCGTCGGTCGCAGCCGTTCGTCCGCCCGCCGCAGCAGCGCCATCTCCGTCGCCAGCGTCAGCAGCAGCGAGCGCCGGTCCCGGCCGGGGTTCATCAGCAGGCCGTCCAGATTGGGCAGCCGATCCGTCTGCAGGCCGGTGCGCTGGGCCAGCGCCAGCAGCGTGGTCAGATCGTCCACGGCGTCAATTGGCGGCGACAGGACGGCGGCGGGCGCGTCCACGGGGCGCAGGCTCGGTTCCATGGCCGCCGGCTTCGGCTCGCGCAGGGCGGGCGTGGTGGGGGCCAGCCGGTTGAGCAGCTCCTGGGGAATATAGTAGAACTCCAGCGTGCCCTCATCCGTTTGGTCGAAGCCGCGGTAGAGGAAGCCGCGATACCACAGCGATTCGGCCGGGCTGGCCGGGTCGAGCCACGGTTCCTCGCGCTCCATGCGCCCCGGCCCCATGAGGCGCACTTCGCCATGCTCGCGAGCGAAAACACCCACCGGCGCGCGGCCGCCCAACCGCACCAGCTCGGTCAGCGCGGCCGCCTCTTCCGGTTCCAGAAACTCCATTTCGTAGACGAGATCGACTTGCGATAGCGCCTCGCGCACCTGGGCCACGGCTGTGGCCTTGTCGGTGCCGGTCAGATCGAGGCTTAGCCATTCGCCGATGACGCGCAGAACGATCAGTTCATGATCCAGTAGGGCTTGTTCCAGATTGCGCATAAATTTCTTGGGGATTAGACCATGATCTGCACGGCCGCCGGCAGACTGGTGATCGTCACCTGGCGCACGTTGTCGCGCGGGTAGGCGAACATCTCGCCGTCCAGCTGGATCGGCATCGGCGACGACGACCTGACGGTGATCTCGCGGCTCTGGCGCATGGTGACGTGGCGCGAGTTGATGTGGGTGCCTTTCATGGCGCTGCCCAGCATGCGTAGCATTGTCAGGCGGCCGATGGGGTTGACCAGGCAGGTGTCGATGAGATCGTCGTCCCACCGGGCGTCGGGCGTCAGCATGAAGCCGCCGCCGCCGCGCTGACCCAGCCCGCCATAGAGAAACAGCGAGCCCTGGTTGACCGGCTCGCCGTCGAAGGTCATCTGCAGGTACGGGGTGTTGTAGTAGAACATGATCGTCTGCAGCACGGCGGCGAAGTACATCGGGAAGCCATGGAGCCGGGTGATGGTCTCCGTGCGCATCACGACGATGGCGTCGAAGCCGATGCCCAGATTGTTGGCGGCCACTTCCGTCTTGCCGCGCTCGTCGGTGACGCGGGCCAGATCGATGGGGCGGGGCGTGCCGGTGAAGACACGCTTCACACACTCCTCAGGGTCTTCCTTGAAACCCAGCCCGAATGCCAGATCGTTGCCCGAACCGATGGGGATGATCCCCAGCGGCAGGGCGGCTTTGTCGCCGCGCACCAGGCCGTTGACCACCTCGTGAACTGTGCCGTCACCCCCGGCGGCGACTACCAGGTCATACCCCTCGTCGGCCGCTGTGGCCGCCAGCTCCGTCGCGTGGCGCGGCCGCCTGGTGGGGAAGAAGTCGAGTTCGCCGTAGCGACGGCCCAGGGTGTTGATGATTTCCGTTTGTTCGCGCCCCCGGCCGCGGCCCGAACGGGAGTTGATGATGACTTTGACCCGCATTTCGCGTTCTTTACACCCCTATGTAAACATGATATACTGATCGTCGTTATGTTACGTCAAGTTGAAACGTCTGACAACACAGAAGAGCGGGATTCCTACCCTTCGCCGCTCGTTGTGTGGGCGGGTGACTGAACAGGAGTGGTGTCATGGGTGCGGATGAGTTTGTCGTCGAACCGGACGAGCACGACAACGGAGCGAACGGAAATGGCAACGGCAATGGTCAAGAGTCCAGTAACCGGCGATTCCTCATCCTGGCTTCGCTGCTGACGAGTACATTGCTTGTCTTTTCGCTGTGCAGCGTCGGCTATTTGCTGATGAACCAGGCCGGCGGCCGCGCAACCGAGATCGCCGCAATCGAGACCCAAAATGCCGTCATCCTGGCTACCAACGCCGCCGTGACCTGGACGATCGAGGCTCGCGAATTGGCTACCCAGGTGGCGCTTGATGCCGAGAACCTGGACACGCTGGCGACGCCCCAGCCGGGCGAGGACCTCGAAGCGACCGGGTTGGCAGAGAGCGAGACGTCCGATGGGATAGCACCGAAGGGAGGTGTTTCTCCGGTCGACGCGACGGCCACGGCCGAGATGCTGGCCACGATCGCCGCCGACCCGACGCTGGCCGCAGCCGTCACCCAGGCTGCCGGCGGGGCCACGCCCGCGCCGCCGGCCGACCCTACTGCCACGACCGGGCCCGATGACACAGCCACGAGCGAACCCGAACCGGCGGACACGGCAGAGGCAACGGACACAGCCGAGCCGGAAGACACGGCCACAGCCATCGCTGAGGTTACGGCCACGGCCACCGAGGAGTTCGATCCTGATGTGGCGACGGCGACGGCCGAGGCTATCGCCACGTCCATAGCTCTGGGTACGCCTGACCCGGCCGGCGGAACGCCCGTCCCGCCGGGCGAGGCGACTGTCACCGCTATCCCGGCGGTCACGTCGACACCGGGCGAGACGCCGGTTGTGACCGTCATCATCATCGGCGTGACCATGGAGCCGACACCGGAAGGTGGCTCGGCGACACCCGTCACCGGGGGAACGGCCGCGGCGACGACCGCGGCATCCGCGACGCCCACGCCGGCGTCGAACGAGACCGCGCCTGCGTCCACGCTGCCTGCGTCCACGCTGCCTGCGTCCACGCTGCCTGCGTCCACGTCAACATCAGCCGCGTCCTCTCCCACGCCCACCGCGGCCAGCGAGAGCGGTGACGAAGCGGGTGGCGACGACACGCCGGGAACCCCGCCGGCCACGGCTCCCGCGGGGGACGCCTACCCGTTGGCCACCCCGCCGGCCCCGACCCCGGGTGTCGGCTATCCGTCGGCCATCACTGTGACTCCGGCCGACGAGGGCGGCGGTGGAACGGGCCAACAAGCTACGCCCCCCGGAGGCGTCACCGAGACGCCGGTGGGCGGCGCGACGCCCCAACTTCCGGGCACGCCCACCGCCACTGTGCCGGCCACAGCGACGGCAACTGATCTTCCGCCGTCACCAACGCTCGCGCCCACAATGACTGCGACGACCGCGCCCACCGACACACCCACGACCGCCGCCGAGACAGTGACCCCCGACCCCGCGCAGACAGTCGCCCCGGAGGCCACACCGACAGCCACCACGGCCGCGGGCACCACGGCGACCACCGCGCCCGGGCAGACGCCCACCGCCACGACGGCCGCGGGAACAGGAACGGCCGAAACGCCCCCCGGCGCGACGGGGACGGCCGCGCCCACCGTGGCCGCCACCCCCACGCCGCCGTCGACGCTGCCGCAAACCGGCCTGGAGGATTGGGGCGTGGCGCTGGTGGGCCTGGCGCTCATCCTCGTCGTCTTCGGTGCTCGCCGCCTGCGAAGAGCGTAGGCCGGGTGATTGCCGAAACCAAAAGAGGCCGGACTTAGTCCGGCCTCTTTCATTTGTCGAATCATTAAACCACGGATTTCACGGACTAGACGGATTTTACGGATAGACCGAAATCCGTTTCATCCGTCCCAATCCGGAGCTGATCCCTAAAGACGCGCCAGAATTTCTTTCTTCTTGGTTTCGTACTCTTCCGGGGTGATCAGCCCGGCTTCCATGAGTTGCTTCAGCTTGCTGAGGGCCTGGACGGGTTCCTCGGCCGGGGCTGAGGTGTCGACCCCTCTGGTCACCGCGCCCAAGCCGCCCAGGATGACCCCACCAGCGGCGGCGCGCTTCTCTTCCATCTCGCGCAGCCGCAGCTCCTCGCGCACGTTCTCTTCCATTTGCTGGGCGATGGCGTAGAGGCGGCGAGCCTGCTCCTTCACGAGATTGTCCACCCGGATCGTCTCGCCGTCGATGGCGTTGATCGTAATCGTGGCCCGCCAGACGTTCTCTTCCAGGTCGACGGAGCGCATGTCGCGCCAGATGTAGTCAGTGAACTGGGCGCGACCGAACAAGTCTGGCGTGTAATGGATGAACCGGCGATTGGTCATCACCAAAATTTCCGGCGTCAGGTCCAGCGTCACCGGCTTTTGCACGGCGATGTAGAGCGGTTCTTCCCCTTTGGTCAGCAGCTGGCTCAGCTTCTCGTAAATCTTGGCCACCTGCTTGGGGTCTTGATCCTCAGTGATGAATTTGGCGATATGGGCGTACTGGTTCGGATCGACGGGGTTGTCACTGGTCATCTTGCGATCTCCTTCGCTGCGCGATGTTTGCCCTCAAGGTTTAGGACTGCATTATAGTCGAAAAGACCACGAATCCCGACGTTTGAGCCGGGCGCGAACAAGCCCTATTGTATGAAACAGGGGCAAGTCGGCGCAACATGGATTTACCCGGCCGGCCGCCGCGCGAGGGGACGTTAGAACAGGGATGAGGCACTGTCGCCGGCCGCGGCACCGTTTGCCATTTTACTCGTCATTTGCTACCATACTCGTTTGCCTGAAGAATTTTTCCGCAGCCACGGCCGCCGGGCGCCGAACCCAGCGAGACCCCTCAACTGCGATTCTCATTTTAGGAGTCTGAGTCGATGAAAGTATTGCTGAAAGAAGACGTTGACAACTTGGGCTACGCCGGCGAGGTCCACACCGTGGCCGACGGGTACGGCCGCAACTACCTGCTGCCCAAGGGTCTGGCCGTGATGGCGACGCCCAACGTCATGAAACAAGCCGAGGGCTGGCGCAAGCGCGCCGAATCCCGCCGGGCCGAGCTTCGCGCCGAGTATGACATGCTATCGGAGAAGATCCGCGACGTCGTCCTGACCTTCACCGCCCGCGCCGGCGACAACGGCCGCCTGTTCGGGTCCGTCACCACGCAACAGATAGCCGACACGCTCAACGAACTGCTGGGCACCGAGATCGACCGCCGCAAGGTCGGCACCGAGCCGCTGCGCCAGGTCGGCGAGCACATGGTTCCCGTCCGTCTTAGCGGTGATCACCACCCCGAGTTCCGTGTCATCGTCCTGGAAGAAGGCGCGCCGTTAGTGGCTGAAGAGACCGAAGAGGCAGAATCTGTGGTCGAAGAAGCCGCCAACGAAATCGAAGAGACCGAGGTGGACGAGGCTGAGGCGACTGAGGCCGAGACGGCCGAGGCCGAAGCCTGACGAGCGGCCATTGCCGCTGACCGGCGACGGCCTTAGCCGGCCGCCCGGAAGGAACGATCGACGCCCGCATGGACGAGATCGGCCACATTTTGCGCGAAGCCCGAGAGAACAAAGGGCTGACGCTCGAAGACGCCCAGTCTAAAACCCGAATCAATGTGCGCTTTCTCAGCGCGCTGGAGAACGGGCAATACAGTGCATTACCCACGCCCGTCCACGCGCGTGGGTTTTTGCGTAACTACGCCCGCTTTCTGGGGCTCGACCCCCAGCCGCTGCTGGATCGCTATCTGGCGGTGCAGGGGCAGGACGCGGCGCTGGCAGCCCGGCCCGAGCAGGAGATATCCCCCGATAACCCGCTGGTGGAGCGGCAGGACCAGCCGTTTTTCGATCCCGTCAACCTGGAAGTCAACGGCAAGGGGTTCGACGCCGCCGGCAGTGGGGGTGGCGGCTCGGGCGGAATTCTGCAGATCGTCATCATCGTGGCCCTGGTTGTCGCGCTGGCCCTCATCGCCAACCGCTTCATCCCGCTGGTCTTCGGCCGCGGCGACGACAACATCATGCAGGAGTTCACCTCGGCCGTGCAGGAGATCGTGGCCGACGTGACCGGCGCCACGCCGACGCCTACACTGCCCCCGCCGACGCCGCCAGAGACCGGCTCCGGCTCCACCGTCTTCATCGAAGGCACCGAGCAGCCGATGATCCTCGACACCAGCCGCAACAACCCCGGCGGCGCGGCCACTCCCACTCCGACGCGGCCGCCCCTGCCGGCTACGCTGGACGAGATCAATCTGCAGCTCGACATCCTGGAGCGTACCTGGGTTGAGGTGACGATCGACGGCGGCGTGGTCTACAGCGGCATCGCCAAGACCAACGACGCGTTCGAGTGGACGGCCCAAACTGAAGCCCGCATCGTTACCGGCAACGCGGTGGGCGTCTTCGTGACGATCAACGACGTGGCCCTCGGCCGTCTGGGTGGCCGTGGCGAGCGGCACGAAGAGAGCTGGCGGACGACCCAATAACCCCGCGCCCCGGCGACGATAACCGATGAGTAAGGCAAAACAGAAAAAGCAGTTCTATCTCCTCAGCTTGGGGTGCAGCAAAAACACCGTCGACTCGACCGGCATGGCCGACCTGCTGACACGGGCCGGCTTCGACGCCGCGGACGATCCCGATGACGCCGGTGTGCTCATCGTCAACACCTGCGGCTTCATCGAGAGTGCCCGCCAGGAGTCGATCGGCGCGCTGCGCGAGCTGGCCGAGCTGAAGGGACCGAACCAGTTGCTCATCGCCGCCGGCTGCATGGCCCAGCGGTATGGGGACGAAGTCGTCGAGTGGGCGCCGGGCATCGACGGCGTCATCGGCACGCGGCGCTGGATGGACATCGTGCCGTTTGTGCGCCAATTGCGCCGCCGCAAGCACCCCGAACCGCTCTACCACTTGCCCGACGAGGCCACCACCGTCGGCCGCGACGAGCGCAACGTGCTTCGCGCCTCGGTGCAGGGGGCCAGCGCCTACCTGAAAATCTCCGACGGCTGCCGCCGGCCGTGTGCCTTCTGCGCCATTCCGCAGATCAAGGGCACCCACGTCAGCCGCCCGCCCGCGGCCATCGCTGCCGAGGCGGCGCGCCTGAAGGCCGCCGGCGTGCGCGAGCTTATCATCATCGCCCAGGACACCACTGACTACGGCCATGACCTGGGCATCAAAAACGGCCTGTCGCACCTGCTGAAAGAGATCACCACGGCCGCGCCCGACATCCCGTGGATCCGGCTGATGTACGCCTATCCCGGCTACGTCACCGACGAACTGATCGAGACCATGGCCACCACGCCCCAACTCCTGCCCTATCTCGACATCCCGCTGCAGCACGGCCATCGCGAGACGCTGAAGCGCATGCGCCGCCCGGCCAACATCGAGTGGGTCTACAGCACTGTCGAAAAGCTGCGCGCGGCCATGCCCGACATCGCCATCCGCACCACCTTCATCGTCGGTTATCCGGGCGAGACGGACGAGGAGTTCGAAGGGCTGAAGACGTTCGTGCGCGATCTGCGCTTCGACCGCGTCGGCGCGTTCACCTACTCCTACGAGGCGTCCACGCCGTCGGCGACGGTCTCGTGGCAGGTGGAGGAGGCGGTCAAAGAGGCGCGACAGGCGGAGCTGATGGAGCTGCAACAGTCGATCTCGCTGGCACGCAATCAGGCGCAGGTCGGCCGCACCCTGCCGGTGCTGATCGAGGGGCACGGCGACAATCTGAGCGTCGGCCGCACCTATCGCGACGCGCCGGAGATCGATGGCCTGGTGCTCATCCCCGGCGAACTGCCGCTGGGCGAGATCGTGCCGATCCAGATCGACGGGGCGATGACCTACGATTTGACCGGCCGGCCCGTCTTTGACGGCGACGGTCCGTCCATTCCTCTGGCCACGCTGGCCTTGCCGGGTTTGTAATGCGCGCGCGGTTGGAGTGGCTTGCCCTCATCCTGTTGGTCGGCCTGCTCGGCGCGGGGTGGACGTATCTGTCGCGAGAGATAAACCCCGACACCGGCCCCATGCCGCTGCTGACCGCTCCCTATGTGGGTAACCTGGCCCCCGACTTCACGCTGCAAACGATTGACGGGCGTTCCGTGACCCTGCGCGACTACACGGCCGGGGGCGGCACGCCGGTGGTGCTCAACTTCTGGGCCACCTGGTGTCCACCATGCCGCGTCGAGATGCCCTACTTCGAGAACGTCAGCCGCCTCTACGACGGCAAGGTGGCCGTCCTGGGGCTGAACCAGGCGGAATCGGCCGCGACCATCGCCCAGTACGCCCGCGACCACGGGCTGACCTACCCGCTGCTGGTCGACGACGATATGCGCGTCAACAACCTCTTCGGCGTGCTCAATCTGCCCACGACCATCTTCATCGACAAAAACGGCGTCGTCCGCGAGGTGCTCATCGGGACGATCAGCCAGGCGGTGTTGGTGGATCGGGTGGAGCAGCTGTTGGAATAGCCGATAGGTCGATAGGTCAGTGGATCAGTACGGAGACTGGGAGACTGGGAGACTGACCTACTGATTCACTGACCTACTGAATACTACCGCACTGCTTACTGCTTGCTGCCATGCTCCCCTACCTCAACATCGGCCCCATCGGCCTGCCCACTGCCCCGCTCATCTACCTGCTCGGCGTGTGGCTGGCGCTCTTCGCCGTGGATCGAGGCGCGCGGCGGGTGGGGCAGGAGCCGGAGCGGCTGTACGCAGTGGCGTCGGTGGTCGTGTTGGGCGGCTTCGTGGGGGCGCGGCTGGTGTTCGTGATGCTCCATTGGGCATCGTACGACGACAATCTGCTGGGCATCATTTGGCCGCTGACCAGTGGCTATCACGCGGCCGGGGGCGTGGCCATCGCTCTGGCGGCCGCGTTCTTCTACGGCCGCTGGCGTCGCCTGTCGCTCTGGCCGGCGCTCGACGCGCTGGCGCCGGGGGTGCTCGTGTTCCTGATGACCGTCAGCCTGGCCGACTTCCTGGGCGGAGCGGGCTACGGCTCGCTGACGTCGTTGCCGTGGGGGATCAACGTGTACGGCGTGCGGCGGCACGCGGTGCAGCTCTATGAGGTGCTGGCCGGGGCGGCGGCGCTGGGGGCGTGGTGGATGGCGACGGGGCCGCGCTTCCGAGGCGTGGACGGGCGGCCGTTCCTCGTCTCGGCCGCCGTCTATGCCGCCGGGCGGCTGTTCGTCGATGCGTTTAAGGAGACGACGCCGCTGGTGTGGGGAGGATTCCATTTGGTGCAGTTGGCGGCGTTGGGAGTGTTGCTGATACTGTTGGCAACACTGGCGCGTTTGTCAGAGAAGTCGACGACCGCCTAGATTTGGCTATACATTTGCACCTCGCGGCTAATCCGTTCGGCCAATTCATCCTCGGCCACATCCAGATCGTAATCCATCTGTAGACCCAGCCAGAACCGCGGTGACATATCGAAGTAGCGAGCCAGTCGCAAGGCCGTATCCGGCGTGATGCGTCTCTTGCCATGGACGATCTCATTGATCCGTCGGGCCGGGACGCGAATATCGAGCGCGAGGCGATTTTGGCTGATGTCCATCGGAATGAGGAATTCTTCCAGCAGAACTTTACCGGGCGATACAGCCATCAATTTATCGTCTGTCATCTTCATTCACCTGTGACAATCCACGATCTCAACATCGTAGGCATCGTTATCTTGCCAAACGAAGCAGATTCGCCATTGGTCGTTCATGCGGATGCTGAACTGCCCCGACCGATCACCCGAAAGTTTTTCTGGACGATTAGCAGGCGGCACGCGCAAATCCTGAAGTGACTCAGAACGGTTAAGCATTCGCAGTGCCGTTTGTTGAATGTCGGCCGGAAGCTTGCGCGATAGTCTACGGTTGAAGACTTGTTCGGTCTCTTTATCGCGAAAGCTCTTAATCACAGGATTAAATTATATCGGATCACGTTTAACGCTTGACGTTAAACGTGCTACTCTCCGAGAACACACAACATCTGCCGAATCTCCCCCAAATGATGTGCCGTGTGGACGACGATGCCGAACGCCCCGCCGATGCGGTGGTCGTTGTCCCATGAGTCGAACCCTTCCATCGTCCGGCGCACGCGGCTGTAACTCTCGCGCAGCCCCATCTTGAGCGATTCCCACTCCTCGGCCGTCACCGTCGTGATCTGCCAGCTCGACTGCCAGTCGACGTTCTGCGGCGCGTTCTCCAGCATGTACCCTTCCAGCACGTCGAGATAGAAACGGATGTGGTTGACTTGCGCCGCCAGCGTGGCGCAACGGCCGCTCGTGGCCCGCGACGCCTGCTCGGCCGTAACACCGTCCAGCGTCTCGAACAGCGACGTGCCCTTGTCCAGGAAGATGCCGAAGACATTCTCAAACGTCTCGGTCATAAGACCGAAGAGGGTGAAGGTCAGGCGTTCTACGGGGATTTGTTGGGTCATGGGGTTCCTCTCGTTGTTATGGGATGATTTACCGCGCGGTATTCTAGCGCACTCTGGACGAATGAAACAAACGTTCTGTAAAATTGCCCCTTGACATT
>CAYNOL010000052.1:0-20212 GCA_964398825.1 uncultured Ardenticatenaceae bacterium
CCTCCTAAAATCTGTGTCATCTGTGGTTTTATCTCCCCCATGTCCGAATGGCTTGAGCAGGAAACGGTGTACGAAGGGGCGATCATTCGCCTGAAGCGCGGCCGCGTGCGGGTCGGCGGCCAGGTGGTGGCGTTCGACGTAGTGGAGCACCATGGCGGCGTGGCCGTCGTGCCGCTGCTGGGGGAGCGCGTGCTGCTGGTGCGGCAGCCGCGCCCCGTGGCCGGCCGGCCGCTGCTGGAGATCCCCGCCGGCAAGCTGGAAGGCCCCGACGACGACGTGGCCGCCCGCGCCCAGGCCGAGCTCGGCGAAGAGGTCGGCTACCGCGCCGGCCGCCTCATCCCCGCGGCCGAGTTCTACGTCTCCCCCGGCTATTGCACCGAAATCATCCACGTCTTCCTCGGCCTCGACCTCACCCCCGTCGAGGCCAACCCCGAAGCCACCGAGGAGATCGAGCTCGTCGCTCTCTCCCTCGACGAAGTCCGCCAGATGCTCGACGCCCGCGCGTTCCACGACAGCAAGACGATCATCGGGTTGCGGGAGTTGCTGGCTTATTTGGAGCAGTGAGCAGTATTCAGCAGGCCAGTGGGTCAGTCTCCAAGTCTCGCACTCTCTCAATCTCTAATCCCCAATCCCCTCTATAAAAATCTGCCAAATTTGCCAAATCTGCGGATAATCCCTCTGGATCTTAAATCTGTGTAATCTGTGGTTTCATCTCTTGTTCTATGGCCAAATCCGACATCACCGAGTTCGACTGGCTCGTCTATGCCGACGCGACGTTCGCCGGGTTGGCGATACTCATCCCCATCCCGTTCGTCGACTCCCTGCTGGAGCACTACTTCCGCCGCCGCATGCCGCGCGACATCGCCCGGCGCCACGGTCGCGTCCTCGCTCCGGCCGTCGTCCGCGAGGTAAACCGCAACCGCTCGTCCGGCTGCCTCTCCGGCTGCCTGATGCTGCCGGTGGACCTGGTCATCTACGTGCTGCGCAATCTCTACCGGACGGTGGTCTATGTCCTCAGCGTCTACGACGCCAGCGAGAAGCTCAGCTACTATTGGCACCGCGCCTTCCTGCTCAACTATATGATCAGCCGCGGCTACCTCGACACCTTGCCCCGCGCCGCCGTCGCCTCGGCCGCGCTGCACCGCACGCTGGAAGAGACCCGCACCAGCCCCATGCTCAATCTGGCCGGGGAGATCATCGAGTTCGCCCGCACCCGCATCAGCGCCCTGATGCGCGCCATCTACCGCTTCATCCGCCGCCGCGAGGAGAGCGCCGAGGTGAAGCGCGCCCGAACGAGCATCGCCGCGCAGTGGGCCGAGTTCCGCGACTACCTGTTGGAGCTGGCCGCGCGCTACGACGCCACCTACGAGGCCGAGCGGCAGGCGCGGATAGCGGCCGCGCAGCAGGGACAAAGCAAGCCGTGAGCGCGCCCCGAACGGTCATCGAGCGCGCCTTCCGCGTGCGCTCCTACGAGTGCGACGCCTACGGCCACGTCAACCACGCCAACTACTTGCGCTACATGCAGGAAGCGGCGTTCGACGCCTCGGCCGCCGTCGGCTACGACGTGGAGCGCTACCGCCGGATGGGGCACCAGTGGCTCATCCGCGAGACGGACGTGACCTACTTGCGGCCGCTGGTTTACGGCGACACAGTCATCGTTCGCACCTGGGTGGGGGATTTCCGGCGGGTGCGCTCGCGGCGCATGTACGAGCTGCGGCTGGCCAGCAGCGACGAGCCGGTGGCCACGGCGTCGACGGAGTGGGTCTATCTGAACGCCGAGACGTTGCGCCCGGCCACCGTGCCGCCGGAGATGGTCGCCGCCTTTCTGCACCCCGAGACGGTGGCGGGCGAGCGGCGGGAGCCGTTCCCCGCGCCGCCGCCGCCCCCGCCGGGGGTGTTCCGCATGCGGCGGCGCGTCGAGTGGCGCGACCTCGACCAGGCGCAGCACGTCAACAACGCCAACTACCTGGCCTACATCGAGGAGTGCAACGTCGGCGCGGCGGCCGCCTACGGCTGGTCGATGGGGCGAATCATGGAGCGGGGGGTGGCGATTGTGGCCCGGCGATACCGCATCGAGTACCGCGAGCCGGCGCTGATGGACGACGAGCTGGAAGTGACGTCCTATCTGTCCGACGTGCGGCGGGCGACGGCCGTGCGCCACAACGAGATCACGCGCGTGCGCGACGGGGTGCTGCTGGCGCGGTCGTATGCGCTGTGGGTGTTCGTCGATTTGGCCACGGGGCGGCCCATCCGCATCCCGGCCGACTTCATGGACACCTTCGGCCCGAACGTAGCGTAAGAAAATAAACACGGAAAGGACACGGATTGAACGGATATTACGGATGAAAGAAATCCGTTAAATCCGTCCCATCCGTGTCCCATCCGTGTTTAATTCTTCTTCTTAATCCTGCGCCCGCCGGCGAGCAAACACCTTCCAGATTTCCACCAGGATGATGACCGACATACCCACCGCGACGCAGATGAGCAGATCGCGGACGGGCAGAGCCACGAGGTGGAACAGTTCCTGCGCCGGGGGCCAGTAGACCAGCACCAGTTGCAGGATGACGGTGATGGCGATGGCCCCCAGCATCGGTTTGTTGGTCAACAGGCCGGTACGCAGCAGCGACTCGCGCTCCGAGCGCACCGACAAAGCCATGCCCAGCTGGGCGAAAACCAGCGTCGTGAACAGCGCCGTCTGCCACGCCTCATCGTCGATTGACCACAGCCAGTAGCCGGTGATGAGCGCCAGGATGCTGAGCACGACGCCGAAGACGAAGATGAAGGTGGGCATGCCCCGGCCGAAGACGCTCTCTGTGGCCGAGTAGGGCGGCCGCTTCATGACGTCCTTCTCCGGCGGCTCGATGCCCAGCGCCAGCGCCGGCAAGCCGTCGGTGACCAGGTTCATCCACAAGATCTGCAGCGGCAGCAACGGCAGCGGCATACCCAGCAGCGGGCCGATGAGCATCACGGCGATCTCACTGGCGTTACACGTCAGCAGATATTTGATGAAGCGCCGGATGTTGTCATAGATGATGCGCCCTTCCTCGACGGCGGCTACGATGGTGGCGAAGTTGTCGTCGAGCAGCACCATCTCGGCCGCGCTCTTGGCCACGTCGGTGCCGGTGATGCCCATGGCTACGCCGATGTCGGCCTTCTTCAGCGCCGGGGCGTCGTTGACGCCGTCGCCGGTCATCGAGACGATGTTGTTCTGGCTCTGATAGACATCGATGAGACGCAGCTTGTGCTCCGGCGAGACGCGGGCGAAGACAGCCGTGTCGCGGGCGCGCTCCTGCAGCTCCTCGGGCGTCAGGCGATCCAGCTCCTGGCCGGTGATGAAGTTGTTGTTGTCGCTGATGCCGATCTGCTGGGCGATGTGGCGGGCCGTCAGCGGGTGGTCGCCGGTGATCATGACCGGGCGAATGCCGGCCGCCTTGCAGTTGGCGACGGCTTCCTTCACCTCGGGGCGGGGCGGGTCGATCATGCCGAACATGCCCAGGAAGATGAGGTCTTGCTCCAGCGCCTCCTCCGACGTGTCGTTGGGCGCGCTGTCCCACGGCCGCAGGGCCACGCCGAGCACGCGCATCCCCTTGGCGGCCATCTCGTCATGGGCCTTCATAATGCGCTCGCGCCAGGTGTCGTCGAGCGGCTTCACCTCGCCCTCTTCCCAGACGGAGGGGGTGATATTGAGCAGACCGTCGATCGCCCCCTTGGTGAAGGCGACGTAGTCGGGGCGGTTGTTGGCCAGCGTCGTCTGTTGCTCCCAGATGGACACGAGGCCGGCCGGCAGGTCGGCGCTCGACTTGGGCATGCGGTGGAGTGTGGTCATGCGCTTGCGGGTGGAGTCGAACGGCACTTCGGCCACGCGGGGGAAGGCCTGCTCCAGCACCGGCTTGCGCAGATTGGCCAGCGCGGCGGCGTTGACCAGCGCGGCCTCGGTCGGGTCGCCCAGCGCCTGGTCGTCCTCGAAGTCGCTCAGCGTGGCGTCGCTGTTCAGCGCGCCGCCCATCAGCAGCAGGTCGAGCGTCGGGTTATCGCCGGGGCGGGGGGCCGGCTGCCCCTCTTCGCGCTTCAGCTCCAGCCGGTTTGTCTCGTCGCTATGGACGAAGTTGAACGACTGGTTGGCCATGTCCAGCACCTGGACGGTCATGCGGTTGAGCGTCAATGTGCCCGTCTTGTCGGAGCAGATGACCGTCACCGAGCCGAGCGTCTCCACGGCCGGCAGGCGACGGATGAGGGCGTTGCGCTTCAGCATGCGCTGCGCGCCGAGCGACAGGGCGATGGTGACCACGGCCGTCAGCGCCTCGGGGATGGCGGCCACGGCCAGACTGACGGCCGTCAGCAGCAGCGTCCGCACGTCGCGCGTGCCGGTCAGCCAACCGAGGGCGATGACCACCAGCACCAGCGCAATCGCCGCCCAGGCCAGCACGCGGCCGAGCCGGTTGAGGCGCTGCTGCAGCGGCGTAGAGTCGGCCTCGACGCCCTGGATGAGGTTGGCGATGTGGCCCAGCTCCGTTTCCATGCCCGTGCCGGTGACGACGTACTCACCCCGGCCGTAGTTGACCAGCGTGCCGCTATAGACCATGTTGCGCCGGTCGCCCAGCGCCAGATCGTCCGTGAAGACGAGGTCTTGCTCCTTGTCGACGGGTTCCGATTCGCCAGTCAGGGCCGCTTCCTCGACGCGCAGGTTGACGCTGGACGTGACGCGGCCGTCGGCGGGGACGATGTTGCCCGTCTCCAGCACGACCACGTCGCCGGGCACCAGGTCGCGGGCGGAGATCTCCTGCACGCGGCCGTCGCGCCGCACGCGCACCGTGGGCACCGACATCTTCTTCAGCGCCGCCATCGACTGCTCGGCGCGGTGCTCCTGGGTGTAACCCAGCAGGCCGTTGAGCACGACGATGATGAGGATGGCCACGGCCTCGATCCAGTCGCCCAGGATAAACGACACGACAGCGGCGAAGATGAGCAGCAGCGTCAGGATGTTGGCGAACTGCTCCCACAAAATCTCCAGCGTCGTGCGGCCTGCCTTTTCCTGCAGCTCGTTGGGGCCGTGGCGCTCCAGGCGTTGTCGCGCTTCGTCGGTCGTCAATCCCTTGTCGATCGAGCTGCCGACTTCCTGTAATACCTGGTCGTAAGTAAGCTTATACCAATCGGTTGCCATAGATTTCTATTCCTTCTCTTCCTTCCAGATTCCTTTCCGTATGTCGTCTCAGGCAGCGATGAGGACGGGGTGGGGCCAGCGTTCCATCACTGACCACAGCTGCTCCGTCTGTTGTTGTGTATGTTTCGATTTCCGCCCGCGATCCGGCCCGGTGATGAGCAGCAGGTCGAACTCGCCGGCGGCGGTGTTGTGGGCCAGAGCATAGGCCACAGCTTCGGCCGCCTTGTCGGGCCGCGCCGGGTCGAGGAACGTGGCCGTGACCTCGTGCAGGGCCAGGTATTGGGCGATGCCGTGCGTCCGCTCTTGCGTGTCCCGGCCGTTGCTCAGCGGCAAGATGGTGATGTCGGCCCGCCAGCGCTCGGCCAGATAGGCGCCGATGAACACCGCCTCATCCAGGGCACGGCGCGTGTCGTGGACCAGCAGCACACGTCGCGGCACCGGGGGAACGTTCCCGCTGCCGGTGGCGCCACCGGTGATCAGGATGGGCCGCTGCAGCTCGCCCACAATGGCGCGGACGGCGCGCGACGGCGTCTCGCGTTCGCCCGGCGCCTGGGCGAAATCCCGCTCCAGCACCACCAAATCGTTAAGAAAGCCGACGCGCTTCGTCCACTCCACCGGGTCGCCGCGCTCGATCAGCAGGTCGGCGCGAAACGGCTGGGCGGCCAGCATGCGGCGAACGGCGTATATTGTAGCCGATTCCGCCGCAGTTGGCGGGTCGTGGTCGAGGATGAGCAGCGCGTAGAAGTGGGCGCTCTCGGCTTCGCACAGCGCCATGGCGGTGGCCAGGCCGAGTCGGCACCCTTCGGCGGCCGTTCGGCCGTTCGTTTCGTCGAGCACCAGCGGGTGGAGAAAGGCGGCGAACAGGTGGTCGGAGTAGCGGCCGAGAGCGCGCTCCTGGGCCCACGTGCGCTGGGTGATGGCCGCGCCGGGGTCGGCCGGCTCCAGCCGCGTGAGACGGCGCAGGCGGGTCACCAGCGGCGCGTCCGTCGCCGGCTTCGCCTCGCGCACGCGCGACAGCAGCCGCGCCACGGCCACGTCGGGAGCGATGGCCACGCCGAGCACGCTCTCCAACTCGGCGCGGTGGCGGGCCAGCCAAACGAAGAAGTCCGTCTCCGTGCGGCCGGGGAAGTAGCGCAGGATGCCCTGCTCGCGGATGGCCTCGACGAGAGGCAGGTACGTCTCGTCATACCAGCGGGTGGCCGCTTCGTCGAACGGGATGTCGCGCCCCTCGCTCTCCTCGCGGATGAAGCGGAACGCCTCGATGTGGCTCTCCAGGTGGCGGTATTGGCCGGGGACGCTGACGCGCAGGTCGGCGCCGGGGCGGGTGAGGTCGAGCCGGGAGTAGGCCAGGAATTCGCGCTGCTCGGCGGCGATGATGAGGCCGTTGGGGTCGGCGCCGGGCGGCATGGGTACGCGCGTCCGCACCTCGGTGACGCGGGCGTCGATATAGCGCAAGTTCTGCGTCCGGGCCAGGCTGACGCGGTGGTTGCCGTCGAGCACGAAGTAGACCTCGCCGATCTTGTAGACGTCGATAGGGGGCAGGTCGGCCACGCTGGGAGCGGCCGCGCCGACTTTGACCCAGCGGTCTTCGTCCGACTCCAGGCGGGGCAGGAAGGTGCGCGTGAAATCCTGATAGCGGCCGACGCTGCCGACGATGGCGTCGATGTCGATCTGCGTCACGCCGGCGCTCGATTGGCCGCTGAGCCCCAACTTGTCGATGACATCGTCGAACGACAGCAAGGCCACGGGCCGGCCGGAAAAGCGGGCGAGGATCGACTCGAGCGCCGCGCGGCGGCGGGCCTGGTGAAATTGCGAGGCCACAAGGGCGCGTCGATAATCGTTGCTCCGGCTCACTAGTCTAGAATAATAAACGATTTGGCCTCTGCCAAGCAACATTCCCTAATCGAACCCCCGCCCAAAGCCGAACACAAAGACGCCGGGGCGCATCTGGTGTGCGCCCCGGCGTCTTTGTGTCCCTCGGAATTTTCCTGCCGCTCTTAATGGGTGATCACTTCGGCCCGCTCATAGAGCATGGCTTTGATCTCCATCAGGTCGCGCCGCAGCTGGGGGTCGGTGTCCACCAGCGAGCGGATCTTCTCGGCGCCATGCAGCACCGTCGTGTGGTCGCGCGGCCCCATGACCGCGCCGATCTGCGGCAGCGACGCTTCCGTCTCCGTGCGGGCCAGGTACATGGCCACCTGGCGCGGGTGGGCGATGGTGCTCTTGCGGCTGCTGCTGATGAGCGCCTCGGCCGTCACGTTGTAGTAGCGGCAGACGATGTCGATGATCTGGTCGACGCTGATGCGTTCGGGGCGGCGCAGGCTGTCGGCCAGCGCCAGATTGACCAGCTCCAGATCGATGCGCTGCCCGGTCAGATTGGCGTAGGCCACCACCTTGTTCAGCGCCCCCTCCAGCTCACGGATGTTCTGGCGGGAGTTGTGGGCGATGAACTCCAGCACGTTGTCGGGCACATAGCAGTTGAGCTCTTCGGCCTTGGCCAGCAGGATGGCGCGGCGGGTTTCCTCGTCGGGGGCCTGCACGTCGGCCGTCAGCCCCCACTCGAAACGGGACAGCAGCCGCTCTTCCAGCGTCGCCAGCGACTTCGGCGGCCGGTCGCTGCTGATGATGACCTGCTTGCCGTGGCTGTGCAGGTCGTTGAAGGTGTGGAAAAACTCGTCCTGCGTGCCTTCCTTGCCGGCGATGAACTGGATGTCGTCGATGAGCAGCACGTCGACGGTGCGGTAGCGCTCGCGGAACTCCGGCGTCTGCTTGGTGCGGATGGCCATGACCAGGTCGTTGGTGAACGTCTCGGCCGAGATGTAGCGCACGCGGTAGCCGTCGCGGTGGCAGCGGTGGCCGATGGCGTGCAGCAGGTGGGTTTTGCCCAATCCGACGCCGCCGTAGATGAACAGCGGGTTGTACGTCTGGCCGGGGTTCTCGGCCACGGAGAGGGCGGCGGCGTGGGCCAGCCGGTTGTTGGCGCCGACGATGAAGGTGGAGAAGGTGTAGCGCTTGTTGAGGGGGGGCTCGTCGGCAACGTCATCGGCGCGGCGAGGACTGCCGGCCGGCTCGCGGCTGGGTTGGGGGATGACTTCGGCGCGGCCGTTGTGGTTCATCATCGCCGTCGTCGGGGCGATGAGCTCGTCGGACCAGACGACGAAGCGCACCGAGACCAGACGGTTGACGACGCTGGAGAGCGTGCGGACGATGAGGTCGTATAGCCGGTTCTCCAGCCAATCCTTGGCGAAATCGTTGCGCACGCCCACGACGAACTCGTCGTCGGCGAATGACAGCGCTTTCGTCCCCTGCAGCCAGGTGGTGAACGTGGCACGCGTCATTTGCATCTCCAATTCACCCAGAGTTGCCTTCCAGACAGTCTCAGGCGGAATCGTGGTCATATACATCCCTTCCCTCGGCAAGCGGCCAACAGGCAGACAGTATGCTCGGTTAACCCGCTTATGTTGAAATCGGACAGTGTCGTGCAGAGCGCGAGGTCCCTTGAGTGGGTGGTCGGGATCCCTCTTCCCAAGCACCCCGAAGTCCCCGACAGAATCACGCCGGCGCGCGCCTGTCACCAGACCGGGCGACGATGAACCTGCTGCGTGGTCTCAATGGTCTGGGCATTCTAACACACCCCCGCGGGGGGGACAATGGCGATTTGGCTAAATTGGCTTAAAACCTGTGGATTTTTTAGGATTGCTGATTGTTAAAAAATCCGACACCTGTTTTGGGTGCCTTTGAGGTTCTCGCGATGTCCCAACAATTAGGTGTAGGCCAGACGGGATACCCCCATATATGGGTGCAGTTAACCATAAAATACCGAATCATCCTGGATTAGTGCCTACCCTTGGCGGGGGCGTTTTTCGTGGCTGTTGATGCCTCGGTTGTGCAACAGCGACATTATCTCGTGAAAATGGCGCGAAATTGTTGCACAAACGGCCGCGCAAACAGCGCTCCGCGGCGCGGGCGAGCCGGCGGGCTGGGGCGAGGGGGATTAGCGGGCAGGCGGCCGCGCGCGACGCCGTTGCCCCTGGTCGGCCGCGTCGCCGCGCATGGCGCTCACCATCCATGCGACGACGATGAGCCCCACACCGCCGACGCCGATCCACAGCCAGTTGAACGTCCGCGGCGGGCCCACGTCGACGTCGAAGCCGACGCCGTCTCCCGCGCCGCGCTCCCCGTCGACGCTCAGCTCGACGCGCCAGCGCCCCTCGCTGACCTCGTCATCGAATTCGGCGGCGTAGAGCAGCTGGTTGACGTAGTCGGTGCCGGCCGTCCTGGTCACTTGCCGCGCCGGGTCGTCGAGCGAGCGCATGAGCACGGAGACCTCGACGCCGGTGACGATCGGCTCCTGGTTGTCGGGGTTGATGACGGCCACGACGACGTGGGTTTCGTCGGCCCGCAGCGGGTCGGGGTCGGTCCAGGCCGACAGCAGATATGGCCCGGCGGGCTGGTTCAGCACCTGCGGCCGGCCCATGCCGTGGCCGCGCGCCGCCGGCGCGCCCCAGACGACGAGGAGCAGGAGAGCGGCCAAAATGAGGAGCGGGCCGGTTCGTTTCATAGTTGTTTATCCGCCCAGGAAGATCGTACCGCGCATCTCCATCGGCAAGTTGAACGTCAGCAGCGAGGCGACGGCCAGCGCGGCCAGCACCACCAGCCACGGCATCAGCGCGCGCATGGCCACGGCCGAGGAGCCGAACTCGCGTCGGCCGATGCGGTTGCCGACGTAGAGGCTGCCCAGGAAGCCGAGCAGGACGATGACCGTCTGCATTGGCAAGATCCAGTCGCCGGGCATGATCGCCCCCAGCTGCCAATTCGGCTCCGGCCCCATCAGGCCAATGCCGTGGTCGAGCAGGAAGGTGTGGAACACGGGGATGATGGCCAGCGCGCCGGTGACGAAGTGGAACAGGTAGTGGGCCAGCCAGACGGCGAAGGCCACCGGCATGACGGCCGGCATGTAGCGGCTGAAGGAGACGCGCAGCGGCTCGTCCTGCCCGGCCAACGCCCGGCTGAGCCACGCCGCCCCCAGGCCGACGGCCGCCGGCAGCAGCAGGTTCATCACCGCGAAGACGATGGCCAACAGCAGGAACTCGTTCGCCGTGCCCAGCACGCCCGCCAGCCACGCCACCAGATCGTAGAACGGCGGCACCATGCCGAAAGCGTTGCTGAGCGACGTGGCGGCGAAGACGAGGATGAGGAAGGAGACGTCCCAACGGCGGGGCCAGGCGTTCTGTGTCAGCTCCTCGCCCGGCGGCCGCACCACCCAGGCCACGTTGTCATAGGGGCAGGCGCGGGCGCAGTCGAGGCACATCATGCAGTCGAGATTGGAGCGCATGACCGGCGCGAACAGCTCCGTGCCGCAGCCGAGCACGTCGGCCGAGCCGTTGACGCACTCCTTGCCGGGGCAGGTGCGGCAGACGTCCCGATCGGTGACGGTGATGCGCGTGGGCGACACCGTCGAGGCGGCGAAGTTGAACGTGCCGAGGGGGCAGACGTATTTGCAGAACGGCGACTCGGTGAACATCGCCTCCAGCACGAAGGCGCTCAGGAAGTAGCCGATGATCACCCATGCCGTCAGCGCCGGGCTGGCCCACAGGTCGAGCCACTCGTAGACGAACAGAAAGCCGACGAAGGCGGCCACGGCCAGCCACTTGTTGCGCAGCACGCGCGGAAAGCGGCGGCCGCTGCGGCTGAGACGCAACGCCAGCGTGCGCGGAATGGTGAACGGGCAGCCCATGCAGAACAGATTGCCCAGAAAGAGCAGGGCCAGGATGATCACGCCGCGGTAGTGGACCCAGATGCCGACGGTGGCCAAATTCTGCGGGGCGATGCGCGGCCCGGTGAAGCCGTCGTAGATGAACAGCAGGGCGACGAGCAGCAGGGGGATCTGCAGCAGCAGACGGCCGCGCCGCCACAGCAGCAGGCGGCCGATGATCGGCAATCGCAACAGATCGCGCCCCGGCGGCCGGTACAGCCCGTCCGGTCCCGGCGTCTGAACAGGGATGTCGTCTAGGGTGATCATTAGCGAAGATTTGTCTACGGATTTAGACGGATGAAACGGATCATAATAAATCCGTTTCATCCGTATGAATCCGTGGCTAATTCTTTATCTCACTCTGACCGCGAACTCGTGGACGGCCGACTTGACGCGGCTGTCGCTGAGGGTGGCGTCAACGGTGACGAACCACTCGCCGGCCATCGTCCATTCGAAGTCGGCCAGGTAGGCGCCGTCCCCTTGCGGCTCGGCCGTCGCCTCGACGGGCACCATGCCGGCGTGGTTCATGTCGCCGCGCAGCGTTACCACGGCATCATCGATCGGCCGTCCGTCGGCGTCGTGGAGCGTGACGAGCCATTGGAACGGCCCCATGACCAGCGGCGCGTCGTCGACCGTGGCCAGCGTCATCACCACGTCCGGCGCGCCGTCGGCCGGCTCGGCCGTCTGCCGGCACGCGGCCGTGGTCAGCGCGACCAGGCATAGAACGACAAACAGAACTATATAACTCGAAAGGCGTCTCACAAAGCGGCTCCAGGAAGAATATTATTAACACGGATTCACACGGATTAAAACGGATTTTCTTATCCGTGGAAATCCGTCTTATCCGTGGAAATCCGTGTTTAAAAGATTAATGTTCGTGCCCGTCTTCGGCTTCGTGGGCGGGCTCGGTGTGCATGGGCGCTTCGCCCTTGCCTTGCAGCAGCTCCTGCATGTAGGCGATCTCCAAATCCTGGGCCGTCACCATGCTCTGGGCCATCAGGCGCACCGTCTCGTACTGCGCGTGGTCGGCCGCGTGCCGGGCCATCTCGACGCCGGAGACGTGGTGGGGGATCATGAGCTGCAGGAAGATGACGTCGGCCTCGTGGCCATGGGCGGCGCGGAGGGCGTTCATCTGTTCGGCCGTGGCCATGCCCGGCATCAGGCCCGTCGTGGGGTGGCCCATCCAGGCCATCTGCGGCCCCGCGCTCGTCCACGGCATGCCCCAGGCGTCGAGCCAGCCGTTCATGATGCCGATCTGCCCGTGCTGCGTGGTCAGGATGTCGAAGGCCAGCGACTTGATCGCCTCGTCCTCGGTGCGGTCGTAGATGAGGGCCGACATCTGGACGGCTTGCTCGTGGTGGACGCTCATATCGCGCGCAAAGCCCACATCGACGGAGTCGGCCGCCGGCCCCTGGGCGCGCCCCAGCCAGAAGCCGGCCAGCCCGCCCAGCAGCAGGGCGAGCAGCCCCACGGCCGCCAGCAACGGCCAGCGCGGCCCCGGCGCGGCGCTCTCGACGTCTGGCTGTTCAGCGTCAGCGGGGAGATACAAGTTAGCGGAAGAGTTCATGGGGCGACCTCAGAATCAATAAAACTTCGCATAGCCTAATAGTTGTGCCCAAAATGCATCCTCCATAACCCTAGCACACTCAACCATTCCCTTCAACCGAGTTCAGTGAACGCTATAGCACGTTCCCTGTTTGTCGTGCACGCTTGAGCGCCTTGAGGGATTGGTGTTAATGCGCATCTTGTGCAAAGAGGGCGGGTCACAGACCCGCCCTCCGAGTGCTAAATCAATTCAATAATCTGCACAAACGCACTGAGGGCGCGCCGCACCCCTCTCCGGTATGTTTCAATGCACTTCCCTTCCTGGCTGCGGTCTTCAACCTGCGGGCGTTTGCACCCCCGGCTTTTCCACGGCCGGTAGACGGCCGCAAAACTTGCAACCCCGCGCCTCGGCGGCGACGATGGCCTGGTCGCTGCTCCAGAAGAAGTTCTCGCGGCCGAGCTCGTCGACGAGGCCGCCGCGCTCCATCATGCGCTGCACGTTGTTGTGGACGCCGGCGAACATCAGCACGCCGCCCTGCTTGTGCAACGTCTCGGCCAGGCGGCCGATCGCTTCCAGCCCCGACGTGTCGATGAGGGGCACGCCGCGCATCGACAGAATGAGGGCGTGGGTGTCGCCGAGGCGGGCGAACGCCTCGTTGAACGCGCCGGTGGCGGCGAAGAAGAGCGGGCCGGTGATGAAGGCCACGCGCACGTGGTCGCAGGTACCGTCGAGGTGTATGCCCCGCTGGCGCAGCTTCTCCGGTTCCACTTGCTGAATTTCCACTTCCAGATTGGCGATGTTGCTGAGGAACACCGCGCCGGACAGGAACGCGCCGATGAGGATGGCTTGGGTCAGGTCGAGGGTGATGGTGGCGATCATCGTGATCAGGAAGGTGATGCCGGCCGTCTTGAAGCCGCGGCCGAAGATGAAGCGGATGGCTTCCCACTCGTTCATGCGCACGGCCGTCACCATCAGCACACCGGCCAACGCCGCCAGCGGGATGCGCCCCATGATGGGGGCCAGCAGGAACATCGACAGCAGCAGCCCCAGGGCGTGGACGACGCTGACCATGCGTGTCTGGCCGCCGGCTTTGATGCCGACGCTGGTGCGGGCGATGGCCGCTGTGGCCGGCACGCCGCCGAAGAACGGGATGACGATGTTGCCGACGCCCTGGGCCACCAACTCCTGGTTGGCCTGAAGCCGCACGCCGGTCATATTGGCCGCCACCGCGCCGCACAGCAGGCTTTCCACGGCCCCCAGCGCGGTGATGGTCAGCGCGGGGCCGATGAACTCCGTCAGGCGATCCCACGGGACGTCGCCGAAGCCGAGGCGCTCGTCCAGCAGCAGCGTCTGGGGGATCTCGCCGATCTCCGGCACGCTCCAGCCCAGGGCGACGCTGACGAGCGTGGCCAGCATGAGCCCCAGCAGCGACGACGGGAAGCGGGCGCTCCACCGCGCGGGCATGAAGATCATGGTCAGGATGACGACGCTGCCCACCACGACGGCTCGCCAGTCGACGGGCAGCGGGCCGCGAAAGATGTTGATGAGTTGCACCAGCGCCGACTCCGCCTCGCCCCCCGTCGCGGTGATGCCCAGGAAGTTGTTGATCTGGCCGATGAAGATGATGAGGGCGATGCCGCTGGTGAAGCCGGTGATGACGGGGGAGGGGATGAAGGCGATGAAGCGGCCGAGGCGCAACAGGCCGATGAGCAGCAGCAGCCCCCCGGCCATGAGCCCGGCGATCCACACGCCGGGCAAGCCGTAGCGCGACACGAGCAGGATGAGGACGGCGCTCATCGCGCCCGTGGGGCCGGAGATTTGGTAGGGAGCGCCGGAGAGCAAGCCGATGAGCAGGCCGGAGATGATGGCCGTGACGAGCCCGGCGGCGGCCGTGGCCCCCGACGAGACGCCGAAGGCCAGCGCCAGCGGCAGCGCCACCGCGGCCACAGTCAGCCCGGCCAGCACGTCCTGCCGGAAGACGGCCGCGTTGTAGCCGGTGAATTCATCCCGATACAGTTGCATCAAACTACGTCGTGCCATGGTGTTTCCTGCGTCGCGTGATGTGGAACAAACCTATCATTATCTCTACGTTGCTGGAATAACCAAATGAAGAGATGGAGCCATGGATTACAGTGATTAAGGAGAGATTGGGGATTGGGGATTGGCGATTGCTCACCAATCGCCAATCCCCAATCCCCAATCCCTTTCTTCTTAAAGTAATCTGTGGTTGCCCCTTCTTCCCCTTTGTTGCCGAAGTTGCAACATCGCCTGCCTACCCTATGAGTAATTCAAGTTATCGGGTCTGGCGTAGAGCCGGCCACTTCGTTAATAGGGAGGATGCTACCATGGCACGTAAAGGCGATCAGCAACGGTTGAATATGATTCGTGACGCGATTATCCGCAACCCGGGCAAGCGGCCGGCGCAGCTGGCGCGGGCGCTGGGCGTCGACAACAAGACGGTGATGCGAGCGCTGGCCCAACTGGAAGACCGCGGCGACTTGCTGGCCGAGGACGAACGGGGGCGGCTGTCGTGGTTCGGCCGCAAGGTGTAGCGCATACATTCCAGCTTGCAGCGGCAGGAATGGCGATTAGGGATTGGCGATTGGCGATGGCTCACCAATCCCCAATCCCGTCTTCTTGCGTTCCCAAATAGAAGGGTTATTATATCAATACACCCGTCAGGGGGACGGGAAGGGCTTTTTTCAGGAGGCGGCAGTTGGCCAAGCGTGCCATTCAACGCAATCAACTAATGTACGAAATGGAGCGGCTATACATCGACCGCGCCTATAGCGACATCGAAATGGCTGAGCGGATGGGGGTCAACCGCTCGACGATTTTCCGCGCGCGGCGGTTCATGGAGGAAGAGCTGCACATGCCGTTCCTTGTCGAGGAGAAGGGGCGATACCGCATCGACCGGGCGCGGCAGCTGGGCAGCGTGCGGTTGTCGGAGCTGGAGGCGCTGGCGCTCTACCTCGGCGGCCGCCGGCTGCAGCAGCAGACCCGCGTGGCCCACGAGCCCACGGCGTCGGCGCTGGAGAAGCTGGCCAAGGTGCTGCGCAAGCCGATGATGCAGCGGCTGGCCCGCGCGGCCGAGGAGATCCTGGCCCAGGAAGCCGACCCCCGCCAGGCCCACACGCTGGAGCAGATCGTCGAGGGGTGGATCACCGGCCGCAAGGTTCGCGTCCACTACCGCAAGCCCCACGCCGAGCAGCGCATACTGGTCATCAGCCCCTATCAGCTGGAGCCGTCGATCTGGAGCGACAGCATCTACCTCATCGGCCATAGCGACCAGCACGGCACAGTCATCACGCTGAAGCTCAACCGCATCGAGCGCGCCGGCGTGACGACCGAGCCGTTCGAGGTGCCCGACTCGTTCGACAGCCACGCGATGCTCGAATACGCTTGGGGCATCTGGACGGTGGGCGAGCCCCGCACCGTGCGGCTGCGCTTCACCCGCCGCGTGACGCCGCGCGTGAAGGAGTCGATCTGGCACCCGTCGCAGACGTTGCGCGACCTGCCCGACGGCGGCTGCGAGTGGGCGGCCCAGATCGCCGAATGGCGCGAGATGGAGCCGTGGATTCGAGGCTGGGGGCCGGAGGTCGAGGTGCTGGAGCCGGCCGACCTGCGGGCCCAGGTGGCTGAGGCGATGCGGGCGGCCGCGCGGCTGTATGGGGAGAGTGGCTAGAGGGATCGTCAGACTGCGGTAATGGCCAAAAAGGGGGGGGGATGGCGCCACCTTGGGAATGACGCCATCCTAAAAAATGAACAGTTCCCATCGGGTGGGAAGGAGTAAGGAGCCCTTATAAAGTAGAAGAGTATTCTTACCGTGAACCTTACGGAAAGATGAGAAATTCACGCAAATTTTTCGCAATCTTGTTCTAGCCCGCACAGCCGAAAATCATTACTCGGCCGTCCTCGATTCCTCGACGCTCGACAGCATCATCGCCAAATAGACCAGCGTCGACCGGTGGAAGTTTCGCAGCGAGCTGTGGGTGACCTTCAGGCCCAGTTTGGCATAGGTACTGTCCATGTAATGGTAGACCGTTCGTCGCGACAGCCCGAGCGCCAGCGCGATGCTTTTGGCGTCCTGATACAGACGCCGGGCCACGGCTCTCTCCTGCGGCGAAAGGGCGTGGAGGCGGGCCATCACGTCGCGGACGGCGGCCGTCAGGTCGTCGGGCATCCGTTGGGGCGGGAAGAGCTCCTCCAGCGGATCGCTCTCGCCGGTCGTGAGCTGCAAGAAAAGGCGGCCGTTCATGGCTTGCCGTATGGCGCGATGCAGATCGGTGAGAGACGCATGGCTCGAAATCAGGGCGATCCCCGTCAACCCATGTTCGAGGACGATGATCGCCAGCGGGATGAAAGCGTGGGGGTGATCGACACGAACGACGACGCCGCAGTGGGGCCACGTCTCTTTTATCTTGAAGATGAGGGACGTGGTTTGGTTCGTCTTGGGCTCGTCGGGCTCAACTTCCGCAGCGGGGCTGTCGTCGTTGAGGATGATCCCATCCGGGGGCGTCATCCAATGCCCAAAGAGCTCATCGGGCAGCGACACAACAGGAGCCAGAAATAACCCCTCGATCTTCAGAAGATTTTCCAACCCTAATCGGACAAGTGGATCGCCGGTTAGAAACAGCACCGTTTTGCCGGAAGTGAAAGTCATATCACCCCCTGAATTTGAAGAGCAAACGAGTCAGCCTTCGGAAGGAACGGGGTAAATATAGCGATTGTTGCAAGTCGCTGCAACAACCATCTGTGGACGGTCGCCGGAAACCGCGCGGCTGCCCAATTATGTAGATTTTTTACGGCAATCATGCCCCAAAACGTGGGACACTGTTGCCATATTGTGCGTGCTGCCCTCTCCCCTTAAAATGTCGAATGGGCGTCGTGTCGAAATTTGAGCCGGCCGGCACAGTGCCACTACCATTGAGAGCCAGTCGAATACATTATAGGAGGCTAACCTTGAAGACCCGTATTTTGCTCGTGCTTTCTGTCGTGTTTGTGTTGTTATTGGCAGCCCGTTTGTCCAGCGCGACGGCTGCCCCCGCGGCCGATTGCGACGCTACGGCGGTGGGGAGTATGACGAATCTGTCGTCGCAATCAATTGACTTCAACTGTGCCGCATCCGCTCCGGTGTATTTTGGCGTCTGTGACTCCGGTAGCGTCCCCAACGACGATCTTTTCGTAATCGAGTTCGACGGCGCCACGGTCTCGCGCAACTTCTTTGTCGGCGCGGGCGAGATGTTTGAGATCGGTGTCGGTCAGTCGAACGCCGGGTCCAACACCGCCACGCTCAGAAGCATCAACAATTCACCCTTTCCCCCGGCCACCTATGCCTATGCAATCTCGTCCGATTCAGGCGTGGTGACCGACTACCTGAGTCGCTTCTGTGGCTCGGACTTCCAGGGGGTGGGGATGCCCGCCGGGACGCAATGCTTGCGCAACGTGCCCATCTTCACGACAGACCAGGCCCCCAGCGCCGGAACGCTGGAATTCCGCATCATGTTCGGGAATGAAGAGTCGCGCGAGGATTCGATCCTGCTCCAAACCTGGAACATCACCAGCGGCCAACAGTTGAACAACGTCTTGACCACCCGAGTGCCCGGCCCCCGCTATGTGCGGCTCTATTGGCAGCCCGACGGCGGCGATTGGTCCATGCTGACATCCCAATACTGGCACAACGAGTGGACGAAGAACGACGAGTACGGCGTGGATTGTCGCTACCCGGCGCAGCCGTCGTACCATACATCCTTCGCCTCGGCCGTAGCGCTGGATGATGTCTGCTTCGATTTGATGAACGGTTGCCGTTAGGCGGCAATTGCGGGCAAGCCGGCCTGTGTTGGGCTGGAACCGGAATGGGAAGGCCGGACGGCGAGATCGCCGTCCGGCCTTTTTGTTGTGCCTATCGATTGCGCTTCCTCTCTCCCCGTTCCGGATCGTGTTGACCTCATCGATAGGCGGCCAAGCTGTCGCACCCCTGAATGCAGCGTGCCGGGTACGTAAACCACACCCGGATATTGCTATTGACTTATATAAGCCAATGCTTATAATACGCAACAGCTTAATCAACGGAGGTACTGCATGGCAATCGACGTAATCACCCACATCGGCGCGCTCAATCGCGCCATCAGCAGCCGCGAGGTGGACGGCCGCCCGGCGCGCGTGTTGTCCGCCAGCCGGGTCTACGACACAGACCGGACCGATCTATGGGACGCGCTGACCAGTCGGGAGCGCATCCCGCGCTGGTTCATGCCCATCAGCGGCGAGTTGCGGCCGGGCGGCCGCTACCAGCTGGAGGGCAACGCCGGCGGCGAGATCGTCGCCTGCGACCCGCCGGAGCAGTTTCGCATCACCTGGGAGATGCAGGGGCAGGCCAGCTGGGTCACCGTGACGCTGACGGAGCAGGGGGACGGCCAGACGCTGCTGCGGCTGGAGCACGTCGCCCACGTGCCGGACGAGATGTGGAACCAGTTTGGCCCCGGCGCGACGGGCGTCGGCTGGGAGTCGGGGCTGTTGGGGCTGGCGCTCTATCTGTCGAGCGACCAGGCCATCACGCCCGAGAGCGCGGCCGAGTGGATGATGAGCGACGAGGGGCGGGCGTTCGTGCGCGGCAGCAGCGACGGCTGGGCCGAGGCGGCCATCGCCGACGGCGCCGACGCGGAGCAGGCCCGCGCCGCGGCCGCCAACACGGCGGCGTTCTATCTGGGCGAGGGATAGGCGAGGCAGCGATGCATCCCTTCGACGTCTTGCGCGTGCCCGCCCGGCGGCGCATTCTGGAGCTGCTAGCCCACGGCGAGCGCAGCTCAGGCGAGCTGGTTGAGGCCATCCACGACGAGTTCGGCCTCAGCCAGCCGGCCGTCTCCCAGCACCTCGGCGTGCTGCGCGACAACGGCTTCACCTCGGTGAGGGCCGACGGCGCGCGCCGCATCTACGCCCTGCGCCCCGAGCGCCTGGCCGAGGTCGACGCCTGGCTGGAGTCGTTCCGCGGGTTGTGGATCAAGTCGCTGGAGTCGTTGGCGAAGGAGGTGGAGAGGGGGAAGGGGGGTGAGCAGTAAGCAGTGTTCAGTATCCAGTAAGCAGTATCCAGTAAGCAGTACACAGACATGCTAGACACCGCTTACTGGATACTGATTATTGTTTACTGGATACTGATTACTGACCCACCGCCTCAAACTCCCCCGTCTCCACCACCCGAAACGCCAGGTCGCCGTCCTCGACTTCGACGACGATGTGGTCGCCGTCGCGGACGTCGCCCTGGATGACGCGGATGGCCAGCGGGTCGATGATGCGCTTCTGCAGCACGCGCTTCAGCGGCCGCGCGCCATAGACGGGGTCGTACCCTTCCTCGATGAGCATGTCGGCCGCGGCGTCGGTCAGCGCCAGCGTGATGTCGCGCCGGGCGAGCAGGCCGCGAACGTTGTTCATCTGGATCTCGGCGATCTCGCGCAGCTGCTCCCGGCCAAGGCGGTGGAAGATGACGATCTCATCCACCCGGTTCAGGAACTCCGGCCGGAAGTGGTTGCGCATCGCTTCCATCACCCGCGACCGCATCGTCTCGTCGTCCATGTCGCCCAGGATGAACTGGCTGCCGACGTTGCTGGTCATGATGATGACCGTATTACGAAAGTCGACGGTGCGCCCCTGGCCGTCGGTCAGTCGGCCGTCGTCCAGCACCTGCAGGAAGACGTTGAACACCTCGGGGTGGGCCTTCTCGATCTCGTCGAACCGCACCACGCTATAGGGGCGGCGG
>CAYNOL010000053.1:0-19882 GCA_964398825.1 uncultured Ardenticatenaceae bacterium
CTTCAGTTATACGGACCGCGAGGTGGTGCTGCCCGACTTCTCGCTCGACATCCGGGCGGGGGAGACGGTGGCGCTGGTGGGGCACACGGGCGCGGGCAAGAGCAGCATCGGCAAGCTGATAACCCGCTTCTATGAGTTCCAGGGAGGTCACATCCTGCTCGACGGTCGTGACATCCGCTCGCTGAACCTGGGACAATACCGGCTGCAGATCGGCCTGGTGCCGCAGGAGCCGTTTCTGTTCGCCGGGACGGTGGCCGACAACATCCGCTACGGCCGCCCCGAGGCGAGCGACGCCGACGTGGAAGCGGCCGCGCGCGCCATCAGCGGCGGCGAATGGCTAGCGTCGCTGCCGGCCGGGCTGCAGACGGACGTGGGCGAGCGCGGCGGCAGCCTGTCGATGGGGCAGCGGCAGCTGGTGGCGCTGGCCCGCGTGGTGCTGAAGGACCCGGCCATCTTCATCCTCGACGAGGCCACGGCCAGCATCGACCCGTTCACCGAGTCGCAGATCCAGGAAGGGCTGCAGGAGATCATGCGCGACCGCACCTCGCTGGTCATCGCCCACCGCCTTTTCACCGTGCGCCACGCCGACCGCATCATCGTCATGCGCGAGGGGGAGATCATCGAGGAAGGCAAGCACGAACAACTACTGGAAGCGGGCGGCCACTACGCCGAGCTGTACAACACCTACTTCCGGCACCAGTCGCTTGAGGCGATTGATGAGCCGCATTGGAAGGTGGACGAGGCGGCGGATTAGGGTATGAAAGAAAGTGGACATCCCACAAGCACAAGCGCCGCCGCGCCTCTCTACGAAGGTCGCAGCGACACATCCCCCGCTGCGACGGTGTGGAGAGTCCCCGCCGCGTCGCGCACCATCAACTGCCCCCACTCATCCACGCCCTCGGCCCGGCCCGACAGCGGCGGCGCGCCGGCCGCGCTGACCGTCACCTCGTGACCGAGCGTCACCAGCCGCTTGGCCCAGACCCCGGCCGGCGAGCGGCCGCCCGCCGCAGCGTCATAGCGCCGCTCCATGCCCTGCAGCACGGTGAGTAATAGAGGCCGGCGCGGAACGAACTGCCCCCCGGCCGCCAGCAGGCTGGTTGCCGGCGTGGGCGCGTCGGGCAGCTGATCCGGCGGGGTGTTGACGTTGAGGCCGACGCCCAGCACAGCGCTCTCGACGCGGCCGTCGGCGTCGAGCATGGCCTCCAGCAGCAGGCCGCATACCTTGCGCCACGCCGCCCCCTCATCCATTAAAATGACCACGTCATTGGGCCACTTCAGCCCAACGCGCAGGCCCGTTGCCGCTTCGACGGCCTCGGCCACGGCCAGCCCGCCCAGCATCGTCAGCCACGCCCCCCGTCGCGCCGGCCAGCCCGGCCGGAACAGCACCGAGAACAGCAGCGAGGTGGCCGCCGGTGCTTCCCAGCGCCGACCCAGACGGCCGCGCCCCGCGCTCTGGAAATCGGTCAGCAGCACCGTGCCCGACGGCAGGGCCGGGTCGGCTGCCCGCGCCCTCAGCCGCTCGTTGGTGGAGTCGAGCGCGGCGGTGTACTGGTACGATCGCCCCAGCCACGTCGTCGTCAACTCGGCTCGCACAGCCGCCTCGTCGAGTTCGTCCTCGGGGATCATCAGACGGCCGTCAATCCCGCTCCTGCCCGGTCAACGTGACGGTGAGCCGCCGCCGGCCGCCTTCGTCGCGGTGCTCGCAAAGATAGACCCCCTGCCACGTGCCCAACGCCAGCCGCCCGCCGCTGATCGGGATGGTCAGGCTGCTGCCCAGCAGGACGGCTTTCAGGTGGGCGGGCATGTCGTCGGGTCCCTCCAGCGTGTGGGTGAAGTAGGAGGCGTTCTCCGGCGCCAGGCGGTTGAAGTACGCTTCCATGTCGGACCGCACCGTCGGGTCGGCGTTCTCGTTCAGCGCCAGCGCGGCCGAGGTGTGGCGGATGAAGATGTGGGCCAGCCCCATCTCGTAGCGGCCGATCTCCGGCACGGCGGCGACGATTTCGCGCGTGACGAGGTGGAAGCCGCGCGGCCGCGCGGCCAACAGTACCTCTTTCTGCGACCAACTGGTACTCACCGGGCCAACTCCGTTACGCCTCCGCCGAGCCGAGCAGGATACTCTCTTTATTATAGAGGCGTATGGCGACAAACAGGGCGGCCGCGCCGATGCCCAGCGTGATGAGGCTGCACAGTGCCACCAGCGCCGGATTGAGCGGCAGCTCGCGTGTCATGTCGGTGATGAAGTAGAGCTGCCCCACGGTCGGGATGAGATACATCCACGTCTGTGGCCGAATGGGCAACACCGACAGGAAGATCGACGGCATGAAGCCGGCGATGGCGATGAACGAGGCGAAGGTCGTGGCCTCTTTCACCGAGCGGGCATAGGTCGCCACCAGCATCTCCACGGCCACGGCCATGAAGACGACGGGGATCATCAGCGCGATGGCGGCCAGCACCACATCCCAGCCGATGCTCAGCCGGATGCGCGTGAACTCCTGAATTTGCGGCACTGATAGCAGGACGAGAAAGAACGCCGTCGCCAGGAATGTCGCCAGCAGCGTGAAGGCGAACACCGCCAGGAATTTGCCCACCAGGAACTCCCAGCGCGGCACAGGATTGAGCAGCAGCGGCTCCAGCGACTTGCGCTCCCGCTCGCCGGCGGTCGTGTCCACGGCCAGATAGAAACCACCATAGAACGCGGCCGTCATCATCACCACCGGCAGCAGGTTCAGGATGACGCTGGCGGCGCCCTCGTTCTGCTGCGGGGCCACGTTGACGCGCTCGACAGGCACGGCGGCCGTGATCGCCGGGCTGATGCCGCGCGCCAGCAGGCGCAGACTGCCGATCTGGCCGCTGTACTGGTTGATGAGTGACTGCGCTCGCGAGGCGGGCACGCTGCCGCTCTGGTTGGAATCGTCGAAGAGCAACTGCACCGGCGCGGGTTCGCCGTCGGTGAACCGTTCGCCGAAGTTGGCGGGAATGACGAGCACCACGTCGAGATCGCCGCGACGCACGGCCGCTTCGGCGTCGGCCGGCGCTTCCCGAATCTCGACGTTGTTCTGGTCGAGGAACTGAATGAGGTTGGGGGCGTGCTCCGCGCCGGAGACGTAGAGCTCCAAAGGGCGCTCGGCCTGCTCGCTGAACGTGCGGCCGAGGAAGCCGAAAAGGATGATGTAGAGCAGCGGGTTGAGCAGCACGCTGAACAGGGCATTGCCGACAGAACGCCGGTCGCGGAAGTTGTCCAGCGTCTCCTTGCGTATGACGATCCAAATGCGCCTGAGCATTAGACCAATCCCTCCTTGGTGCCGATGAGGTCGACGAAAGCGTCTTCTAGATTTTCCCGGCCGGTGCGCTGGCGCAGTTCGTCGGGCGAGCCCTGGGCGGCGACGCGGCCGCCGGCGATGATGACGATGTTGTCACACAGCATCGCCACTTCCTGCATGACGTGGCTGGTGAACAGGATGCAGCGCCCCTCGTCGCGCAGTTGGCGGATGACGCCGCGCATGGCCCGCTGGCTCATCACATCCAGCCCGGCCGTCGGCTCGTCGAGCATGACGTTCTGCGGGCTGTGGACGAGCGCCCGAGCGATCGCTACCTTTCCCCGCTCGCCGGTCGAAAAGCCCTCGGTGCGCCGGTCGATGATGTCGCCCATTTCGAGCAGCGCTGCCAGCGCGTCGATGCGCTGTTCCAGCTCCACGCCGTCCAGTCCGCGCAATTGGCCGAAGTAGCGCACGTTCTCGCGCGCGGTCAGCCGGGGGTAGAGGCCGTGGGCATCGGTCAGCACGCCGAGCCGCTTCTGGGCTTCCAGCCGCTGGGTGCGCGTGTCGAAGCCGTCGACTTTGGCCGAGCCCTGGTCCGACTCCAGCGCCCCGGCGATGAGGCGCATGGTGGTGGATTTGCCCGCGCCATTGGGCCCCAGCAGGCCGGTGATGAGGCCATCGGGGGCGGCGAAGGAGACGTCCTGCACTGCCCTCACCGCGCCGAATGATTTATATAAATTCTCAACGGTAATCATCTGATATCGTTGTCCTCGAAGGTGTCAGGGCTGTGGCCCGGCGAAGGTGACGAAGAAGGGGGGTGGCTCCAGCTCGTCGAGGCAAGCGGCGTCGAGCTCGGCCGCGCCGCCGTCGTTGATGAACTGGGCCACGAGGCGGGGCACGCAGCCGGCGGACAGCACGCCGTGGGCGAAGCCGGGCACGACGAGGTGGCGGCTGTTGGTCAACGTTTGGGCCACGGTCTCGGCGTAGTCGGGCGGCGTCACCGGGTCGGCGCTGCCCGACAGCAGCAGCGTGGGGACGTCGCTCGTCAGCGGCTGCCGCAGGTCATCGGCCACCTCGGCGCGTGGCCATGTGGCGCAAATGGCGGCGAAGTTGTCGACGAGCGAGGCGAAGCTGCTGTCCTGGGCGATCGCCCCGGCCGCAGCCGGGTCGATCAACGGCGCGTCCTCGGAGCAGGCGACAGCATAGAGCAGGCCGGGGTAGACGCCCGCGCCGTCGCTGAGGGCCAGCGCCTGCACCACCAGCGGCGTGAAGTCGTCGGTCTCGTGAGTATGATGGATGAGCAGCGGCAAGAGCGAATGGAGCTCGGGGCTGTAGAGGATGTTGAAGATGTATTGCGACAGCCGCTGGCGGTCCATCAGGAAGGAGAGCGGCTCATTGGTCAGCGGGTGGATAACAGTGATCGGCCGCTCCTCATCCAGCCGTGCCAGCAGCGCGTCGTACTCGGCGCGCACGTCGGGGAACGCCTCGCTGCATGCCGCGTCTGCTTCGCAGCGGTCGAACAGCAAATCGAAGGCGCGTTGGCCGTCGCGGGGCATGTCGCGAAACAGCACCAGGTCGGGCCCGGCCACGGCGTCGAGCACGGCCGAGCGGATGCGCTCCGGGTGGCGACGCATGTAGGCCAGCGCCGCCCGGCTGCCGTAGGACGCGCCGTAGAGGTTGATGGTGTCGTAATCGAGCGCCGCGCGCACCTCTTCCAGGTCTTCGATGAAGCGGTCGGTGGTGTATTGGGTCAGGTCGGCCCGCTCGGCCAGGGCGACGCGGCAATCTTCCAGCAGGGCAATGGCCTCTTCGTCGGGCATGTCCTCGGGCAGCGATTCGTCTTCCAGATTCTCGCAATCCAGCCCGTTGGAGTCGCCTGTGCCGCGTTGGTCGACGAGGACGATGTCGCGCGTGCGGTTGACCTCTTCGAACAGGTAGGCGGCCAGCGGGTAGGCCTCGGTAGCAGCCTGCCCCGGCCCGCCGGCCAGCAGGAAGAGCGGTTCGGGCTGGATGACGCTGCTGCTGCCGGTGGCCGGCAAGACGGCGATGTCGAGGTCGATGGTGCGGCCGCTGCTCAGTTCGCGATTCTCCAGGACGGTCAGTGTACCGCACTGCCCCATGACGCCGCCGGGCAAGCGACAGCTCGCCAGCGGGATCGTCGGCTCGCGGTTGGCCGCGTCGTTGCCCCCCGAGCACGCCGCCAGAGCCAGCAAAAACAGAGGTAAGAGCATGATGAGGTAACGTTTCATGGCAGAAATCGGTTGGAATGGGTGTCTGTTTAGGTGATGCAGATGGATGGTATTAAGGCAGGATCGTTCGTGTGGCGGATTTTACTTGATCCGCCCGAATCGACATAGGGTGAATTTACCCATTGTGATGAAACCTAAATTCGGTACTTAAGTACCCTTTTCGCCACCGAAATGTTGGTCTAAAGTTCGTGCCGCGCCGAAGCGGCCATGTTATCATTGTCGCCGGCTGCTGAACTTGGGCCGCGCTGTCCGCGCCCGAGGGTGGAGTCACAATGAGGAATGTAAAGCTTATTGACAGCGATCAAGGTCGCACGGTCAAATATGGACGCTTGACAGGACTGCTTTTCGCCGTCCTTTTCTTTTTGTCGCTCATGCTGGCGCGACCGTTTGCCGCATACAGCGATAACTCTCTCTTCCAACCGTTGACCGACGGCCCGGCCATTGATGCCCAGTCGATGAAGAACGCGCTGCGCGTTCGTGCCGTGCGCGTCAACTGGGAGACCCTCTCCCCCACCACCGACGAAGTACGCCTGAATCTGTTCTCTGATGTAACCCTGGACGCCGAGCTGGATCGGGTTGATCGCTCCACCACCGGCGGCTACGTCTGGGTCGGGGAGCTGCGCGGCGAATCCGTGGGAACGGTGACCTTGTCGGTGCAGGACGGCGTGCTGTCGGGCAGCGTCTTCCGCGACGGGCGCGAATGGGCAGTCATCGAGTATGCTGGTGGGGACCACGCCGGCGCGTACTGGGTGCGTGAGATAGACCCCCACGCGCCCGAGCCAAACGGCCCCGACCACGGCCCGCCGCCCGTCTCGGCCTCCGACTCGGCCGAGGAGGACGCCGCCGATGCCACGACCTGCCGCGAGGATGGCTCGGTCATCACGCTGATGATCGTCTACACGCCCAAGGCGCGTGACTCGGTTGGTGGCCACGAGGCGATGTTGGCCCTCATCAACCAGCGCGTCAGCGAGATGAACACGATCAATAAGGCCAGCGGTGCGTCGTTCCGTTGGGAACTCGTCCACGCCATGGAAGTGAACTACAACGAATCGGGCAGCATCGAACTCGACCTGGATCGATTGCAGGCGAAGACGGACGGGCTGCTCGACGAAGTCCACGTCGAGCGCGACGCTCACATGGCCGACCTGGTGGCGATGCTCATCTCGCAAGGCAACAACAACGCCTGCGGCTGGGCCTATCAGATGAACACGGCCGGGTCTTACTTCGAGAGCTACGCCTTTGGCGTCACGGCGCTCAATTACGCCCCGCCGTTCTCCTGCGGCGGCCTGACGCTGATCCACGAGCTAGGCCACAACATGGGCAACGCCCACGACCGCGGCCACAGTTCGGGCACGGTGCTCCATCCTTACTCTTATGGCCATCAATCCCCCAACAATACCTTCCGCACCATCATGGCCTATGATTGCCCCGGCGGTTGCGAGCGCATCGCGCAATGGGCTAACCCAAAGGTGTGGTACAAGGGGGAGCCGACGGGAGTGGAGTACGAGGCTGACCCCGCGCGAGCGGCCGACATTGTGCGCTCCATGGAGAGCGTGCGCCTTGAGGTAGCCAATTTCCGCACCGACTGTGTGCCGCCGACGCCCACGGCGACCCACACGGCCACCAACGTGCCCATTCCCACGAACACGCCGACGGCCTCGCAGACCCCGACGCCAACACAGACGGCCGTGCCGACCCACACCAACACGCCGACGCTCGTCCTGCCGCCGACGGAGACGACCGCGCCGACGGCCACGATCACCGGCACGCCGCCCACGCCAACTCGCACACTGCGTCCCACGGCCACCGCCCGCCCCACACGCACGCCGCAGGCCTCGCTGACGCCCCAGGCCACGCCTACCTCAGACCAGGTACTCCAGGCGGCCGAGCGCCTCTTCCTGCCCACTGTGCTGCGGGATTAAGACAGAGCAACACAATCAGCTCATACAACCGCTGCACCAGGTGGAAATGGCGATGAAATCACGCGATCTCGCCTCTTATGACAAGTTAATACAGGTCATGGTCAGCATCCTGGCCGGTTGCCGCACGTTGTCGGAAGTCAACCAGAGGCTGAGAGCCGAACCATTGCCGGCCCGAGTCGGCGGTTGGCCACGCATTGCTGACCAATCAGGGCTGTCCCGGACGTTGGATGCGCTGACTCTGATGAACATTACCGAGTGAATGGAAACATGATGCTTTTGTGGAAAATTAAGGTGGGAGAGTGGGAGAGTGAAGCACTCTCACAATCTCCCAATCCCCCTCCCCGCCGTTTGTCCCACACCCCCCTGCCGAGGTATAATTACAAAGGTTGAGACACTCGACCGGCCGACTCCGTAGCTCAATCGGCAGAGCAGGGGACTTTTAATCCCAAGGTTCTGGGTTCGATTCCCAGCGGAGTCATGGAAGAATGAACCACGGATTACACGGATGAAACGGATTTTGAAAATCCGTTTTTCGTTTGGCGAATCCGTGGTTTTTTATTGTATTGGGATGACAAACGCTTTGGGTGCGTTTCTTCTGTGCTGGTTTGGGGAGAACGGTCCACCGTAAAACAAAACAGCCGCCTCTTGCGAGGCGGCTGCTGTGGATCTGATGCCAGGAGGGGAGCATCTCGACCCGTCAGTCTTTCCCGGTCGAGGAGAGGGTGGGAAAAACCTGGGTCTAGACGGGGTGTTCCAGTCGCGTTTCTCTCGTGCCAGTTTGGGGGGAGGAGTTCCTCTTATACCCGCTAGACTTGGCAATAGTATAATCAAGGAGTTTCTGTTTTGCAAGCATCAATTAACCGAATATGAGTGGCAGTTAGGGGGTATCCCCCCCAAGATCTGGTCATTTTACTCATATGTTTGCGGCTAAGTACATGCGCCCACGACATATATAGGACGAAAGTCCCCTCGTGGAGATGGGGTTGGAGATTGGAGATTGGTAATCCGCGTAGTTAAAGGTTGGGAAACCAGGAGACCGGGAGATTGAGAGACTGATCCACTGATTCACTGACCTGCTGAATGCTGACTACCGGCCACTCTTCTCCTGCCACTTGCCCCCTGCCCCCTAGCATAGATAATAGAGAATCTCAAAAATACTATGGCACAAACGATTAAGGGACTGTACAAGCTGAGCCGGCCGATGTCGACGTTGACCGGCGTGTTGGCCGTGCTGCTGGGCGGTTACGTGGCCGGCACGGGGGCGTGGGACAAGATCGCCCTGGCTGCCCTGGCGACGTTGTTCGTCTCGGCCGCCGCCAACGCCTGGAACGACTATCGCGACGTCGAGATCGACCGCATCAACCAGCCGCAGCGGCCGTTGCCGTCGGGCATGGTCAGCGTTCGCGCCGCGCTCGTCTTCTCCGTCGTGCTGGCCGCCCTGTCCATTCTGCTGGCCGCGCTCATCAACCCGACCGCGCTGGTCATCGCCGTCGCCTCAAACATACTGCTCTACGTCTACTCCGTCTGGCTCAAGAGCACCGTGCTGCTGGGCAACGCCACCGTGGCCCTCATCTCGGCCATGAGCCCCGTGTTCGGCGGCGTGGCCGCCGGCAACTATCGGCCCTCGCTATGGCTGGGAGCCATCATCTTCGTCGGCATCCTCGGCCGCGAGGTACTCAAGACGCTGGCCGACTACGAAGGAGACAAAGCCCACCAGGTCAGCACCATCTCCACCGCCATCGGCCCCCGCGCCGCCCGCACCGTCTTCTTCTTCCTGCTGGGCGCCACGGCCATCGTCATGCTGGCCCCCTACCTGTTCGGCCATTACGAGCCGATCTACGCCTGGATCGTCGCCCTCGGCGTCTTCCCCATCGCCCTCTACGTCATCATCCGCACCACCCGCGACCGCACCGGCCCCCAACTTGAACGCCTCAGCCAAATCTTGAAGTATGATTTCCTTGTGTGGTTCGTTGCCGTCCTGCTGGGCGCGTCTGTGTGATGGGGAGTAGCGATTGGAGATTGAGAGACTGCGAGACTGAGAGAGTGCGAGATTGAATTACGAATGACGAGCTGCACCCGACAGACTCTGACGACTGACCTACTGAATACTGAACTGCTGAACACTGCCTACTGACCATTGAAAATGACCTACTACGCCCAAACCATGCCCGGAGTCGAAGAGATAGCCTGGCTCGAAATCCGCGACCGTCTGAAAAACGCCACCTTCCGGCGCTATCTGTTCGCCAAAGAGCAGAACGGCATCGTCGTCTTCGACTACCCCGGCCCCGCGGCCGACCTGCTGACGCTGCGCACGACCGAGGACGTCTTCATGCAGATCGCCTATCACGACGAGCTGACTCGCCTGCGGCGCGACCTGCGCGGCATCCATGAGCTGATCGCCACCTCGGAGCCGTTCGGGCGCGCCGTCAACGACTATTTGCGCGTGCGCCGCTTCAGCGCCCCACCCAGCTACCGCGTCATCAGCCGCCAATACGGCAAGTTCGAATATTCGCGCAAGGATTTGACGGCCACCGTCTGGCGTTCGCTGAAGCAGCGCTACCCTCGCTGGACGCCGGTGGCCGACGACGCCCAGGTGGAGTTTTGGGCCAACCTGCTCGGCTCCACCTTCTTGCTCGGCGCGCGCCTCACCGACCGCACCATGCGCCACCGCTTCGAGCGGCGCGTGGAGCTGCCGGCCGCGCTGCGGCCGTCCGTCGCCGCCGCCATGGTCTTCCTGACCAACCCGCGGGCCGACGACGTCTTCCTCGACCCAATGGCCGGCAGCGGCACCATCCTCTATGAGCGGATGCAAGCCGGGCCGTTCGGCCACCTGCTCGGTGGCGACATCGAGCCGGAGCGCGTCGACGCGGCCCGCAAGAATCTGCGGGGCAGTCGCAAGAAACCGGCCGCCGGCAGCAACCAGCCCGACATCCGCCAATGGGACGCCCGCCAGTTGCCGCTGGAAGACGCTTCCGTCGACAAGGTAGCCACCAACCTGCCGTTCGGCAAGCAGCTGCGCGGCGCGCAGACCCCGGCCAAGCTGTACCCACCGGTGTTAGCTGAGCTGCAACGGGTCGTCCGGCCCGGCGGCCGCATCGTGCTGCTGACCAGCGAGTTCGACCTCATCAAGGAAGAGGTCCGCAAGCTGCCGCGCCTGACCATCACCACCGGCTATTCGGTGGCGGTGCTCGGCGTCTGGGGGCGCATTTATATCATCGACGTGGCCTGACGGAACCATGCAGGCCGATTGCCCCAACCCCGTCCAGCGCGCCGTCCGCGTCCTCATCGCCACCCGGCCGGCGTCGTGGCTGCTGTCCCACATGATTCATCACATCGACGCGGCCGTCTTCCGCGCCAGCGGCGGCCGAGCGACTGCCGGGGCCCTCTTCACCGGCCTGCCCTTGCTGCGCATGACGACCACCGGCGCGAAGAGTGGCCAACCGCGCGCCGTCACGCTGGTCGGCGTGCCCGACGGCGAACGGATCATCCTCATCGCCTCGAACTGGGCGCAGGCCAACCACCCGGCGTGGTACCACAACGTGAAGGCCCACCCCCACGTGTCGGTGGAGCGGCGCGGCCGGACGAGCCACTACACCGCCCGCGAGCTGACCGGCGCCGAGCGCGAAGCCGCCTGGGAGCGCGCCGCCGCCGTCTACCCTGGCTACCGCCAATACGCCACCCGCGCCGCGCCGCGCACGATTCCGGTCATTGCGCTGGAGGGGGGAGAGGGAACCACAGATTACACAGATTAAGAATAAGAAGGTTGATCCGCAGATTCGGCAGATTTTTAAGAGGAGACTGCGAGACTGCGAGATTGACCCACTGACCTACTGAATAGGCTGACCTACTGATAACTATGAACTGGGGAGTACTAATCGAAATCGGCGGCTGGGTTGGCACGGCCGCGCTGTTGTTGGCCTATGGCTTGGTGTCGACGCGGCGGTTGGCGGGGGACAGCACGCCCTATCAAGCGCTCAATCTGCTCGGTGGGGTGCTGGTGCTGGTCAATTCGTTCTACCACGGCGCGATGCCGTCGGTAGCGGTCAACGTATTTTGGGTGGCGATTGGGTTATATGCATTGGGGCGGGTGGCTGTGGGGCGACGGAAGGCCAGCCGAGGCGCCCAATGAGCCAGATCATTGCGCCCGGCAGTTCGCACATACGCCATACAACTCCAACAAATGCCCTCCCACCTCAAAGCCGAACCGCTGGGAGATGTGGGCCTCCAGGTCACCCAGGGCGCAATCGTCGAACTCGACGACGCGACTGCAGGCGGTGCAGACGAGGTGGTGGTGGTGGCCGTCGTGCATGAGGATGTAGTGGGCCGCGCCGGTGCCTTGGTAGACCGGCCGCAACAGCCCCAGGTCGCACAGCAGCTCGAGCGTGCGATAGACGGTCATGCGGCCGACACCGGCGGCCCGCTGCCGGACGAGCTCGGTCAGTTCGTCGGCCGTCACATGGTCGTTGTCGGCCAATGTGTCGAGGATGACGCGGCGGGCGGCCGTCACGCGGTAGCCGCGCGCTTCCAGCACCCGGTGCAATTCATCCCCGTTGCCGTGGCTGGTTGAGCCACTCATGCCGCTGCTCCCTCGACGGCGACGGCCGACCGCCCCACCCGGCCGCGCGCGGCCACCAGCGCCAGCACGACGAGAAACACGGCCGTCGCCACCAGCACCACGGCCGGCCCCGAAGCGATATTGAGATAGTAGGACGCATAGACGCCGGTGACGCCGGAGAAGACGCCGATAATGGCCGAGACGAGCATCATCGACGGCAGGCGACGGGTCAGGAACGAGGCCGTGGCCGCCGGGGTGACGAGGATGGCCAACATCAGGGCCACGCCGACGACTTGCAAGGCGACGACGATGGTGACGGCGATGAGCACCAGCAGCAGGTTGTTGAGGAAGCGCGTCGGCAACCGCAGCGTCTCGGCCAGCAGCGGATCGAACGACAGCACCAGGAACTCCTTGTAGAAGAGGAAGATGACGACGAGGACGGCCAGCCCGAGCGCGGCCGTCAACGCCAAATCGCCGGCGGAGACGCCCAGCAAGTTGCCGAACAGGAAATGAGCCAGGTCGATGCTGTAGTTGCCGCGCGCCGAGAGCATGGCCACGCCGAGGGCGAACAGCCCGGCGAAGATGACGCCGATGGCCGTGTCCTCCTTCAGCGCGGTGCGCTCAGTCAGCGCGCCGATGCCCAGGGCGGTGACGACGCCCATGACCAGCGCGCCCACGGCCAGCGGCCAACCGAGCAGGAAGGCGGCCACGACGCCGGGCAGGATGGTGTGGGCCATGGCGTCGCCCAGAAAGGCCATGCCGCGCAGGACGATGTAGACGCCCAGCACGGAGCAAACGACGCCGACGACAACGGCCGCCAGAAGAGCGCGGAGGATGAAGTCGTATTGGAGGGGATTTGTTAGAAAGGACATGGGGTTAGGGATTGGAGATTAGAGATTGAGACTGGGAGAGTGGGAGAGTGACTACTGACCTACTGGTCACTGGACACTGGTCACTCCTCCCTCGCTGTGATGATACAAATGCCCGCCATAGGCGCGCAGCAGATTGTCGGCGTGGAGAGCATCGGCCGCGGTACCCAGAGCGATGACGCGGCGGTTGAGGAGCATGATGCGGTCGAATCGCTCGGCGGCCATGTCGAGATCGTGGGTGGCCAGCAGGACGGTGACGCCATCGCGCCGCAGGTCGTCGAGGATGCCCATGATCGCCTCCTGCGTGGGGATGTCGAGGCCGTTGAGCGGCTCGTCGAGCAACAGCAGCTCCGCCTGCTGGGCCAATGCGCGGGCCAGAAAGACGCGCTGCTGCTGGCCGCCCGACAGCTCGCCGATGCGTTTGTGGGCCAGGTCGGATGCGCCGACGCGGTCGAGCGCGGCGCGGACGGCCGCCCAATCCCCCTTGCCCGGCCGCCGCAGCAGGCCGATCTGCCCCACGCGCCCCATCATGACCACGTCTTCCACCGTGACCGGAAAGTTCCAATCCACCTGGTTGCGTTGGGGGACGTAGGCGATACAGACGTGGCCGGCGGGGCCATGGCCGAAGACACGGACACGGCCGCGGTCGGGGCGCAGCGTGCCGACGATGACTTTGAACAGCGTGCTCTTGCCCGCGCCGTTGGGGCCGACGACGGCCACACGCTGGCCGCGCTCGACGTGGACGGTGACAGCTTCGAGCGCGTGGCGCGGCCCGCCACCGCCGGGAGCCAGGCGGCCGTTGTAGCCGACCCAGACGTCGTCGAGTTCAAGTGTCGGCGCGCCGGGGGTGTGGGGGATGCCTTGTGTGGTCATGGTGGTTAGTGTCCAGTGGTCAGTAAGCGGTATTCAGTCGCCGGTCGAGTCGCTAATACCAAATCCCTATTCTCCAGTCTCACAATCTCATAGTCTCCCAGTCTCTCACTCTCCCAATCCCGCAAGAAGTGCCGCCGCATTTGCCCGCATCATGCCCCCATAGGTGTCCGCGCCGCTGCCGGCCGGGCCGAGGGCGCCGGTGTAGAGGGTGATGAGGCGAACTTCGTCGCAACTGGTCAGCTCTTGCTGCAGGGTGCGGGCCAGCTGGTCGCTGGTCGTCGTCTCCAGGATGAGAGTGCAAACGCCTTCGGCCGTCATACGCTCCACCAGCTCGGCCAGCGCCCCGGCCGACGGCTCGGCCAGGGTGCTGACCGACGGGATGATGGCGCCGGTGATGTGGAAATCGTAGGCCGCGGCAAAGTAGGCCAGGCTGTCGTGATTGCCGACGAGGCGGCGTGCTTCGGCGGGGATGGTGTGTAGTGTGGCGCGCAGTTCGGCGTCGAGCTGCTCCAGCTCAGCGCGGTAGGCGGCGGCGTTGGCGTCGAAGGCGGCGGCGTTGGCCGGGTCGGCCGCGCCCAGCAGCCGGCGCGCGTTCTCCGTCCACTGGATGACGTTGGCGACGTCGAGCCAGACATGAGGGTCGGCGTGGCCCTTGCCTTCGTCCGGGTCTCCGCCGTCATGGTCATCCTCGCCAGAATGGACATGGTTGTGGCCCATGAGGAGCGGCTCGATGCCGGCCGAGATGGGGACGATGGCGGCGCGGCGGCCGATGGTCGTCAGATCGTTGATGAGCCCCTCTTCCAGATTCCAGCCGTTGATGAAGATGAGGTCGGCGTCGGCCGCGGCCGTCAGGTCGGCCGCGCCGGGCTGATAGCTGTGGGGGTCTTGGCCGGGCTGCATCAGCACTGTCAGGTCAATGGCCTCGCCGCCCACACGCCCGACGACGTCGCCGATGAGGCTGGTGGTGGCCACGACGCGCAGCGGACGGCCGTCGGTGGTCATGGCCGTGACGGTGGGCAGGGAAAGAGCGACACTGTCGGTCGCCGGCCTCGCGCCGCAGGCGGCCAGCGCGAGAAGGACGACGGCAAAGGCCAGGGCGTGTCGGATGAATGGATAAGTCATAGGATAAGAGATGGCTATGGTGGGAACGGAAGGGATCGATTTGTTATTGATTCACGATTTATTGATATTTTGTATCAATTATAGAAAGAGGAACAGGAAGCGTCAAGAGGCAGAACCCGGCCCCTCTCCAACGTGGTATAATAAGGGCGAGAACTCTCTATGAGCGATCCGCGAACCACCGCCCGGAATCACCAGCAACGCATCCGCGAGGCCCTGGCCGGCCGTGCCGCCGCCAATGAGGTGAGTAGAGAGGAGAAGCGCGAGTCGGTACAACCCATGACCCCGGCCGAGTCATGGGAAGTGTTTGGAGATCTTGTTGCCCTCGGCCGAGCGTTACAAGGTGATCCGACCACGCTCCACGTATTTGAAAAGAGGCAAGTCGAGGAATTGCTCCAAATGCGGCAAATCATTGATAAGGTAGCGAGAGGACAAGGCCACCTATGACCGAGCCCCTTCCCCGCTCCTTCTATCTACCGTCCGCCCTCGACGTTGCCCGGCGGCTGCTGGGCATGCGGCTGGTGCGGGTGCTGCCCAACGGCGTGCGCCTCTCCGGCCGTATCGTCGAGACGGAGGCGTACAGCGGCATCGACGATCTGGCTTCCCACGGCCACGGCCGCCGCACGCCGCGCAACTTGCCTATGTACGGCCCACCCGGCCACGCCTACGTCTACTTCACCTACGGCAACTACTGGCTGCTCAACGCCGTGGCCGAGCCGGAGGGCAACCCCGCGGCCGTGCTCATCCGCGCCATCGAGCCGCTGGAAGGGCTGGACGAGATGGCCGCCCGCCGCCCCGGCCGCGACATCCATGAGTGGACGAGCGGCCCCGGCAAGCTCGTGCTGGCCCTCGGCATCAGCGGCGACGACAACAAGCTAGACCTGACGACGACGGACAACAACCTGTGGATCGAGCCGGGCGACCCCCTGCCGGACGCGCAAGTGCGCACCGGCCCGCGCGTGGGCATGGGCAAGACACCGGAGCCGTGGTACTCCATCCCGTGGCGCTGGTGGGAAGGGGGCAATCTGTTCGTGTCGAAGGGCTCGGGCAAGCTGGGCTGATTACCGCAACGCCTCAGCCGGCGGCTCGAACTCCAGATCGTCCCGATCCCATTGGCCGAGGTCGGCAGCCACGTCGTAGGTGCTCTGCAGGAAGGCCATCAGCGCCGCGTCGGGGTCGGCCGCCGTGCGCATCGCCTCATACGGCAGGATGAACTCGCGGAACATGTCGCTGTACTCCGCCTCGGCGGGCGAGACGGGCGCGCTGCTGTATCCCTCGGGCTCGGGGTAGGCGTAGGAGTAGAAGAACGGCACGGGGTAGCTGCTGTTGCCGGGCCAGAAGCCGGCGCTGCTGACCTCGTGGGAGTACGCTTCGCGCGTCACCCAGTCGGGCAGGTTGGGCGTGCCGCCGGGGTGCTCGGGGGCGATCTCGTTGGAGAAGCGCGTCACGGCCAGGTCGAAGCTGCCCCAAAAGAACTGAACCGGGCTAACCTTGCCGCCGAAGCGGGCGCGAAACTGCTGGAAGACGCGCTCCGTCTGGGCCAGCACGCGCCAGAAGCGATTGGCCCAGACGGGGTCGTAGGCGTCGTGGGTCTCGTCCTCGTCGAATGGAACGGGATCCGTCAGCTCGTTGGGCACCTTGTAGATCTCGATCTCCAGCCCCATCTCCCCCAACAGGCCGAACAGCTCGCGGTAGAAGGCGGCCACCGACATCGGCCGCAGGGCCATGCTGCGCGTGTCGCCGTCGCTGGTCAACACGTTGAGCCGGTGGTCGATGAAGTCGAGGTCGATCTGGAAGGTGCGCGCGCCGTAGGGCATCGGCATCGTCGTCAGGCCGCGCGCGGTGACGGTGAGGGTGACGTGCCATGAATGGTTGATCCACGCCATTTGCGTCAGCCGGATCTTGCCGATTATTTGCGTCCAGAGGTGCAGCGTCTCGCAAGTAGCTTGCCACGCCTCGAACGGCAGCGCGGGCCAGACGGCGTCGTCGCGCGGGTTTTGGTCTGAATTGATCATAGCGTCTCCTCTCTTCCGATTGACGAAATTTTTGTTTCTGATGGAGCGACGGGGCCACGGCCGCGACGAGAGAACAGGGGGCTGTCGCTCGACACGTTATACCTCATCTGTCGGGATTCGGCGCGCCGTACGGGTTCGGCCGGGTGCGCTCCATGAAGCGGTCGGCCGGCACGGGCGTAAAGCCGTTTTGCGCGTAGAGGCCGTGGGCGTCGCGCGTGGCCAACATCCAGCGGCGCAAGCCCTGCAGCTCGGGGTGGGCCAACACGGCGGCCACAAGCGCCTTGCCGTAGCCGCGTCCCTGGTATGGGCTGAGGATGAAGACGTCGGCCAGCCAGGCGTGGGTCGTCCAGTCCGTTACGACGCGGGCAAAGCCCACCTGCTCGCCGCCCAGATAGACGCCGAAGCACAGCGAGTTGGCGACGGCCCGCTCCACCAGCTCGCGCGGCACGCCCTGCGCCCAATACGACTCCTCGGAAAGCCAGCGGTGGATGACGTCGATGTCCAGCCGCTCGGGGTCGGATGAGATTTCGATGTCCATATGGTTATTCTTGATCAACGGGAATGACAAGAGAGGGTCGATTATCGCCAGGGATTGACGATCCTGACGTCGGTTCCCCAAAAATCCTTCTCATTGCGTGTCACTAAGGAATCGGGTTAAAGAACGGGGGAATCCACTGGACAAAACCCGGTTTCGCTAGAACTCCCACCCGCCCCACAACGTCGGCGGGGCCAGCTCGATGCTGTTGCCGGCCGGGTCGCGGAAGTAGAGCGACGTGCCGCCCTGGTCCCAATTGACTTCCATCTCGATCTCGACGCCGTGGGCGCGCAGGTGGTCGCGCCAGGCGTCGAGATCGTCGGGGCGGGCGGCGAAAGCCAGATGGCCCGGCCCCTGTGGCCCGTGGCTGGGCACGCCCCGGTTGGGCTGGTTCGCCTGCTCGGGGTCGAAGATGAGCAGCACGCCGCGATCCATGCGGAAAGAGACGGCCACGCCGAAGCTGCTGTATCGTTCCAGCCCCAGCACCTCGGTGTAGAAGCGCTCGGTCGCGGCCAAGTCGCCGGCGTAGATGACGGTCTCGAAGATGCGGGTTGCTTTCATATGAATTCTCCTGCGGGATGGGCGCTCAGCCGCGCCCCAGCCAGCGGCCGACGACCATGCCCATGCCCACGCCCTGCGGCCGGTAGCCCAGGCCGTGGTAGAACGCCTCGGCGTCGTCGGTGAACAGGTAGATGTGCTGGCCGTCGAGCTTCTCTTCCAGCAGCCGCATCATCCGCGAGGCGATGCCGCGCCGCCTGTAGTCGCTGTGGGTCCACACGTCGACGACGTAGGCGTTGCAGACGCCGTCGGACAGAGCGCGGGCCTTGCCGATGATGCGCTGTCCGTCGCGCGCGAACGCCACGGCGGCACTGTTCTCGAACGAACGGCGCAGCTCGTCGGGCGTGCGGCCGTTGTCGAAGTCGTCGGCCTGCAGCTCGGCCGTCAGTCGCTCCCAATCCACCCCCTCGGTCGTTTGGGAATAGGTGATGTTGAACATGGGGGTTATTGTAGCGCAGAGGGTTGGGAGTGTATATGGCGATGATCTATGAGGGTTGAATGACTGTGTTAATCTTCGGCCTCGCGAGCTCCGCCGGATAATCCACCTCATCTGCCCCCAGAAACCCCGCCAACGCCTCAATCGCCCCCACCACGGCCGCGCGCGTCTCGCCGTCTGCTCCAGCTCCCGGCTCCCAGTGTACGGCGTTGATGAGCAATCGGCCCGTCTGGCGATCCATCTTGGGGTCGATGCGGCCGATGAGCCGGTCGCCGTGCAGGATCGGCATCACATAGTAGCCGTATTGCCGCTTGGCGGCCGGGACGTAGATCTCGATCCGGTAGAAGAAGTCGAACAGCAGCTCCGCGCGGGCGCGGTCGGCGATGAGATTGTCGAACGGGGAGAGCAGGACGGTCTGCGGGCGCCACTCGCCGCGGCGAATTCGCTCCAGTTCCGGCAGCCAGTCGCGGTGGAGATACCACGGCCCGCGCCATTCGCTGCCGTCGTCGTCGCGGATGACAACCTTGCTGATGACGCCGTCGCGCGCCAGACCGGCCAGCGCCTGATGCAGCTCGGGATAGTTGTGGCGGGTGAAGTAGCTCTTCACATCCCGCTGGCGCGCCGGGCCGAGCGCCATCAGCGCCCGCTCGACCGCCTGCCGCACGAGCACCAGCCGCTCGACCGGCGGCTGGTGGACGCGCTCGCCCAACTGGTGCTCCATCAGCCCCCACTGCTTCTTCAGCCCGTAGCCGCTGCCTTGCCGCCGCGTCACTGTCACGTAGCCGCGCACCCACATGAAATCGAGCATGATGCCCACGTCCCGGCCGCCGCCCCAGCGGTTGGCGTGGGGCCAGGGCGTGTCGGCCTCGCTCTCAAACTCCTCGGCATAGAGCGGGCCGCGCGCTGCCAGCTCGGCGAGGATGCGCTGCTGGAACGGCACGTTGGCCTGCATCCACTCGTGCTGGCGCATGAACCACGCGCCGTTGGACGTGATGCCGCGCTCCTTCTCCATAATCGGCCGGAAAATGGGGTAGTCGTCGGCCAGGACGATGGACGCGGCGTGGGCCAGATACTCGAACAGGGCCTTGTCGTCCCATAGCAGCGCGTCGAGGTCGGCCGGGTCGTACCGCCCCAGCCGGCTGAACAGCACCAGCAGCTGCGTCCGGGCCACGACGTTGATGGGGTCGAGTTGCAGGCAGGTGATGTGGCGAATGGTGTCGAAGATGTCGGTCTTGGTGGGGCTCGGCCGCGGCGCCTCAAGACGCTGGGCGAAGACGGCCAACCGGCGGGCCTCGGCGGGGGTCAGGGTGAGTTGTGCCATAGTGGGGGAGAGTTAACCACAGATTGCACGGATTTCACAGATTAAGGAGAAGAAGAGATTAGGGGGTGGCGATTGCACAATCGCCACCCCCTAATCCCTAGGCTGTGTTGACATTTAATGGATAATGGTTGCATGACGAGTGTAACCCTACGCGACGACCAATGGCAAAAGAT
>CAYNOL010000054.1:0-19577 GCA_964398825.1 uncultured Ardenticatenaceae bacterium
ACAACGCGGCCGACACCACCAGCGACCTGCTCTACAAGGGCGCGCTGAAGGACAACTCCCGCTCCGTTTGGCAGGGGATGATCAAGGCTTTGCCCGATTCGCAGCGGATCGACGGCTTCCAGGCCAACCGCAACCTGATGCTGGACAGGACGGCCCGTGCCGACTCCATCCCCGGCCTGGAGATCCAGGCCGACGATGTGCGCTGTACGCACGCATCAACGGTCGGCAAGCTGGATGAAGAGGAGATCTTCTACCTGATGAGTCGTGGCATCCCTCGGCCAGACGCCATTCGCATGGTGATCCAGGGATTCTTCGACCCAGTCATGCAGCGCATCCCGTTCGAAGGTGTGCGGACGCGCATTTTTGATCGCATCCTGGAGAAGATCGGCTAAGCCTTTCTTCCCCCAACAGTCAGATTATCGCCGGCCATAGGTAGGACTCCCGCGCAACATGCGGAGGATTGCTTGTGGCCGGCGTTTTGTTTCATAGCCATCGTTTGGACTAATTACTGGAGCTTTTAGCAATGACGGACAACAATTACGCCGATCAAGATGTGCTGGTCAGCACTCAATGGGTGGCCGATAACCTGCATCGCACCGACGAGATCAGACTGGTGGAATCGAATGAAGACGTTCTGCTGTACTCGACGGGCCACATCCCCAACGCCGTCCATATCGACTGGGTGGCCGACCTCAATGACGCCATTCGCCGCGACTACCTGAACGAGGAGCAGTTCGCTGCCCTGCTGTCACGCAACGGCATCGCCAATGATACGACCGTCGTCTTCTACGGTGATAAAAACAACTGGTGGGCCACCTACGCCTTCTGGGTTTTCAAACTGTTCGGCCACGAGGATTGCCGCATCATGGACGGCGGCCGCCAGAAGTGGATCGCCGAAGGGCGCGAGCTGACGAAGGAGAAGCCGAGCTTCCCCGAGACGGAGTACAAGCCTGCCGCCCGTGCCGACTACAAGATCCGCGCCTTCCGCGACCAGGTGCTGGCCCATGTCATGGCCGACCAGCCGCTCGTCGACGTGCGCAGCCCACAGGAGTTTAGCGGCGAGCTGCTTCACATGCCCGGCTCTCCTCAGGAAGGTGCGCTGCGCGGCGGCCACATCAAGGGCGCGGTCAACGTGCCGTGGAGCAAGGCTGTGGCCGAGGACGGCACGTTTAAGTCCGTCGAGGAGCTGCGGGCCCTCTATGAGGGTGAGCAGGGCCTGTCGCCCGACCAAAACGTCATCGCCTATTGCCGCATCGGGGAGCGCAGCTCCCACACCTGGTTTGTACTGACTTATCTGTTGGGCTATTCTAACGTGCGCAACTACGACGGGTCATGGACCGAGTGGGGCAATCTCGTCGGCGTGCCCATCGAGAACCCATCCAGACAATCGTGAGGTTAACGTGTACGATGTCGAGCGCGTTCGGGCCGACTTCCCGATCCTGAAAACAGAGGTATATCCCGGCGTCCCGCTCGTCTATCTGGACAGCGCCGCGTCGTCGCAAAAGCCTGTCCAGGTGTTGGCGGCCATGGACGATTACTATCGCCATTACCACGCCAACGTCCATCGGGGCGTCCACCGCCTCAGTGAGCTGGCCACCAACGCCTATGAGGGCGCGCGGGAGAAGGTAGCGCAGTTCATCAACGCGCCCGACACGAAATCAGTCATCTTCGTCGGCAACACCACCGAAGGGTTCAACCTGGTGGCCTACACGTGGGGGCGGCAGAATATCGGCCCCGGCGACGAGATTCTGCTGACAGAGATGGAGCACCACGCCAACCTCGTCCCCTGGCAGATGCTGGCCGAGGAGAAGGGGGCCACGGTGCGCTACCTGCCGATTCATGACGACGGCAGTCTGGCGCTCGAACGGCTGGACGAGTTCCTGACCGAGCGCACCAAGTTGTTCTCCTTCAGCGGCGCGTCCAACACGCTGGGGACGATCAACCCGACCAAGGAGTTGGTTGCGGCCGCCCACCGTGTCGGCGCGCTGGCCATGGTCGACGCCGCCCAGGTCGCCCCCCATATGGCGCTCGACGTGCAGGATCTCGACTGCGATTTCCTCGCCTTCTCGTCACATAAGATGTGTGGCCCCACGGGCGTCGGCGTCCTCTACGGCAAGCGGGAGCTGCTGGAAGCGATGCCGCCGTTCATGGGCGGCGGCGACATGATCCGCCGCGTCTCGTTCGACGGCTTCATCCCCAGCGCGCTGCCCTGGAAGTTCGAGGCCGGAACGCCGCGCATTGCCGAGGCGATCGGTTTGGGCGCGGCCGTGGAGTATCTCACCGCGCTGGGCATGGACGCCGTCCACGCCCACGAGTCGCGCATCACCCATTACGCCATGGAAGCACTCAGCGAGGTGCCGGGGCTGAGGTTTCTCGGCCCCGCGGCCGACAAGCGCGCCGGGCTGACCGCGTTCACACTGGAAGGGATTCACCCCCACGACATCGCCGAAATTCTGGACAAGGACGGCATCGCCATCCGCGCCGGTCATCACTGCACCATGCCGCTGCACCTGCGCCTGGGCATCAACGCCTCGGCCCGTGCCAGCTACTACGTGCATACGACGTTCGAGGAAGTGGATAAGCTCGTGGCTGCCTTGCATCGCGCCCGTTCTCTGTTTAGACTCAATTAATATGGAGATGCTAGACCTGACAGGTGGACGCATTGAGGCGTAGGTTAGCGGGTAACGTCGCCCGCCAGCCTGTCAGGTCTCTAGAGACAGACGGGGGTCAACTATGGATGCCAACATCTACCGCGAACAAATCATTGACCTGTACGAGAACCCGCTGAACCATGGGGAGCTTGAGCATCCCGACTTCAGCTACGAAGAAGACAACCCTCTTTGTGGCGACGTGATCCGTATCGACGTGCGGCTCGACGAGGAGAACCGTGTGGCCGAAGTGGCGTGGAGCGGCGACGGCTGCGCCATCAGTCAGGCGTCGGCCTCGCTGCTGACTGAAGAGATCAAGGGCAAGACGCTGGCCGAACTGAAGGCGTTCACCAGCGAGGAGCTGCTGGCACTGGTGGGCGTGCCCCTCAGCATGGCTCGCGTCAAGTGCGCGCTCCTGTCGTTGAAGGTGCTGAAGGCCGGCGCCTATGGGATTCCCGATCCGGGGACGATGAGGAACAGTGAGTAAATGGATTTCTGTGGCGCGCGAAGAGGAGCTTCCGCCCGGCGAGCGCCTGCACATTGAACTGACGGAAGACACCGTGATCGTACTGAACGTGGGCGGGACATACTATTGCATCGCTGACCTTTGCACCCACGACGGCGGCCCATTGGAAGACGGCGAGGTGATCGGCTGCGAGATCGAATGCCCTCGCCACGGCGCTCGCTTCGACATTCGCAACGGCCGGGTGACCCGGCTGCCGGCCATTGAGCCCATCCCCGTTTTCGCCGTCAAGGTTGAGGACGGAATGATTTTCGTCGAAGACCCGGAAGTTTGGTAACTTCTTTTTCCGGCCAAAATTCGACCCCTATACCCGGCGCTTCCCAAGCGCCGGGTCTCGTTTTTGCCCTTGTTCCCGTTGACACACTCTGATAAATTGCCTATAGTTGAGGCAATATAGAACAAATTTTCAACTTGGCCGCATGCTATTAGGCCAGTATATTTTGCCACCTATTATGGAAGTTGGATTAGTAAAACAAGTAACCATCGATCAGGAGATGCGCGAATCCTACTTGAGTTACGCGATGAGCGTAATCGTCTCTCGCGCACTGCCTGATGCCCGCGACGGCCTCAAACCCGTTCAACGTCGCATTCTCTACGCAATGTATGACATGGGCCTGCGCCCCGACACGCCCTACCGCAAGTCGGCCCGTGTGGTGGGCGAGGTGCTCGGTAAATACCACCCCCACGGCGACCAGCCGGTGTACGAGGCCATGGTGCGCATGGCCCAGGACTTCTCGATGCGCTATATGCTCGTCGACGGCCAGGGCAACTTCGGCTCCATCGACGGTGACGCGGCCGCGGCCATGCGCTACACCGAAGCGCGCATGTCCCAAATGGGCTTTGACCTGCTGGAAGACATCGAGAAGAACACAATCGACTTCGGATCGAACTTCGACGACTCATTAAAAGAGCCGAAGGTCCTGCCGGCTACTATCCCCAACCTGCTCGTCAATGGTTCGTCGGGCATCGCCGTCGGCATGGCAACCAGCATCCCGCCCCACAACCTGACTGAAGTCGTTGCCGCTCTCGTCTATATGCTCGACAACTGGAAGAAGATGGATGACATCACCGTCTCCGACCTGATGCAATTCATCCAGGGGCCGGATTTTCCGACCGGTGGCCTCATCGCTCGCCGTCGGGGGGCTGACGACGACACCGACGTCATCGCCAGCGCCTACGCCACCGGCCGCGGCCGCGTCGTCGTTCGGGCCCGCGCCCATATCGAGCAAATGGGGCGCAACAAGTCGCGCATCATCATCACCGAGCTGCCCTACCAGGTGAACAAGACCAACCTCATGGGGCGCATTGCCGACCTGCACCGCGACGGTAAGGTGGAAGGGCTGACCGACCTGCGCGACGAGTCCGACCGGCGCGGCCTGCGCATCATCATCGAAACCACGCGCACCGTCGACGCCGAGGATGTTCTGGCCGATCTGTTCCGCCTGACGCCGCTCCAGTCCACATTCAGCATCTCGCTGCTGGCGCTGGTCAACAACGAGCCGCGCGTGCTGACGTTGAAGCAGGCGTTACGCCACTACCTGGAGCACCGGCTCGAGGTCGTGAGGCGGCGCAGTGAATATGACCTGGAGAAAGCCCGCCAGCGCGCCCATGTCCTCGAAGGGCTGCTGGTGGCGCTGGACAATCTGGATGAAGTCATCGACCTTATCCGCCGCTCCCGCTCGGCCGAGACCGCCAAGAAGAATCTCATCGACCGTTTCAAGTTGAGCGAAATCCAGGCCCAGGCCATTCTGGACATGCAATTGCGCCGGCTGGCAGCGCTGGAGCGCAAGAAGATTCAGGACGAACACAAGGAGAAGCTGGCGCTCATCAAGCAATTGGAGAAGCTGCTGGGTAATCCCGAACTGATGCGGCAGCAGATCAAGGCAGAGCTGCTGGAAGTGAGCGAGCGATTCGGCGACAAGCGCCGCACGCAGATCGTCGACTCCGTCGCCGGCGGCGTGCTGACCAGCGCCGGGCTGCTGCCCGACGAGAAGGGATGGGTGCTCATCGGCGAGAAGGGGACGATCGGCCGCAGCAGCAATGACACGCTGCCGGCCATGGCCCGCAAGCCGCTGGAACAGCCGGCGGCGTTGCTGCGGGCCAGCACGAAGGACATCCTCTACCTTTTCGCCGCCAGCGGCCGCGCGGTGGGGCTGCCCGTCCATCGCATCCCGGAAGGGGACGAGCTCGGTCGGGGCTCGTCGTGGGGTGACCTGACAGCGTTGGGCCGCAACGACCATCTGGCCGCGGCCGTTGTGCTGCCGGCCGACGGCGAGCGCGAGGGATACCTCTTCCTGACGACGCTGGCCGGCGTGGTCAAGCGCGTACGGCTGGAAGACCTGCCCGGCGTGACAGCCGAACCCTTCACCGTCATCAACGTGGCCGAGGATGACGCCCTCGGCTGGGCCAAGCTCACCGACGGCGCCCAAGAGGTCATCCTGGCCACATCCGGTGGCATGGCCATTCGATTCAGCGAGGAGACGGTGCGGCCGATGGGTTTGCCCGCTTCGGGCGTCATGGGCATCAAATTCGATAATGACACAGAGGGAATCGTGGGCATGGATCTCGTGCAATCCGGCGACTTTGTGTTTAGTATTACCGACAATGGGTTCGCCAAAGCGACGCCCGTCGAAGAGTACCCGCTGCAAAACCGCTACGGGCAGGGTGTCATCAACCTTCGCTTGCCGAAGGGAGCATCGGAAGTCGTGGCTGTGACGACGCTGGCGCGCGGCAACACGCTCATTGTGACGACCAGCGGCGGCGTGACGAAGAAAATGGGGTTGAGTGACGTGACCATTGGTTCGCGCAGTGTCCGGCCGCAGTCGGCCATGACGCTGGCGGCCAAGGCTCGGGTGACCGGCGCGGTTCTGCCTGTGGCCAACGGCCTGCCGGCCCCGCAAGAGACGAATAACAACTCGAAACCGAAGAAGAAACGTACCACCAAGACCAAGAAGTAGGGTAGACCACACGGGAGAACAAGTATGAACTTTCGAGATCGTTGGGAGGAAAGAGAGAACGGGGAGCGCTTTGTCTTCACCGTCGAGATGCAGCGCCGGCTGAGCCAGGCCGGTTTGCCTATTGAGCCGGCGTCGCTGGCCCAGCTGGAGCAGATGGAGCCCGCTCCGGCCGCCCGAGCGCCGCGCGGCGACTACACAGAACGCCGCGAGCACACAGAACACCGCGAACAGCCGAACCGTCGCGAGCAAGAGCCGCGCCAGCAGCGCTCCAGCGAGCCGCAGCCGCAGTCGCGTGGCGAGGAGATCGTCGGCCCTGAGACGATCCAGATCGATCCGATGACCGGCAAGTACATCGGCCGCGTCAAGTGGTACAACACCAAGAAGGGATATGGCTTCATCGTCCGCGGCGCGGGCGAGGAGATCTTCTTCCACAAGTCGGCCACCGTCGGCGAAGTAGAAGAGTACGAGGAAGGTCAGTGGATCCTCTATGATGTGGAAACCACCGCCAAAGGCCCGGAAGCCAGCGATGTGGAGCCGTATAACGGCGACCCGATACAGTAAGAAGTAGAACTAAACACGGATGGGACACGGATTAGACGAATAGTTCTTTTGATTGCTACACTGATCTTCGGCTAAATCCATTCATCCGTGTATCACTCTTTCAATATAAAAGACCCGGCGTAAGCCGGGTCTCTTCGTTTGTATGGATAATTCCGTAATATCCGTCTTATCCGTGCCCTATCCGTGTTAAATTCATTTACTCTTTCGCCGCGCCGCTGCCGTGAACAAGACGGGGGTCAAGCGCGTCGCGCAGGCCGTCGCCGAGCAGATTGAAGCCAAGCACGGTAAGCGATATCGCCACCCCTGGCGCGAAGACGAGGTGGGGGGCGCTGAATATCTGATTCCGCTCGCGCCCCAGCATTGTGCCCCATTCGGCCGTCGGCTCCTGCGCCCCCAGACCGAGGAACGATAATGCCGCCGTGTCCAGGATGGCGGTGGCGATACCCAGTGTCGCCAGCACGATCAACGGCGGCAGGGCGTTGGGCAAGATTCGCGAGAAGAGGATTTGCATGTTGCTGGCCCCCAGCGCCCGCGACGCCTCGACATAGTCCGTCTCGCGCAGCGTCAGCACGGCCGAGCGCACGATGCGCGCATAAGCCGGGATGCTGACGATGGCGATGGCGATCATCGCTTGCGTCAAACTGCGCTTCTCGAACACGAACATGATCGAGATGGCCAGCAGCAACACCGGAAAGGCTAAAATCACGTCGAGGGCTCGCATAATTAGGTTATCCGTCCAGCCCCCGACATAGGCCGACACCGCTCCCAATACAGTCCCGATCGTCGCCGCGATAGCCACCACAAGAAGCCCGATGACAAGCGAGACGCGCGTGCCATAGACGATACGGCTGAACTGATCGCGGACGTTGCCGTCGATCCCCAGCAAATGTTGCGGCTTGTCTTCCGGGCAGCCCAGCATGTGAATGCACGGCGCCTCGCGCTTGCGAACGTCTTCCTTGCCGATCAACACAGTTGTCGGATCGTATGGAGCGATCACCGGCGCGAAAATGGCGACGAATACCAGGAAGGCCACAATGGCAGCCCCCACCTGGGCAGAGCGCTGCCGGAACAATCTGCGCATCGTCAGCCGCCACAAGCTGTTTGCCTTGTAGTCGCTGATGTTGCCTACGTTGTCATTTAGTAACTGCACCACGCGTGGCGGTGGCGCGGTACTGGTCGGATCGATTGACACAGGTCATCACCCCCAAATGGCGTGCTAACAGCACCTAATCCAGGCGAACGCGCGGATCGAGAATGGCGTAAGACAAGTCGACTATCAGATTGAAGAACACGTAAATCAGCGCGATGACGATCACAAAACCTTGCAGCACGGGGAAGTCGCGGGAGAAGATCGACTCGACGACACTGCGCCCGACCCCGGCCAGCCCGAAGATCGTCTCGGTCAACACCGCGCCGCTCAGGATCGCACCTAGCTGAAGGCCGACGATCGTGATGACCGGCAGCAGGGCATTTCGAAAGGCGTGCTTCAGGATGACTTGCCTCTCCGACAACCCCTTGGCGCGCGCCGTCCGCACGAAGTCCAGCCCCAGCACTTCCAGCATGCTTGAGCGGGTCATGCGAGCGGTGATCGCCAGGGGGATCGTCGCCAGCGCAGCCGCGGGCAAAATCATGTGCTTGATCGCATCCCAAAAGATCTTCCAGTCGCCGGTAATGAGCGAATTGAAGATGTAATGATTGGCGATGAATTCGTAAATATGATAACGCACCGTCTCTTTGCCTCCCGTGGCCATGCCGAATACCTCGTAGAATGGGGTAGGGGAGAGACCGGGAGACAAGCGACCCGATGGCGGCAACGCGAACGGGGTATCGCGCAAGATAACGGCGAAGAAATAAATGAGCATCAGGCCCAGGAAGAATACAGGAATGGAGACCCCGAAGTTGGCCCCCATCATGGTGACCACGTCGATGATCGAATTGCGGCGCACGGCCGACAGGATGCCCAACGGGACGCCGACAAGGACGGCAATGGCCATCGCTATCGCGCCCAGCTCGATCGTGGTGGGCAGTCGCTCGATCAGAATGATGGTCACCGGGCGGCTGAAGCGGATCGAATGGCCGAGATTGCCCTTCATCAATTCGCGCACGAAGACGCCGAATTGCACAATGATCGGCTGGTCGAGACCATGGTCCTTGAGGAACTGATCGCAGGTCGCTTGCGTCGCCTTTTCACCCAGAATCGCGCGGCAGGGGTCGCCGGGGATCGCCCGCGAAAGAGCGAAGGTCAGCACAAGCACCGCGACGATGACGGGTATCGCGAGAAGTAGCCGGCGGATGGTGTATTGGACCATAGTGATTGGGAAAAATCAGGCCTGGACGATGCCAGGCCTGATTTTTCAGACTAAGCGAAACGTGATTACTCGGTCGGCGCGTTCATCAGGCCGTCCCACAAGTACGCGTAGTACTCGAAGGTGCCTGTGTTGCCGACGTGGAGCGGGCTGCTGGCATCGAGGCCAACCGACCAGGAAGCGACGACGTCGTTGGCGTCGAAGTCGGAGCCGTCGTGGAACTTGACGCCCTGGCGGAGCGAGCAAGTCCAGACCGTCAGCTCGGCGTTGCTGGTGCACTCCGTGGCCAGCTCGGGAACGGTGTCGCCGGAATCGTCGGCGTACTCAAGCAAGGTCTCGACGACCTGCTGGCACGGCCGCAACGATTCGCCGTCCGTCTCGTCGGCGCAGTAGAGGCTGATCGGCTCGGCGTTCTGCACGAACACCAGCGTGTCCCCACCCGGGTTCATCTTGTAGAACTGGGTGGCCCCGAACGGTGGGGAGTACGCGCCGGTCAGCGACGCCAGGGCGGCGTTGGCCGAGGCGCCATGGGCGATCGGGATCAGCGGCACGAACTCGCGAATGGCGTTGTTCGCCTGCTCATAGACCGGCGCGGCCTCGGCCGGGTCGGCGATTTGGGAAGCCTGCTGCAGCGGCTCGTAGATCTCGGGCTGCGGGTTGCCGTTCTGCGGGTTGTTCTCCGCGAAGTGGAAGTCCAGGAAGTTGGTCACATGCGGGTAGTCCGCGCCCCAACCGAGCAGGAACAGACCGTCGAGACGGCCGCCGCTGGCTTCGGCGATGAACTCGCCCGACTCCATGGGCACAACCTCGGCCGTGATACCCAGGTTCTCGGCCAACTGCGTCTGCAGTTCGACGGCCACGATGCTGGGCTCCGGCAGGTAGACGCGATAGACGTCACGGTAGTAGATGCGGGTCTCGAAGCCATCGGGATAGCCGGCCTCGGCGAGCAACGCGCGGGCAGCCTCGGCATCGAAATCGTACCACGCCTCACCCTCGCAGCCGTTGGGGATGCTGCACGGGGTGAAGTGGGACGCAACCTCGGAACCCTCGGGGTAGAAGTTGTCGACGATACGCTGGCGGTCGATGCCCATGGCCAGAGCCTGACGGACCTGGAGATTATCGAACGGGGTGAAGGTGTTCGTCATGCCCAGGTAGAAGATGTTGGGGTTTTCCTGCGGCAGCAAGACCAGGTTGGGGTCGTTCTCAACGGCCGCGTAATCATCAACGCCCAGGTTGGTGACGAAGTGGGCCGTGCCGGCCTGCAGCTCGGTCAGGCGGGCCGCGCTCTCGGCATTCCAGCGCAACACAGCCGTGGCCGCGGGAGCGGGCTCGCCCCAATAGTCGTCGAAGCGTGTGAAAGTGACGGAATCACCGCGCAACCACTCCTGCACCATGTAGGGACCGGTGCCGATGGGGCGCTCCAGCAGTTCGCCGGTGCCGCCCGTCTGCTCCAGCCACTCGCTCGGCTGGATGCCGAACGGAGTGAAAGCAACCTTGGCCAGGAAAGCCGGGTCGGGCTTGCACAGGTTGAACACAACCGTGTGGGCGTCCTCGGCGACGATGGACTGGATCTTCCCACCATAGTCGCAATTCTCCGCTTCCAGGCTCATGCCGACGAACTCACCCGTCTCCGCGGGGGCTTCCTCGACTTCCGGCGTGAGCTGCTCGATGAGCGCTTCGGCGGTCGGGGCCAACTGAGTGGCCGCGGCCTCAAGGGTCGGCGCAACCTCTTGAGCCGCTGCTTCCAGAGTCGGCGCCACGTCCTCAATCGCCTGCTGGATCTCTCCGCCCGTAGCCGTACAGGCGGCGAGAACCATTGCGGCGATGAGAAGCAGTCCCATTACCACCACTATTCGATTCTTCTTCATCTCTCTTTCTCCTTGCTATAAGAGGCCAAGACGGCCTAAGGGCTAGTAGAATATCATGACGAATTCAAAACGCAAGATTAACTCCGAGCAGAGAAACCGCGGGTCTCGCAGATTTTACGTTTCCCCCTTCCTTTTAATCTTAAACACCGTTTACGAGTATAATGAACAAGATGAGAAACCGTGAAGTAGTCGAGATATTCAGCAACGTGGCCGACATGTTGTCGATCCGCGGCGACCAGATTCACCGCGTGCTGGCCTATCGCAAGGCGGCCGAGAGCATCGAAGCCCTGGGGCGCGACATCAACGCCGTACACGCTGAGGGCAAGCTGACTGATATCCCCGGTATTGGCGACACGCTGGCGGACAAGATCGACGAAATGTTGACCACCGGCAAGCTGGAGTTCTACGAGAAGCTCGCGAAGGAGATACCCCCGTCGCTCGTGGGGTTGCTGAAAGTCGAAGGCCTGGGCCCCAAGCGGGTGAAGCAGCTCTACGATGTCCTGAACATCACCAACATCGACGAGCTCTCGGCCGCCGCGCAGGCCGGCAAACTGCAGGAGCTGCCGGGCATGGGAGCCAAGTCGGAGGCCAAGCTCATCGCCGCCATCGATTCGCTGGCCCGCCACGGCGACACGCGCGTCTCCGTTGGCGTCGCCTGGCCCATCGCCCAACAGTTGCTGGCAGAGCTCGAACAGGTTCCCGGCGTGACGAAAGCATCGGTCGGCGGCTCGCTGCGGCGGATGAGGGACACCATCGGTGATATCGACCTGCTCGTCGCGGCCGACACCCCCGACGCCGTCATGGATCGCTTCGGCCAATTGGACATGGTCGGGTCTGTCGACGCACGCGGCCCCACGCGCTCTCGTGTGACGCTCCACAACGGTCTCGGCGTCGATCTGCGCGTTCTGCCGGGCGAACGGTGGGGCACCCTGTTGTGCTACTTCACGGGCAGCAAGGATCACAACGTGAAGCTGCGCGAAATGGCCCTGAAAAAAGGGCTGACGCTCAATGAGCACGCCTTCACACCCTTGGCCGGCGGCGAAGAAATACTATGCGCCACCGAGGAAGAGGTTTACAAGCAGTTGGGCCTGGCCTATATCCCGCCTCGTCTGCGCGAAGATCGTGGCGAGATCGAAGCGGCCAAGAAGGGCAAGCTGCCGAGTTTGATCGAAGAGGGCGATATCCGGCTCGACCTCCATATGCACACAACGTGGTCTGACGGCACGCTGAGCATCCGCGAAATGGCCCATGCCGCTCGCGAGCGGGGGCGGCGCGGCATCGTCATCACCGACCATTCCGTCAGCCTCGGCGTAGCCAACGGCCTGTCCGTCGAGCGGCTGCGGCAGCAAGCGGCCGAGATTCGGGAGGTGGCCGCCGAGTTCGGCCCCGACTTCCGTATCCTCCACGGTACGGAGGTGGAGATCAAGGCCGACGGCACGCTCGACTTCCCCGACGACGTGCTGGCCGAACTGGACTTCGTCATCGCCAGCCTGCACAGCGCCCTGGGGCAACCGCGCGAGCAGATCACCCAACGCCTGCTCAATGCCATTCGCAACCCCCACGTCGATATGATCGGCCATCCAACGGGCCGACTCCTGCCCGACCGCGCCGGCGCCGACCTCGATATGGACGCGATCATCACCGCCGCGGCCGAGACGGGGACGATCCTGGAGATCAACGCCAATCCGGCCCGGCTCGATCTCAATGACATCCACGCCCGCATGGCGATAGAGAAGGGGGTCAAACTCGCCATTAATACCGACGCCCACCGCGCGGCCGAGCTGGATCTGCTGCCCTATGGCGTAGCCACGGCCCAGCGGGGCTGGGTGACGGCGGCCGACGTCGTCAACACTTGGCCTATCGACACTCTGATCGATTACGTGAGCAGGCGCGATCCTTGACCCTGTAAATTGTGGGTGGAGAACCATTGATGACAACGCAAGCCGTCGTGCAACATGAAAATGAGTTAGATGCCCACATGCTATCTACCTTGCGCAGCCTGGCGACGGTCAGCAGCTACCCGCCTGGCACGCCGCTGACGCTGCAAGGCGAGACGGAGCGGACCTTCTACGTATTGGAGAGTGGCTGGGCGGTGGTGACGCGGCGCATGGAGGACGGGAAAGAGCAGAACCTGGCTATCCTCGGCCCCCGACAGTCGTTCGGAGAAATGGCTCTGATCGACGATAGTCCGCGCCTGGCGACGGTCAAGACGCTGACCGATGTCACGGTGCTGGAGATCACTGCTGAGCGGTTCCGCGTGCTGCTGCAGGCCGACCCCGATCTGGCGCTCCACATCACCCGCCGCGTACTGGCCCACCTGAGGCGGATAGATCATCTGTCTATTCAGGATTTGCGAGCCAAGAATGAATTGCTGCAACGGGCGTATCTCGACTTGCAGGCGGCGCAGCTGGAGCTTGTTGAAAAGGAGCGGCTGGAGCGGGAAATGGAGCTGGCGGCCGAGATGCAGCGCAGCCTAATGCCTGCCGTACTGCCGCAGTACGATGATTACAATTTCGAGTCCTACCTGGCCCCGGCGCGTCACGTTGGCGGCGACTTGTACGACGTGCGCCACCTCGATGACGACCATGTCGGCCTGCTCATCGCCGACGTGGCCGACAAAGGCGTCCACGCCGCGCTGCTCATGGCCGTCACGCGCACACTCTTCTTCCAGGAGTCGCTGCGCTCCCGCTCCCCGGAAGAAGTGGCCCTGTCTGTGCATCGCAGTCTGCTGTCGCTCGGCGGCAACGTCGAAGGCTACGGCAAGGACGCCTTTGTCACCGCCTTCTATGGGGTTCTCCACCGGCCGAGCGGCGTATTGACCTACATTCGCGCCGCACAGGATCGGCCGCTGCTGTTGCGGTCCGGCGAAACACCCGTGCCGCTGCCCGGTGACGGCCGCTTCCTCGGCATGCTCGAAGGGTTGCGCCTTAACGAGTATCAGGTCACTTTGTTGCCGGGGGATCGCCTTTTGATGTACAGCGACGGCGTGACCGATGTGCTCAACGAAGCGGGCGAGATCTACGGTCTGGAACGACTGAAACACGCTTTCTCCTCTGCCTGCATCGTAGGGCGGGGGAGCGTGCTCGATCTCTTGATCCACGATTTTAATGAGTGGCGTGGTAAGGCCCCGGCTTATGATGATATAACCATGCTGCTCGTGGAAGCTCTCGAGCACGATTAGACTTAAACGACATGGCGAAGGAAAGTACCGAAAATCAAACCATACGAAACAAACCACGACGCACTGTCCCCTGGCTCTGGTTGGGCTTGGGTTTTGTTTTCACCCTCATTGGGTTGATTGCGATCGCCTGGCTGTTGGGCAACTTCCTCACCCAGCCGCCGGACGAGCCACCGGCCGAAGCGCCGATCATCGTCCAGCTGACGGCGCCGCCGATTCCTACGGCGACGGTTCCCCTGATCCCGCCCACGCCGACGGTGGCCCCCACGGCGACAACGGCCGCCACGCCCGATCTGTCCGTCGCCCCCGACGAGATCACGATTGGTTACTACGCCACCATCGTCAACACCGGCGGCGTCGGCGTCACCGTCCGCAACGGGCCGAACACGAGCAATCTGCCTGTCCTCGTCGCCTCTGAGGGTTCCTACTTGCTCATCATGGAAGGGCCGACGCCCGGCGGTGACTACCAATGGTGGCGTGTCCGCTTGGGCGATGGCACGGAAGGGTGGGTGGCCGGCGACTTTCTCAACCCGTCGGCTGCGCCGTAGCCCCAGCTATTTAGGCTTGCGCTGAACCTTTAGTAATGGATAGGGTGAACATGACCCCCGAAGAACGCATCCGCCAGCTTCGCATAGAGATTAACCACCACCTGTACCGCTACCACGTCCTTGACTCGCCGATCATCACCGATGCCGAGTTCGACGCGCTGTATTTGCAGCTCGTGGAGTTGGAGAACAGCCACCCCGATCTTGTCACCCCCGACTCCCCGACGCAGCGGGCAGGGGCGCCCCCTTCCGATGCCTTCCGCAAGGTGTCTCACCCGACGCCGATCCTGAGCCTGATGAACGCCTTCAACGCCGACGACCTGCGAGCGTGGCGGGCGCGCATCGGCCGCTTGCTGGACGAGGGGACGCATCTAGAGTATACCGTCGAGCCGAAACTGGACGGGCTTAGCGTCGTGTTGACCTACCGCGACGGTGTCTATACCCAAGGCGCGACGCGTGGCAACGGCACGGTGGGGGAGGACGTGACCGTCAACCTGCGCACGTTGCGCGACGTACCCAAGCGCATACCGATCGATCCCCTTTCCACACTGGCCCCGCCGGGGTTGCTTGTCGTACGCGGCGAGGTGTTCATCCCGTTAGACAAGTTCGAGGAGCTGAACGCCAGCCGTCTGGAGAACGGCGAGCCGATCTACATGAACCCACGCAACACGGCCGCCGGCTCTCTGCGCCAACTTGACCCCTCGATCACTGCCGGGCGGCCGCTGCGCCTCTACTGCTATGACATCATGGTTTGGGAAGGGGTTGACCTGCCGCGCGATCAGTGGGATCGTCTGGCCTATCTGCGCGATCTGGGCTTCCCCGTGTCGCCCGATAACCGTAAGTGCGAGTCGCTGGACGAAGTCGTCGAGGTGTACGAGGAGTGGGTGGCTCGGCGCAACGAGATCAATTATGAAGCCGACGGCATCGTCGTCAAGATCAATGACCGCGAGCTGGCTGACAGTCTGGGTTTTGTGGGCAAAGACCCGCGCGGCGCGGTGGCGATGAAGTTCCCGGCCCAGGAGAAGACGACTCGCCTGGTCGATGTCGTGGTCAATGTCGGTCGCACCGGCGTGCTGGCCCCCAACGCCGTCCTGGAGCCGGTGGAGATCGGCGGCGTCGTCGTCCGCAATGCCACGCTCCACAACTACGACGAGATCGCCCGCAAGGATATTCGTATCAATGACCGGGTGCTGGTCAAGCGGGCGGGTGACGTCATCCCCTACATCGTCGGACCGATCGTCGAGGCCCGCGACGGCGACGAGCGGCCGATCGAGCGTCCCACCCACTGCCCGTTCTGCGGCGAACCGGTCGAGCAGCTGCCCGGCGAGGTGGCGATCTACTGTGAGAACGCCGCTTGCCCCGAACAACTCATCCGCCGCGTGGAGTACTTCGTCAGTCGCGGGGCCATGGATATCACCTCGTTCGGCACGCAAACGGCCGAGCTGCTCTTCCAGAAGGGGTTCATTCGCGACGTGGCCGACATCTACTCTTTGCAGCGGGATGACTTGTTGACTCTGGAGGGGTTTAAAGACAAGAAAGTCGACAACCTTCTGGCGGGTATCGAGGCCAGCAAGGAGCAGCCGGTCGAGCGACTGCTGACCGCCCTGGGCATTCGCTTCGTCGGCAGCGTCGTGGCCGCGCTGCTGGTCAACACGCTGGGCGGCATCGACGCGATCGCCGCGGCGTCGGCCGACGAGCTGCAGCACATCGACGGCATCGGCCCGCAGACGGCCGTCTCCGTCGCCAACTGGTTCGATAATCCGTACAACCGGAATTTGATCGAGAAGTTGCGCGCGGCCGGGCTAACTTTCAATGCTCCCCGGCGGGAGGCGGATGAGGGCGAGAAGCGGCTGGCCGGGCTGACGTTCGTCATCACCGGCACATTGCCGTCATTGTCGCGCGACGAGGCAACGGCTCTCATCGAGCAGCAGGGGGGCAAGGTCACCGGTTCGGTCAGCAAAAAGACCCACTACCTCCTGGCCGGTGAAACGGCGGGCAGCAAGCTGACGAAGGCCCAGGAGCTGGGCGTGCCCGTCATCGACGAAGCAACGTTGCGCGGAATGCTCTCCGGCGAGTAGACCGGCAAGCGTGTTAGGGCCAAATTCATGGCTGAGTTCTTTAACGTCCTGCCGCCGGATGAGGCGCGCGCGCTCTTGTTGCGCCACATTCGCCCCATCGAGGAGACGGAGGGGCTGCCGGTGATGGAAGCTCTCGGCCGCGCTACGGCCGCCGAAATCGTCGCGCCACACGACCTGCCCACCTTTCGTCGCAGCACCATGGATGGCTACGCCGTTCGCGCGGCCGACACCCACGGCGCCGGCGACACCCTGCCCGCTTTTCTGACTGTGGTGGGCGAGGTGCCCATGGGCCAACCGGCCGCCCACACCCTGGCGGCGGGAGAGGGGGTGATCGTCCACACCGGCGGGATGTTGCCCGGCAGCGCCGACGCCGTCGTCCCGGTGGAGCACACCGGCCGCATTGATTCCAGGCCGCCTTCCTTCCCATTCGAGATCGAGGTCTATCGCCCCGTCGCCGCCGGGCAGAACGTGATCCAGACCGGCGAGGACGTGGCCGGGGGCGCGACGATTCTGCCGCGCGGCGCGTGGCTCCGGCCGCAGGACGTGGGCGGCCTGCTGGCTCTGGGCATCACTGATGTGCCGGTCATCCGCCGCCCGCGCGTGGCCATCCTCGCCACCGGCGACGAGGTCATCCCGCCCCACGCCACTCCCGGCCCGGGCCAGATCCGCGACATCAACAGCTACACCGTCGCCGGACAATGCGTCCGGGCGGGCGGCATCCCCGCTGTCTGCGGAATCGTGCCCGATGACCTCGACGCCCTGCGCGCGGCGGCGGCCGGGGCGCTGCGCGCAGCCGACATGCTGGTGATGTCGGCCGGTTCGTCCGTCAGCGTCCGCGATATGACCGTCGAGGTTATTGCCGGGCTGGGCGAGCCGGGGGTGTTGCTCCACGGCGTCGCCACCCGCCCCGGCAAGCCGACGATCGCCGGCGCCGTGGGCGGCAAGCCGGTGCTGGGGCTGCCCGGCAACCCGGTGTCGGCCATGATTCAGTTCGAGATGTTGGGCGTTCCAGCACTTTACCGGCTTCAAGGGGTGATTAATCCACCACTGCGCGGCCGTATCTGGGGTGTGTTGGCGCAAAACGTCGCCAGCGAGAGCGGCCGCGAGGATTACGTCCCCGCGCGCCTGACCAAGACGGCCGCAGGGATGACCGTCACGCCGATTTTCGGCAAGAGCAACCTGATCTACACGCTGGTGCAGGCCGATGGGCTTCTGAAAGTGCCACTGAATAAGGGTGGCCTTGTGGCCGGGGAGCAGGTTGAGGTGCTACTGTTCTGATTTAGTCGGTCGGGTTGCCCGCCATGCCGACATCGGCGGCGCAGCGGAAGCCGATCGTCCGGTCGGCGTTGTCAGGCGGCGAAGGGAAACGAATGGCAGAGGCCATATAGTTGCCGGTGTCGAACCACGAGCCGCCGCGCACGACCTTGGCTTCGCCATCGTCGGGCCCCATTGGATCCGCACCGGCTGAGCTGGCATAGTATACCGGGTCAAACCAGTCGGCCACCCACTCCCAGACGTTGCCGCCCATGTCGTAGAGCCCATAGGGACTGCGCCCATCCTCGTAGGAAGCGACGGGGGCCAGCTGGGGATAGCCGTCGCCGAAAGCGCTGTTGGCTTGCGGCTCGTCGCATGATTCGTCGCAGAAGTTGGCCAACCGCCCGTCGAACGTATCGCCCCATGGATAGCGGTAGGCGACTTTGGCATCGACGTCCCACACGGCCGCCTTCTCCCACTCCGCCTCAGTGGGCAGCCGCCCGCCGCGCCACTCGCAAAAAGCGGCTGCGCCGTACCAGGTGACGCCGGTGGCTGGGTTGCTGCTCGCTTCCGCTGCAACGACGTACTCGTCCCCCTGAGCCGATATTTGGCTCTGTTCGGCGTCGAGACAAGGCTGCCCCAAACATTCTCCACCGTTACCGTTCAGAAAGCTCACGAAGCTCTGGCTGGTTACCTCGTGGATGTCGATGTAGTAGCGCCGCAACAGCACGACGTGAATTGGCTCCGACGCGGCAAACCACGCCGTCTGGCATCCCTGGCGGAATTGGTTGCACTCGGCGGCCAGCGTGTCGGCCGCCGCGCCCATAAAGAACGTCCCGCCGGGGATGAGAACCATTTCCCCACCGGCAACGGCGATCCGTACAGGAAGTGGCGTAGCGGTCGCTGTCGGCGCAGCGGTGGGTTCGGCCGTCGGTGTCTCCGTCGGTTGCGGGGTAGGGGTGGGCGGTGGCGTTTCGGTTGGGGCCGGGGTCGCCGTTTCGGTGGGTTCGGCCGTTGGTTCCGGCGTTTCGGTAGCGGTGGCCGTCGGCTCAGATGTCTCTGTTGGCGCGACTGTTGCCGTGGGCGGCATGGGGGTCGGTTCGGTTGTCGGCTCAGCCGTCGGCGGCAACTTCGTCGGTTCGGCCGGCGGCGCGACTTTGAGTAACTCGTCGAGAGCCGCAACCTCTTCAACGCGCGAGGCCGCAGGCGTGACGGGCGCTTTGGCTGTGGCATAGGCCATCTGCGCGTCGGCGACGGTCGTCGCGCCCCACGGAACCAGCGTCGCCTCCAGGTTGGCCGAGACGGTCTGGACAGCTGCGGCCACGTCGTCGCGTGTGCACGCCGCCTGACTCATCACGCCCAGCATCAGGCACAGGATGAGCCAAACCCGACCTCTTAATTTGAGGTTAGAACCACCCAAGCAGGTTGTCATTGACGGACTTCACTTGCCGGCCGGGGGACGAACCGGCGAGACGTTGACGAAGTGCGGGCCGGCGGTTTCCCTCGTCCGCCGGCCCGCTGCTACCAATACAATTTACTCGATTTAGCGCGTCTGGGTGGGATCCCAGTGAATCTCAGTCGGGCTGAGGCAGATACCTTCGTGTACCTTGAAGTCCTCGGGGCGGCCGTTGCACCAGTTGTAGAAGCCGTTCTCGGTGT
>CAYNOL010000055.1:0-16939 GCA_964398825.1 uncultured Ardenticatenaceae bacterium
GGCCTTCATCTCCTCAGCGCGCGCGATCTGGGCCCGGATGTCGGCGTCGACGCTGTCCTTGTGCTCGTAGTAATAGGCCAGCGCGGCGTAGACTTGCGGCAGGCTGAGGCCGAACCATTGGGCGATGCCGTCGGGGTCCTGATCGTGATAGATCTTGACGATGGCCACGTCGGCCACGGTCAGCGTCGTGCCGATGATATGCGGCCGCCCGCCCCGGATTCGCTCGTCAGTGGCGATGCGGTTGATACTCTGGATCGTTAACATGAGTGAATCCTTTGCTCGTTCGAGTGAGCTATGGGGCATTATAGCATAGGCGGAGCCGGGTGGTCATTCGGCGGCTGGGGCCGTGCCCGAGCCTGCACAAGGCAAGAAACAAGAATTAAACAAGGATAGGACACGGATACCACGGATTTGACGGACAAAAATCCGTCCCATCCGTGCCCCATCCGTCCCATCCGTGCCCCATCCGTGTTTAATTCTTCCCCCCCCGCCCCCCAAAATAATCCAGCAACAAAGCATGCACAAACGTATACCCACCCCCCACCTTCCGCAATAAATTCCGCTCGGCCGCATAATTCAGAAAATCGGCCGCGTCGGGCGGAAAGCTGTTGCGCTCCACCAGCACCGCCCGCAGCCGCCGGTGCTGCAGCCAGGCCAGCAGCCCGAACGCCAGCCCGCCCCCCGCGCCCAGATAGAGCGCCAGCCACAGCAGCCACGCCGCCGCCGGCACCAACGCCTGCCGCCCGACGACCAGCGCCGCCACGGCCACCGCTGCCGCGCCCACCACCACCACGGCCGCCACCACCACCCCGGCCACCATCAACCCGTTGCGCCGGGACTGCTCGATGCCCTGCCCCGGCGTCGTCCGCAGCCGCAAGTCGCCCCGCAGCAGCGCGTTCTCGATCATCACCTGCACCCCCCCGGCCGCGGGCAACAGCGCCAGCCACGGCGTGTTCGTCCAGCGATCCAGCCGGCCCACCAGCGCCCCCAGCCCCAGCCCGACCACCACCCCCACGCCGAAGCCCAGCGCCGCCCACGGCCACGACCAGCCCAGCGACTCCACCGTCTCGACGCGCCCGAACGACAGCCGCGGCCGGATCAGAAAGCGCCCCGTCAGCGCCGGCACAGCCGCCGCCAGCAGCCCCACCGCCAGCAGCACCCCCGCCGCCCCCCACCGGCCGAACAGGAGCAGCACGAACACCGCCGGCAGCGCCGCCGCCGCCAGCAGCCCGAACACCACCAGCCGCCCGAAGCGGCCGAACGACTCCCGCCCGGCCGGCGGCAACCACGACGGCTGCATGTCCTCAAGGAAGAACGTCGGCTTGCCCGCCCCGGCCATGCGCCCCGCCAGCCACGTCAGCCAGGCGATGGTGTCGTTGGGCGCGTAGCTCATGTTGGTGCTGCGATAGCGCGCCATGCGCTCCACGTAGACATCGAACAGGTGGTTGCGGCTCAGCAGCCCGTCGCCCAGCCCGGCCGTGCCGCTCTCCGGCGGCCGGTTGGCCGCCAGCGTCATGATCGACAGCATCAGCGGCGTCTGGGCCAGTTCGCGCAACGTCCGGTCGGCCGCCAGCGACGCCCGCAGCCCGTCCAGCTTGCCCCCCCGCCGCCGCAGATAGGTATCGATCTGCTCCTCGGTCAGCGGCTGCAGGATGATCGCCTTGTCCATGTGCAGCCGTGTGGCCAGCGCCTGGTAATCCCGGTTGCGGGCCGTCACCAGCATCGACATGTCGGGGTGGCGGGCGCGAAAGGCGTTGATCGCCTCGGCGCAGGCCGGGCGGTGGGCGGGGTCGACCTCGTCCAGCCCGTCGAGCAGCGGCACGAAGCGCCCCGCCTCGATCCACCGCTCCCCCAGCTTGCGCGGCACCTCATAGTTGTTGGCCAGCTGCTCCACCAGCCACCCGGCCAGCGTCTGGTCGCCGCCATAGGCCGCCAGGCTGAACACGGCCGGCATGGGGCACTCGTCGTCGGCCTCGGCCTCGGCCATCAGACGGCCCACCAGCTGCAGCAGCATCGTCGTCTTGCCCGCGCCCGGCTCGCCCAGCACCAGCAGCACCCCGCCGGCCGCGGCGAACACGTCCTCGATCTTCGTGCCCACCGGCAGTAGATAGTCGTACTCCGTCGCCTGCTGCCAGCTGGGCACGCCGCTGCCGGCCAGCGCCGCCGGGCGATAGGCGAAGCCCAAATCGATGATCTCCCCGCCGTGCAGCGACTCTTCCAGCACGCCCTCAAGCCACACCGACCGCACCCGGCGTAGCATCACCGCTCGATTGTGCCGTTCCTGCTCGTTCATTGGCCTGCGTCCGCGAATGGTTGGTCGACGGTTGTCCGCGAGGGGGACGGAATAGTGACATTATACTCCCACTCCCTGAGGAGATATAATGAAATTGGCGATAAAAACGGCGAATCGGGCGAGAGTGACCATGAGCACAGGCGACAACCATGACGACGACCGCAACCCCCTGACCCGCGCCCTGTGGCGCATCTACAACCGGCCCGACCCGCCGCCGCTCTGGGCCGACCCGGAGAACGGGGCCACCGGCGGCAATCTGCCGTGGGACGACCCCGACTTCTCGGCCCGCATGCTGCGCGAGCACCTGGACGAACGCCACGGCGCGGCCACGCGCCAGGCGGCCGAACGCGCCGCCCAGCTCATCTGGCTGTGGGACAAGCTGGCGCTGCGGCCGGGCAGCCGCGTGCTCGACCTGACCTGCGGCCCCGGCCTCTATGCCGTGCCGCTGGCCGGGCGCGGCGCCCACGTCACCGGCGTCGACTTCAGCCCCGCGTCCATCGACTACGCCCGCCGTCTAGCCATCGAGGCCGAGGTCACCGACCGCTGCGCCTTCGTCGAGGCCGACGTGCGCCGCTATGACCCCGAACCCGAAGCCTATGACGCCGCCCTGTTCCTCTATGGCCAGCTGGCCGTCTTCCCGCGCGGCGAAGCGGCCGGGCTGCTGCGGCGGGCGGCGGCCGCGCTGCGCCCCGGCGGGCGGCTGTGCGTCGAGCTGCTCGACCCCGACCACGTGGACAAGACCGACAGCTCGTGGTGGTTCACCGACGACAGCGGCCTGTGGGGGGAGCGGCCGTTCCTGCACCTGGGCGAGCGGCGCTGGAACGCGGCCGGGCGCGCCTCGGTGGAGCGCTACTACATCCTGCATCTGGAGAGCGGCCGGGCCGACGAGATCACCCTCTGCGACCAGACCTACGAAGTGGGCGAAATGGCCGCCGCGATGCGCCACGCCGGTTTCAACCGGGTGGTCACCTACCCGGCCTGGGACGGGCTGCCGCTGTATGACGCGGGGGAGTGGGTGGTCTATGTGGCCGAGAAGTAGCGCCCTAACTTGTCCCCCACCGCCAATCCCCTACAATTCCACCCATGATCCAAATCAACGGCCTCGTCAAGCAATACGGCCTGAACCCGGTGCTGCGCGGCGTCGATCTCCACGTCCGGCAGGGGGAGTTCGTCACCCTTGTGGGGCCCAACGGCGCGGGCAAGAGCACGCTGATGGCTATCGTGGCCACGCTGCTGCGGCCGACCTCGGGCGAGGCGCGCGTCGGCGGCTGGCAACTGCCGGAGCAGGCCGACCGCGTACGCCGCCACATCGGCCTCGTCTCCCACAACTCGCTGCTCTACCGCGACATGACCGCCGCCGAAAACCTGATGTTCTTCGCCCGGCTCTATGGGCTGAGGGACGCCGGAGCGCGCATCAGCGACGCCCTGCGCAAGGTGGGGCTCTACTCGCGCCAGCGCGACCCGGTGGGCACCTTCTCGCGCGGCATGGTGCAGCGGCTGACCATCGCCCGCGCCACGCTCCACGAACCCGACGTGCTGCTGCTCGACGAGCCGTACACCGGGCTGGATCAGGAAGCGTCCCGCCTGCTCGACGACCTGCTGGGCGAGGAAACGGCCCGCGGCCGCACCATCCTGATGATCACCCACGACCTGGCCCACGGCCTGGGGCTGGCCGACCGGCTGGCCATCCTCTACGGCGGCCGCATCGCCCACATCGTGACCCGGGCCGACATCACCCCCACGGCCGTCTACGACCTGTACGCCGACGTGACGATGGGATGAAGAGGGGGATAGAAACCACAGATTACACCGATTTTAAAGAGGGGATTGGGGATTAGCGATTAAGGATTGGGGATTAGCGATTGCGCCATCGCCAATCCCCAATCCCTTCTTGGAAATATCATGAAAGAATTCATCCCGGCCGTAAGTGCCGTCGTGTGGAAAGACCTGCGCATCGAAGCGCGCACTCGCCAGACCATCAGCGTCATGGTCATGTTCTCCGTGGCCACCATCATCATGTTCAACTTCGCCCTTGGCATGGCCGTCAACGTCAACCTCAGCGCCGGGCGCGACGTGTCGCCCGCCCTGCTGTGGGCCGTCGTGCTGCTGGCCGCCATTCTGGGCCTCAACCGTTCCCTCTCCCTCGACCGCGAGAACCAGGTGTTCGACGCAATCCTCATCGCCCCCATCCCCCGCGCCGCCCTCTACGCCGGCAAGGTCATCAGCATCACCCTGTTCACCCTCATTCTCGACCTGATTCTCGTGGTGTTGTTCACCGTCTTCTTCAACAAGCCGTTCTACCTGCCCATGGTGGTGTTCATCCTGTTTCTGGGCACCATCGGCTATGTCGCCGCCGGCGTGCTCATCACATCGATGACCGTCCAGAGCCGCACGCGCGAGGTGCTGCTGCCGGTGCTGCTGCTGCCGGTGTCGCTGCCGCTCGTGCTGCCCGCGGCCATGGCCACCACCACCTACATCGCCTCGGCCGCGCTCGGCGAAGCGTCGTGGGCCGCCATCCAGTCCCCCGTCCTGCTGGTCATGGCCTACGACCTGTTGATGCTCGGCGTGGGTTTTCTGACGTATCAATATGTGGTAGAGTCCTGAGCAATTACGAATTGAGACTCAGGAGCTTGCGGGCTGGAGATGAAACCGGCAATTGGGAGCGATAAATCCGTAAAATCCGTCATCATCCATGCCCCATCCGTGTTTAAAAGATTCATTCTTCCTGGAGAAAACAAATGGCCCCTGCATCATTGGCTACCCCGCGACTGGATCGCTGGATTCGTATCTTCAACATCCTGGCCGTCGTCGGCATGGCGATCGCCATCGGGATGAACTTCTTCTTCGCCCCCACCGAAAGGACTATGGGCAACGTGCAACGCCTGTTCTACTTCCACGTCGGCGCGGCGTGGGTGGGCGCGGTGGTGTTCGGCGTGGCGCTGCTGTGCGGCGTCCTCTACCTGCGCCGGGCCAACCGCGCCTGGGACGTCATCTCGCTGGCGTCCATCGAAGTCGGCCTCGTCTTCCTGACCATGACCATCGTCGGCGGCTCCTTCTGGGGCAAACCGGCCTGGAACACGTGGTGGATCTGGAGCCCGCGCCTGACGCTCATCACCGTCGCCTGGCTCGTCTACGCCGCCTACTTCATGCTGCGCGGCGCCATCGAAGACCCCCACAAGCGCGCCCGCTATGCCGCCGTCTACGCCATCCTCTCCTTCGCTACCATCATCCTGACCTACCTCAGCATCCGCATCTTCCGCGACATCCACCCCGTCGTCATAGGCCCCACGACCGAGGCGGCCGCCGGCGCGGCCGAGGGGCTGCAGGAGTTCAGCGGCCTCGACTCGGCCAAAATGGGCATCACCCTGACCGTCAACGTCATCGCCTTCTCCTTCCTGGGCACGGCGTGGATTCTCGTCCGCATGCGGCTGCAAAACCTCATCGACTACACCGACGCCCTGAAGACCCGCGTCGCCGCCTGGCTGGCCGGCCGCGCGCGCGGCGGCCCCGCCCTGGCCAACGGCATCATCCTCGCCCTGCCCGCGCTGCAGGTGCAGGTGACCGACCCCAACGGCTTCAACCGCTATCTCATCGGCGGCTACGCGGCCATGTCGGCCCTCTGCCTGCTGTACATGATCTTCCTCTACGTGCGCCAGCGAAACCTGCAGAACGACCTCGCCCTGCTGACGCAATTGTTACAGGAAGATAAACAGCCGCGCCGCTAGCCCGCCACGGCCACGCGCCGGTGGACGCCTCGTGGTATACTCCGTAAGAACGGCCCGGGCCGGATCGTCCGATCAGGAGACCGCCCGCAACAAAGCGTGAGCCGCCGGTGGGCGGCTCACCCGTTTGCAAGCCGTTCGGGAGTCATTCGAGAGCGACCTATGTCTGACATGAAAGCGGCCGCCCCATCGCCGCGCAAGCTATCGACGGTGCAGATCGTCCTCATCGGGCTGGCGATCCTGCTCGTCTTCTTCCTCATCCTCGGTTCCCTCATGCGGCCCGACACAAGCAACCAGCTCATGTTCGGCGTCCAGAACCAGCCGTTCACGACGCTGGCGGTGCTGGCCTTCCTGGGCGGGCTGCTCAGCTTCGCGTCCCCCTGCACCCTGCCCGTGCTGACCGCCTACTTCGCCTTCGCCTTCCAGAGCGAGCGGCAGCGAATCGCCGCCAACACGCTGGCCTTCATGCTCGGGTTGGCCACCACCTTCAGCCTGCTGGGGGCCACCGGCTTCGCCCTCGGCCGCGTGCTGGGCCAAAACCAGGGCTTCATCATGCTCGTCGGCGGGGCGGCCATCGTCGTCTTCGGCGTCATGAGCCTGCTGGGGCGGGGCTTCGCCGGCGCCACGGGGCTGGCCACCGAATCCCGCGACCCCGGCATGCGCAGCTCCTACCTGTTCGGCCTCACGTTCGCCATCGGCTGGTCGGCCTGCGTCGGCCCCATCCTCGGCGTCATCCTGACCCTGGCGCTGCAGACGGCCACCGTCTGGCACGGCATGATGCTGCTGTTCATCTTCACCCTCGGCCTCGGGCTGCCGCTCATCATCGTCTCCACCTTCTTCGGCCGCATGAGCCGCCAAAGCGCCTTCTGGCGCCTCCTGCGCGGCAAGGGGTGGACATGGGACACCCACGTCTTCGTCATCGCCCTCGTCTGGGTGCTGGCCCTGTGGCGCATCATCGCCGCCTTCGTCGAGTTCGGCATGCGCCGGCTCACCTTCCTGGGCGCCTACACCTTCACCCCGGCCATCGAGTTCGGCATCCTCGGCCTGCTGCTCGTGGGCGCGGTGCTGTGGACCGTCACCAGCAGCGAATCGCGCCGCACGACGGTGCATCTGCACTCCACCCAGCTCATCAGCGGCGCGCTGTTCGTGCTCATCGGCCTGCTGATGCTGGAGGGGCAAATGGGGCTGATCAACGGCGTGCTGGTGCGCTGGTCGGCCGTCGTCGACGAGCGGACACTGGCCTTCCAGGATTGGCTGCTCAACACCTTCAGCCGGTAGCGTCGATGTCGTCTGCTGACCCCCGAAACCCCCGCCGCGACACCCCCGCCCCCCGCGCGCTGCTCATCGCCTTCGGGCTGGCGGCGCTGCTGCTGGCCGGGGCGCTGCTCTACTACGCCTACGGCCGCCTCAGCGCCGACAGCGAATCCGACGCCCTACTGCAATCCATCCCCGCCTTCAACTCTACCACGGAGAGCGGCATGACCTCGCTGCAGATCGACCCCGTCAGCGTGCCCCAGGCGGGCGACCCCGCCCCCGACTTCGAGCTGGCCACGCTCGACGGCGACACCTTCCGCCTCAGCGACCACCGCGGCCGCCCCGTCATCCTCAACTTCTGGGCCACCTGGTGCGCCCCCTGCCGCGTCGAGATGCCGGAGCTGCAGCGCGCCCAGACCGCCTTCGCCGAGGCCGGCGCCGACGATGCCCCCATGATCCTGACCGTCAACGAGCAGGAGACGGCCGAGCGCGTGGGCGAGTTCTTCGACGAAGTGGGGCTGACGCTGCCCGCGCTGCTCGACGCCGACGGCGACGTGGGCGCCACCTACGGTGCCTTCTTCCTGCCCACCACCGTCATCGTCGGGCCCGACGGCGCCGTCATCGCTGTCCACCGGGGCATGATCTCCCGCAACCAGCTCGACACCTATCTCGACGCCGTCGAGCCGACAGAGGGCACGTGATCATCGACCGCATCTTCCACACGCTGGCCCGCCGCTGGCTGCTGTTCTTCAACTTGGCCGTCGCCATCTACGTCGGCCTGCCCATGCTGGCCCCCGTGCTGATGAACGCCGGCATGACCGGCCCGGCCAACCTCCTCTACCGAGCCTATGGCCCCATGTGCCACCAGCTGGCGTCGCGCTCCTTCTTCCTGTTCGGCGAGCAGCCCGCCTACCCGCGCGCCATCGCCGGCAGCGACCTGACCCCCATCGAGGCCTACATGCCCGGCATCCCCGAGTTCGCCGCCGCCTCGGCCGACCCCGAGCAGTGGGACTCCTTCCTGATGCCCGCCCGCCTCTTCCGCGGCAACGAGCAAATGGGGTACAAAATGGCCCTCTGCCAGCGCGACATCAGCATCTACTTTTCGCTGCTCGTCGGCGGGCTCATCTACGCCGTCGTCCGGCGGCGCGGCCCGGTGCGGCCCATGCCCTTCTGGCTGTTCGTCATCGTCGGTCTGGGCCCCATCGCCCTCGACGGCTTCAGCCAGCTGTTCAGCCAGCTATTCATTGGTGTTGGGGCGGAGAGCCTGTCGAACCTCGTCCCGTTGCGCGAAAGCTCCCCGCTGCTGCGCAGCCTGACCGGGGCGATCATGGGCCTCAGCCTCGCCTGGCTGCTCCACCCCCGCCTCGATGACCAGTTCACCGCCACGGCCGACGACATCGCCCGGCGGCTGGCGGCCAGGACGGCGACCGAGGAGCGCCCGGCCGCGTGAATTCACTCGTCCAGACCAACACCGGCCGGGAACAACAAAAGCGGGACCTGCAGCAGGAGCTGGCCGCCGCGCAGGAAGAGCTGCGGCTGGCCGAGGCCGACCTGGCCGCCGAACAGGCGGCCGTCAACGCCTTCCGCATGCACGCCCGGTTGATGCTCGACGATCTGGCCGACGCCATCGGCGAGCTGCTGGCCGAGAAGCAGTCACTGCTGACACGGCTGGCGCTGGAGCGACAGGCGGCCGACGAAAACCCGCTGGGCCCCGACGCCGAGCCGGAGCCGCCCGTCGACGCCGACGACGCCCACGACCTGCCCCTCCCCACCCCCACCGCCCGCGACAAGGCTGCCGAGAAGCGCCTCTACCGCGAGCTGGCCCGCCGCTTCCACCCCGACTTCGCCGAGGGCGCGGCCGAGCTGGCCTACCGCACGTCGGTGATGACGGCCGTCAACGCCGCCTACTCCGCGGGCGACGTCCACGCCCTCTACGACCTGGCCGGGGAGCTGGAGCCGGGCGAGCTGCGCGAGCTGGCCGGCATCGAGGGGCGCGAAATACGCCAAATGCGCGAGCGGCTGATGCAATGCCGCCGCCGCCGCCGCAAGGTGACCCACCGGCTGCAGGTGCTGCGCGACGACAAGACGGCCCGCCTCTGGCGCAAGGCCCGCGAGCTGGACGAGCCCAACGCCGATTGGTGGACGGCCGTCCGCCGCGACCTCGAAACGGCCCGCGCCCGGCTCGAAGAGCAGGTCATCGCCCTGCGGCTGGAGATGGAAAAGCTGGATCCCGATCCGGAGGACGAGTAACGCCCCCACCAGACCTCAGAGGTGGGCGGCACAAACGGGTTGGCTCGTCCCGGGCGCAAATGCCGCCCATGTCAAGTCCAACTCTGAGGTCTCGTCACTCGTCATTCGCCACTCGTCACTCGTCACTCGTCACTCGTCACTCGTATCTCCCTACCCTCACCCCACGCCACCCCACCGCTCCCCCCACCCGCCCTTGCGATCCCCCCCCGATCCCATATAATGTAGACAAGCCAACGGGAACCAGCCCGCCGGCCGGCATCCGTCGCGCCTGCAATCGGGGAGCTTGCCGGCGCATGATACACCGTTCCCCAACCGGCACACCTTCCCCCGAAGGGGCCGCCGGTTGTGGATCACGGCATCGAGAGGAGCCATGAAGCGTTCTACCGGCGCAGTCGTCGCCATTCTGCTCATCCTGGCCGCGGCCACCCTGTTTGGGGCGTGGCAGCTGTTTTCGGCGCGACGTCTGGCCGCCGTGCCCACACCCGCGCCGGCGGCCATTGTTGACGTCACCGCCACCACCGAGGCCATCCCATCCCCCGCGGCCGAAGCCACCGCCACCCCCGAACCCGCCGCCGAACTCGGCCCCCACCTGACGGCCGCCTTCGACCCGGCGACAGACCTGGGCGACCACCCGCCCACCGCGCCCCTCACCCTCACCTTCGACCGCCCTATCGACGTCGGCCCCGACACGCGGCCGTTCGCCATCTCTCCGGCCGTCGCCGGCACGTTCCGCTGGAACCCCGAGGGCACGGCCGTCACCTTCACGCCCCATGACACGTTCCAGCCGGACAGGCGCTACCGCCTGACGGCCGGCGCCGATCTGCGGGGCGCCGACGGCGCGACGTTCGACGAGCCGCCCAGCTGGGTGCTGACCATCGCCCGGCCGCCGCGCGTCTCCTTGCGCGTGCCGTCGGCCACCAGCGGCGACGACCGCCAACCGGCCATCACCCTGACCTTCAACCGCGCCATGGACCGGCAGAGCGTCACCGCCGCCCTGTCTGTCGAGCCGCCCGTGCCGCTCGACCTGGGTTGGGACGGCGACAACAAGCTGACCCTGCAACCGGCCGAACTGCTCGACCCCGGCGTGGCCTACCAGTTCGTCCTCTCTGCCGCCGCCGCCGACCGCCACGGCGCGAACCTGATCAGCGACTACGGCTTCCGCTACGTCCCGTCGCCGGTCATCACCGGCGTCGAGGGGCCGACCCGCAACAACCCCGACGCCCCCTTCCTCATCCGCTTCGGCTACCCGATGGATTGGGACGCCGCCATGCCCGCGCTGGTCATCGAGCCGCCCCTCGACGCCGAAATCCACCGGCTGGACGAGCGGACGCTGCAACTGATCGACCCGCCGCTGCTGGGCAACACCGAGTACGCCTTCACCCTGTCGGCCGATGTGCCGGACGCCGCGGGCAACCCGCTGCCCGCCCCGGCCGAGCCCACCCTCTTCACCACCCTGTCGCCCGTGCTGGCCTTCGCCCCCCGTGGCAACGACGCGCCGCCGGTGGCCGTGTTGCGCGTCGACTTCGACCGGCCCGTCGACCCGGCGACGACGGCCGACGCCCTATCCATCTCGCCCCGCGTCTCGGGCGAGATCACTTGGGCCGACGAGCGCACGCTGCTCTTCACGCCCGAGGACGGCGCGTGGCGGCCCGAGACGGTCTACGACATCGCCATCGGCACCGGCGCCACCGACGCCGACGGCCGCCCCATCCTCGGCCGCCCTGCCACCCACCGCTTCACCACCGGCGAGGCCCGCCATCTGGCCGACTGGGGCATCGGCCCCCAGACGCAGGTGCTCGACGCCGACGGCCGTCGCGCCGTCCAGTTCCAGGCCAACGTCAAGGACCCGCTGACGCTCAACTTCGACCTGCTGCCGCTCGACCAGACCGGCTTTCTGAACCGCATCGTCGGCGACGTGACCTCGGGCTGGTACGAATCGGCCGACCCCATCGCCGACGACGGTCTGTTGCCTATCGCCTCGTGGACGACCACCACGATCGTTCACACCAACCCCGACATGTGGGGCAACCCGCAGGAGACGCTGCTGCCGGCCGACGCGCCGCCCGGCCTCTACCTGCTGCGGCTGAACGGGCCGTTCCCGTCCAACCTGCTGCTGGCCCTGTCGCGCATGACGCTCGTCGCCAAGCTGTCGGCCGGGGAGATCGTCGTCTGGGTCACCGACATCGACAGCCGGGGCGCGGCCGACGCCGACCACGCCCAACCCGACCCGAACGAAGGCGGCCCCATCCCCGGCGCGGCCGTCCAGGTCTATGCCCAAAACGGCCGCCTGCTGGCCGAGGGCACGACCGACGCCCGCGGCGTGGCCCGTCTCGCCTTGCCGCCCGACGCCGAACCCTACGTCGTCTTCGCCACCAGCGGCGACGCCACCGGAGGTGGCGACACCACCTTCAGCGCCCTGACGCCGGAGATGCAAGTGGTCGGCGAGTACTACACCTGGTGGGGCAGCGCGCCGACCTCGCCGCCCGCCTTCGCCGTCCACGTGCAGACCGACCGGCCCATCTACCGGCCGGGTCAGACGGTGTTCTACAAGGCCATCCTGCGGCTGGACGACGACGGCGCGCTCAGCCTGCCGCCGCCCGGCACGCAGGCCATCGTCCGTTTGATCGACAGCCGCGACAACGTCGTCGCCACCCGCTTCCTGGCCACCGACGAATTCGGCGCGGTCTACGACTCGTTCAGCGTGGCCGAGGGAGCGATGCTGGGCGAATACGCCGTCGAAGTGGAGCCGGTGCGGCCCGGCGGCGGCTCCGACGCCCCCACGCGCCAGACGTTCCAAATCGAGGAGTACCGCAAGCCCGACTACGCCGTGACCACTTCCACCGATGTGGCCGATGTGCTGGCCGGCGACACGATCACCGTCACCATCGCCGCCGACTACCTGTTCGGCGAGCCGGTGGCCGGGGCCGACGTCGAGATCAACACCTACCGCCTGTGGAACTACGGCTACTGGAATGCCGATGACTACTGGGAGAGCGACCCGGCCCAGACGCTGCGCCGCACCACCGACGCCGAAGGCCGCGTCGTCGTCAGCGTGCCCGTCGGCTACCGGCCGCTCGAATTCAGCCCCTGGGGCTTCAACCCGTCAAGCTGGCGGCTGGCGATTGAGGCCACGGTCAACGATGGCGCCAACGAGACCGTCAGCGCCACGACCGTCGTCACCGTCCATCGCGCGGCCGAGATACTCAGGCTGCAGACGCCCGGCTACGTTGTCGAGTTCGGCCAGGCGGCCCCCTTCACCGCCACCGTGACCACGACGATAGGCGAGCCGCTGCCCGTCGCGGGGCGGGAGATTCGCGGCACGCTGCGCGTCTGGTCGCGCACGACCTTCAACTACAGCACCATCGCCGCCGAGCACGCCTGGACGACCGGCCCCGACGGCGTCATCAGCGCCCATCTGACCCCGCCCGAGCCGGGCCACTACCAGATGAGGCTGGTGGGCGAGGACGAAAACGGCCGCGTCTACTACGCCGAGCGCTATCTCTACGTACTGGGCGAAGGAGAACGCGACTTCTGGAGCAGCCGCCGCCAGGCCGGCCTGTCCGTCAGCGCCGACCGCGACAGCTACGCCCCCGGCAACACCGCCCGCCTGCTGATCACCACCGACTTCGCCGGGCCGGCGCTGCTCACCTTCGAGCGCGCCGCCGTCCGCCGCGAGATGCCGGTAATGCTGACCCCGCCGGTGACGGCCGTCGACGTGCCCATCCTGCCCGAAGACGCCCCCAACATCTTCGTCACCGTCAACGCCTGGGAGCCGCTGACCACCATCCCGCCCGACGCCGACGTCGATGACTTCTGGCTGCTGAGCATGAGCCAGCGCGACGCCGAACTGCGCACAGCCACCGTCGAGCTGAGCGTCCCCGTCACCGACCGGACGCTGACCGTCACCATCGAGACGGACCAGGATGTCTACGCCCCGCGCGACGAGGCGACCGTGACGGTGCGCGTCACCGACGACGCCGGGCAGCCGGTGCGCGCCCAAGTGGCGCTGGCGATGGTCGACGAGGCTATCTTCCTGCTGGCCCACGACAACACCCGGCCGCTCCACGACGCCTTCTACGGCCCGCGCGCCCATCGGGTGCTGACCCGCAACGCGCTGGCTCCCGGCCGCTATCTCTCCCAGGGGGGCGGCGGCATGGGCGGCGGCGGCGAGGGCTGGGGCGCGCCGCGCAGCGACTTCCCCGACACAGCCGCCTGGTTTCCGGCGCTCGTCACCGACGCCAACGGCCAGGCGACCGTCACCGTGACCCTGGCCGACAGCCTGACCACGTGGCGGCTGACGGCGCGGGCGGTGACGGCGGCCGACACCAGCGTCGGCGAGGCCGTCCACAAATTCACCACCCACCAGGCCGTCATCATCCGCCCCATCCTGCCGCGCGGGCTGACGGTCGGAGACGAGATCGTCCTGTCGGCCGTCGTCCACAACTACGGCGACGAGGCCGTCGAGCTGGACGTGACCCTCTCCGACGAAGCCGGGCTGCTCGACATCGACGGGGCGACACAGGCCGTGGCGCTGGAGCCGGGGGCGACGCGCGTCGTCGGCTGGCCGGCGGCGGTGGTGGCCGCGGGGGAGACGCGGGCGCTGGCCGTGGCGGAACTTGCCGACGGCGGCGGCGACGCCGTCGAGCTCCCCCTCGTCACGCGCGAGCTGGCAGTGCCCCTCTACAGCTACACCACCGGCCACCTTGAAGGATCGGGCGACATCGCCGTCACCCGGCCCGACGACGCCCTGTCGAACAGCGCCGTCACGCTCGATGTCAGCCGCTCCCCGGCCGGCACGCTGCTCAACGGTCTGGAGTACCTGACCGGCTACCCCTACGGCTGCGTGGAGCAGACGATGAGCCGGGCGCTGCCCAACGCCGTCGTCAGCCGCGCCTTCAACCGGCTGGGCATCCCCCCGCCGCTGGAGCTCGACCTCGACCGGCTGGTCAACGACAGCGCCCAGCGGATCTACGCCTTCCAGCACGACGACGGCGGCTGGGGGTGGTGGTTCGACGACGACAGCGACCCGTACCAGTCGGCGTGGGTGCTGTTCGGGCTGGCGACGATGGCCGAGGCGGGGCACGAGATCGACCCCGGCGTCATCGAGCGCGGCGCGGCCTTCCTGCGCGAAAAGCTGGACAGCGCCGACCCGCGCACGCGGGCCTACATGCTCTACAGCCTGACGGTGGCCGGGGAGCTGGATGAGGAAGGCGCGGCCGCGGCGCTGGCCCTGCTGGACGAGGCCGAGACGAGCCTCAACCAGCGGCTGCTCGACCCGTACTCGCTGGCGGCGCTGGCCCTGGCGCTCGACGCGGCCGGCGAGCCCGACGCGGCGCAGGCGGCGATGGACAAACTGGAGGCCGAGGTGCAGACGGACGGCGACATGGCCCACTGGGCCACGGGCCGCGACGGCCAGTATAACCGCAAGGTGATGGCCTCGGACACGCGCTCCACGGCGATGGCGCTGTCGGCCTACGTGCGGCTGCGGCCGGGCGACGAGCTGGAGCCGCTCATCGTCAACTATCTGATGGACAGGCGGCGCGGCACCGGCTGGGGCACGACCAATGAGACGGCCCACGCCGTCATCGCGCTGACCGACCACCTGCTGGGCGCGGGGGTGGGCCAGACGACGGCCGCCTACACCGTGCTGCTCAACGGCGAGCCGCTGGCCGAGGGCGCGCTGACCACCGGCGCGCTGCGCGACGTGGTGGAGATACCGCTCGACCAGCTGCGGCCGGGGGCCAACACCGTCACGCTGGCGGCGGCCGACGGCGGGCGGCTGTTCTACACGCTCAACGAGCGCTACCAGGCCGCCCGCGACACGGTCGAGGCCGGTGGCGTCGTCTCCGTCCACCGCACCTATCTCTCGCCCGACGACGGCAAGCAACTCGAATCGATCAAGGCCGGCGATCTGGTGCTGGTGCGCGTCACGGCCCGCTTCCCCCAGGGCACGCGCTTCATCATCGTCGAAGACCGCGTCCCCGGCGGGCTGGAGCCGCTGAATGAGCGGCTGAACACCACTGTCCACGACGCCGGCTCCTTCGGCATCGACGCCTACTCGTGGCACGACCTGGGGTACAACTACAAGGAGATTCGGGACGGCCGCGTCACCTTCTTCGTCACCTCACAGGAAGGGTTCACCACCTCCTACGAATACCTGGCCCGCGCCACCCACAGCGGCGCCTTCACCGCCCTGCCGGCCGAGGCGTGGGCGATGTATGAGCCGGAAGTGTGGGGCCGGTCGGCCAGTGACGCGATAGAGATTGGGGATTAGAGATTGGGGACTAGGGATTGGAGACTGGGAGACTGGGAGATTGGAGTGGTCAGTGGCCAGTGGTCAGTGGTCAGTACATAGGTTAGTCTCTCAGTCTCCCAGTCTCTGAATCTCTAATCCCTAATCCCTTCTATATCTCCCAACGGTAATGCACCAGGTAGCTGAGGTAGTAGTTCTCTTCCCAGCGCTCGACGCCGATGATCCACGTGCCCCAGTCGAGCTCCTGCTCGGCCGGCGCGGGGCGGTGGGCGGTGACATAGCGGACGGCGTCGTATCCCTCGGGCAGCACCGTTAGCCCGGCCGTGCCGCCGAACAACCCCTCGTCGCAGGCCCACTCCGACGCGCCGAGCAGATCCCGCTCCAGCCGCGGCATCACCACATCGCGGAACGAACCGCGGATCGCCTCGCCGCTGCCGTCTTCGGTGCCCCAGTCGTAGCGTTGCCGGTCGCGGAAGAGGTTCTGCAGCGCGTCGAAGCCCAGGATGACTTCTTCGTTCCACCAGCTGAGCCGCACGCGCAGCCCGCGGTCGGGGTGGACGATCCGCCGCAACGCCCGGCCGTCCTGCTCGGCCACGGCCCGCTCGAACTCGCTGATGAGCTCAGTCACGGCGGGGTCGGCGCAGAACGTCTCGCGGCTGACGCTCTCGGTCAGGAAGCGGCTGTTGACCCACCCCCCGCCCTCGGCCGTCTCAATCGGCAGCCAGACGGAGCCGCGGAAGGTCTGCCCCTCGTCGTCGATGAGCTCAATGCCGGTGGCGTCGGGCGACAGGCGGGCGACGATGTCGGCGTTGGTGTTGGGCCGGTTGCGGACGTTGAGGGTGTCATCGGCGGCGACGAAGGCGACGCGGTAGCCTGATTCGGCTTCCGGCGCGGGCGTTGCTGTGGGTGGCGCGGGCGTCGCCGTCGGCGGGGCGTCGGTTGCCGTCGGCACGGCCGTGGCCCGACTGAGGTCGGCCGTCGGCAGCGGCGGCGCCACCGTCGGCGCGGGGGGCAGCGTGGCTGCCGGTTCGGCCGTTGGCGTCGGGGCGACGCTGGTGGGCGGGATGACAGACGCGACGGCTGTCGGCAGTTCGGCAGCCGTAGTCGGCGCGGCCGTGGGCACGGCAGCCGTGGTCGCCGCGGCGGTGGGCACTACCAGCTCGGGCG
>CAYNOL010000055.1:17039-19365 GCA_964398825.1 uncultured Ardenticatenaceae bacterium
GCCGTGGGCACGGCAGCCGTGGTCGCCGCGGCGGTGGGCACTACCAGCTCGGGCGCGCCCCCGCCACGACAGGCGGCCAGCAACAGCCCCAGAACAACGGCCCACACCCCTCGGCTTATGGATAATTGCATCTTACTCATCATATCTGTGTCACTCGCCGGCCGCGCGGCCATAGACCGCGCAACCGGCATCGGTCTCGATCCTTCTGTTGGGTAAGACGCCGGACGGGTGGGGTTGGTTCCGTTGGGGGAGTGACGAGTGACGAGGGGAGTAGCGCCGAAACCTCAGAGGTCTCAGAAAACCTCTGAGGTTTGCGATTGGTGATTACAGATTAAACTTGATATTCAACACATCCCCATCCACCACCGTATACGTCTTCCCCTCTTGCCGCAGCTTGCCGGCCGTACGCGCGGCGGCCAGCCCGCCCAGACTGACCAGGTCATCGTAGTGCACCACCTCGGCGCGGATGAATCCCTTGGCCAGGTCGGTGTGGATCGTCCCGGCGGCGTCGACGGCCGACGCCCCGCGCCTGATCTCCCACGCCCGCACTTCGTCCTCGCCGACGGTGAAGAAGGATTGCAGCCCCATCAGGTCGTAGCTGAGGCGGATGACGCGGTCGAGGCTCAGCTCCGCGACGCCGTACTCCTCCATGAACATCGCCAGCGACTCCTCATCCCCGGCGGCGCTCAGCTGGGCCAGCTCCATCTCCAGACGGCCGCGAATGGTGGCCAGGATCGTCCCCGGCTGGTCGTAGCTCAGCCCCGGGTCGGCCTGGTCGTCGCCCAGATTGACCAGCACGATCTTCGGCTTCAGCGTCAGCAGGCCGTAGCCGCGCAGCCCCTTCAGCTGATCCTCGGTCAGGTCGAGTTCGCGCAGCGGCCGCTCGGCCGTCAGCGTGGCGTTCAGCTGCTCGAACAGGGCCAGCTCGGCCTGCGCCGCCGCCTTGTCTTTCGTCGCGCCGCGCTTCAGCCCTTCCTGGATCTTCTCGATGCGCCGCTCGACGGTGCCCAGGTCGCTGAGCAAAAACTCGGTGTCGAGCGCGGCCAGGTCGCGAGCCGGGTCGACGTGGCCGTCGGGATGGGGCACACTGGCGCTGTCGAAGGCGCGCACAACGTGGACGAACCCCTCAAGCCCCGACAGGTGGTTGAGCAGTTGGGGGCTGAGGCCGCCGCTGTCGTCGTCGCTCTTCTGCAGCCCGGCCACGTCGGTGTAGGTGATGCGGGCGTAGGTGGTCTTGCGAGGGTTGAACATGCGGCTGAGCACGTCGACGCGCGGGTCGCGCACGTCGACGACGGCCGTCAGCACGTCGAAGCGGCCGCCCATGCTCTGGCCGGTGGGAGCGTTGCCCAATGTGAGGGCGTTGAAGATGGTCGTCTTGCCTGACGAGGGCAGACCGATAATGCCTAGTTTCATGGGGGTGGAGTATAGCAGGAATGGGGCGAACGGGAGAGAGCCGGGGCAAAGTCGCGGCTCTCTCCCGTTCGGCTGGCTTATATCAGCACCGTCAGCAGGTCGTCGGCCGTGATGTTGTGGAAAGTGCCGGCCACATCGAGCTCGGCCAGCCGCTGGTACAGCGCGTCCTCGCGGTGGGTCACGCCGACGAGCGCCGCGGCCACGTCGGCCGGGTCACCGTGGGTGAAGTAGTCGCCGTAGAAGTGGGCGGCGCGAATGACCCCCTCCGCCACGTCGAGCGTCACTTCGATTGTGCCGCCGGGGGTGCGGGCCCGCTTGCTGAAGTTGTAGCGCGGCGAGTGGCCGAAGTTCCACTCCCAGGTGACGTACTTCGTCTGGCGCAGCTGCTCAATGGCGGCCACGTCCTCGGGCGTGAAGGCGTAGGTTTCGGCCTCGGGCGTCTCGGCCATGACGGTGCTCATCAGGTGGTCGCGAAACTCCAGCACACTCATCGGCCGGGGCAAATGCTCGCTGATGTTGGTGACACGGCTGCGCACCGACTTGACCGCCTTGTCGTCGAACTTGGCCGGGTCGGGCCGCAGCGCGGCGGCCACGTCGGCCATGCGCGCCGAGAACAGCAGCGTGCCGTGGTGGAGAATGCGCCCCTCGCGCACGAACTCGGCGTTGCCGGAGAACTTGCGGCCGTCGATGGTCAGGTCGTTGCGCCCCTCGAAGCGAGCATCGACCCCCAGCCCGCGCAGCGCGTCGATGATCGGCTGCGTGAAGCGGCGGAAGTCCACCACGGTGCGATGGCCCGGCCCGCCCCCGGCGATGAAGGTGAAGTTGAGATTGCCCAGGTCATGGAACACCGCGCCGCCGCCCGACATGCGCCGCACCACCGGCAGCTCGCGCTCGCGCACATAGTCGAGATTGA
>CAYNOL010000056.1:0-19324 GCA_964398825.1 uncultured Ardenticatenaceae bacterium
CACCTGGCACATCACCAACGTCGAGCGCGCGCTGGACGCCACCCACGGCTTCACCATCCCGGCCTACAACATCCACATCAGCCTGGAGCCGGGCGAGGTAGCGACGTTCGAGTTTGAAGCAACGCAAGACGGTGTCTTCTCCTACTATTGCACCGAGTTCTGCTCGGCGCTCCATCTGGAGATGATGGGCTATATGCTGGTAGAGCCTTCGGATTCGGCCTCGGCTGATTCGGAGTAACACCTCCTCGTTTTTGGGAGACCGGAGCGTGAACGGCCGCTCCGGTCTCCCCCCGCTCGCGAAATAACCCGCGAACGAGAGGGAACCATGAGCAATATAATTCAAAAAGTAATCGGGCCGCGCGCGCCGCAGGCCCTGGAAGAGCACGAACGCAGACAATTCTCATTACCTAACATCTTGCTCGGCATCGCCGCCGTGCTGCTGCTGGCATCTATTTTCTTGCCCTATTGGAAGATGACTCTGAAGGCCCCGCAATATCCCGGCGGGCTGACCGTTGAGGTCTACGTCAACCGCATGACCGGCGACGTGGACGAGATCGACGGGTTGAACCACTACATCGGCATGCGGCCGCTGGGCGAGGCGGCGCAACTGGAGCGCGCCGTCAGCATGGTGGCGGTAGGCATTCTGGTGCTGCTGGTGTTGGCGGCCATCTTCGTCCACTCGCCATGGGCAGCCTTGCTGGCCTTGCCGGCCATCCTGTGGCCGTTCATCTTCATCGGCGACATGTATTACTGGATGCGCCATTTCGGGCTAAACCTTGACCCGACGGCGCCGCTGAGCAGCTCGATCGAGCCTTTCGTGCCGCCCATTCTCGGCTCCGGCTTCGTTGGCCAGTTTGAGACGGTGGCGTCGTTCCAGATCGGCCTGTGGATGGCCTTCCTGGCGGTGGCGCTCATCCTGGCCGGGCTGTATTACCAGCGACGGGCTTATAAGCCGTTGGTAGAGCAGTTGGCGCTTGTTTGACGTTGCGAAGACGCAAGCTGAAGCATGCGCTACATCTAAACTTGGGGAAATGAAATGAATCGTCGTTGGTCTGGATTGGGATGGATAGTGGGGGTGGCCTTGGGGCTGGCGGCGCTGGTGCTGATGACCGGCGCGGCGCGGGCCGACGGGGTCATTCGCGTGCCGGCCGAGGATCTCGCCGCGGCCGTGGCCCAGGCCCAACCCGGCGATACCATCGAGGTCACCGGCGGCGTCTACACCGGCAACCTGATCGTCGACAAGTCGCTGACTCTCATCGGCATTGAGGAGCCCGTGCTGGACGCCGACTTCTTCGGCACGGTAGTGACCATCACCGCCCCCGACGTGACCTTGCGCGGTTTCACTGTTCGCCATTCCGGCGACAAGCTGTTGACCGACGACGCCGGCGTCAACGTCGGCGCGCCCGGCGCCCTCATCGAAGACAACATCATCGACGATGTGCTGTTCGGCATCTACGTCCATTCGGGGGCGAATGCCGTCCTGCGCGGCAACCACATCACCGGCAAGGAGTTGGACATCGCCCGCCGCGGCGACTTGATCCGGATCTGGGACAGCGACGACGTTCTCGTGGAGAATAATGTCACCGTCAACGGCCGCGACGCCGTGCTGTGGTACTCCGAGCGGCTGACGCTGCGCGGCAACGAATTTACCCACGGGCGGTATGGTTTGCATTTTATGTACTGTGACGACGCCGTCATCGAGGGCAACCAATTGACGCACAACTCTGTGGGCGCCTACATGATGTACGGCCGCCGCGTGATATTGCGCGATAACCTGTTTGCCTTCAATCGCGGCCCCAGCGGCTATGGTCTGGGCCTGAAAGATATGGATGACACCATCATCACCGGCAATCGCATCCTCGATAATCGCGTCGGCGCGTTTGTCGACGGCTCGCCGCGGGAACTGACCAGCATCGGCGTCCTTGAAGGCAATCTATTCGGCTACAACGACATCGGCATGGAGATGCTGCCGTCGGTGCGCCGCAACCAGATCCGCGACAACAGCTTCATCGAGAACGAGCAACAAGTGGTCATCTCCGGCGGCGGGCAGCTGGTGGCCAACGAGTGGTCGGTCGGCGGGCGGGGCAACTACTGGAGCGATTATGCCGGCTACGACGCCAACGGCGACGGCTTGGGCGAAATCGAGTATCGCGCCGAGCGGCTGCTCGACAGTCTCATCGGCCGCCAGCCGGAGTTGCGCCTGTTCCTCTATAGCCCGGTGGTCAACGCGGTGGACTTCGCCGCGCGGGCGTTTCCGCTGGTGCGGCCGCAGCCGGTGCTCGTCGACGAGCATCCGCTGACGCAGCCGCCGCTGCCGGCGAACGCCCCCACCCCACAGGCGGCGGACGAAGGGGCGCTGTGGCCCGTCTTCATTCTGCCTCTTGGATTATTGGCTCTATTCATCGTCATGCGCGCCGGACGACGGCGCTACCAAATGCCGGCGGCCACATCCGCGCCGGTCAATGCGGGGGGATTGAGCCATGGAAGGTAACACCATGGTAAAGAACACAGTCGCTCCGGCGATTGAAGTAACGAATCTGACAAAACGGTTTGGGCAGTACACGGCCGTTGACAACCTGTCCTTCACTGTCGGGACGGGTGAAGCGGTTGCCCTCTGGGGGGCAAACGGAGCCGGCAAGACAACGGTCGTGCGCTGCCTGCTCAACCTTTTCCCGTTCGACGGAGATATCGTCATCAACGGACTGGATACGCGCCGCCAGAGCAAACAAGTGCGCAAGATCATCGGGTTCGTGCCACAGGAGTTGAGCTTCCACGACGATATGACCGTGGCCGAGACGCTCATCTTCTATGCCCGCCTGAAGAAAGTGCCCGACGGCTTCGACTTTGAGCCGCTGCTGGAGCAGGTGCGCCTGATGCCCCACATCAACAAACGGATTGGGGAGCTGTCGGGCGGCCTGAAGCAGCGGTTGGCGCTGGCCGCGGCGCTGCTCAGCGATCCGCCCATTCTCATCCTCGATGAGCCGACGGCCAGCCTCGACATCCGCTCGCGCGAGGAGTTCCTGCTGTTGCTGCGCTCGCTGAAGCACCAAGGCAAGACGATGATCTTCTCTTCCCACCACCTTGAAGAGGTGACGGCATTGGCCGACCGGGTGCTGCTGCTGGAAGGCGGCCGCCTCGTCGTCGACGCCCCGCCGGACCAACTGGAGCGGCGGTTGGGTTGGGAATCGACGCTGCACCTCTATCTGCCGGAAACGGGTATCGATCCGGCGTTCGAGACCCTGGCGAACCTGGGCATGCCCGTAAGCCGCAACGGCCGTGGCGTGCGCGTCAACGTGGCCCCCGGCGCGAAGGGCAAGGTGTTCCGCGTGCTGCAAGACGCGGGCATTGAAGTCGAAGACTTCTCGGTGGAGTAATCGCCATGGACTTCGAGAACGTATTGACACTAATTCAAAAAGAGCTGCGCGACGCCTTTCGTAATCGCTGGTTCCTGCTCTATACCGTCGCTTTCGCCGGATTGTCTCTGGCGCTGGCATGGTTCTCCGTGTCCGGCGCGGGCAGCTTCGGCGTGGCCGGCTTCGGCCGCACCACGGCGGGACTGATCAACCTCATCCTGCTCATCGTGCCGCTCATGGGGCTGACGCTGGGGGCGATGAGCCTGGCCGGGGAGCGAGAGAAGGGGACGCTGGTCTACCTGCTGGCGCAGCCGATCAGCGGCGGGGAGCTGCTGTTGGGCAAGTTCGTCGGCCTGGCGCTGGCGATGACGGCCGCGCTGGTCATCGGATTCGGTCTGACGGGCATCCTGATCGCCCTCGTCGGCGGGGGCGGGGATTTCCAGATATACCTGACGCTTCTGGTATTATCGGTTATCCTCGCTATTGCCACGCTCAGCATCGGCTTCCTCATCTCCGCCGCCGTCAAGAAAGCGGCCACGGCCGTCGGATTGGCTCTCTTCCTGTGGCTGATCCTCGTCTACTTCGGCGACCTGGGGCTGATGGGCACGGCCGTCGTGATGCGGCTGAACGTGGAACAACTGCTGGCCCTGACGCTGGTCAATCCGCTGCAGGTGTTCAAGATCGCCGCTGTGCTCGATCTGCGCGAGAACCTTGAGGTCCTGGGGCCGGCGGGCATATTTGCCTACCGCACCTACGGCGGCGCGCTGTGGCCGTTGCTGGTGGCCCTGTTGTTCGCCTGGGTCATCGCGCCGTTTCTGCTTGCCACCCGGGTATTCAAGAAGAGAGGCGTACTATGAAGAAGTTTGTTGTGTTCGTACTGATCATCCTGGTGGGTGCGGCGGCGGGTGGGTGCGGCGGCGGGCAATCGCTCGATGAGCCGCCGACGATTCTGTACGGGCAGGACGTTTGCAGCAACTGCAACATGATCATCAGCGAGGAGAATTACGCTTCAGCCTACTGGACGGTCGACGGTGAGGCGCGACGCTTCGACGACATGGGCGAGATGCTGGAGTACATCCACCACCACCAGGAAGAGCGGGCGTCGACGTGGGTCCATGATATGAACACGGCCGAATGGCTGCGCGCTGAAGAAGCGTGGATCGTCATGAACGCCGGGATGATGACCCCGATGGGCACGGGCATCGTGGCCCTGGCTAACGAGGATGACGCTCTGGCGCTGGCCTATGGTCAGGATCACGCGATGGTGTTGACCTTCGCCGAGCTGATGGAAAAGCTGGAATCAGGCGAGATCTCGCTCGAAATGGAGCACTGAGCGAATCACGCCCACCGAGCTCCTAAGGCCCGCAGAGGGGCGGCCTATCCGCCTTTTTACAGAGTAATTTGATTCAATAGTCAGTAGCGCATTTCGGAGTTATGCGCTAGAAAGAGATCGGAGCAACCGGATTGGTTGCCGAAAGCAACGTTTTAGCAGAGGAGAGTTTTTGAGATGTCACACAAGAGATTGGTTATCGCCTTCATGGCCGTGTTGATTCTTGGTCTGGCCCTGGCTGCCTGTGGCGGCGGCGGTGGCGGCGGCGCGGCCCCTGAGCAGAATCAGCCGGAAGCGACAACCGCCCCGGCCGGCGACGCAGTAGCGGGCAAGACGCAGTACGACACCGTCTGCATCGCCTGCCATGGCCCCGAGGGCATCGGCGTCGATGGGCTGGGCAAGCCGTTCACGACAAGTGAGTTCCTGCTGACGGTCGACGATCAGGAGCTGCTTGAGTTCATCAAGACCGGCCGCCCGATTAGCCACCCGGACAACACCACCGGCGTCGATATGCCCCCCAAGGGCGGCAATCCGGCGCTGACCGACGCGCAGATTCTGGACATCATCGCCTATATTCGCACGTTGCACGAGTAGGCGGTGTAGCCTGGCGGCGGGCCGGTCTAATGGCCGGCTCGCCGCCAGAGATTACTATCATTAGGGGAGCTGATGGTGATTATGACGACAACAAATCGAATACCCACCCGCGAGGCGTTGGGTAGTATGATAATCACCGACGTATTGGAGCGCTGGCCGAAGACGGCCGACGTATTTCACAATCACGCCATGGCGTGTGTTGGTTGTGCTGTGGCCCCTTTGTACACGATCACGGACGCGGCGCTGGTCTACGGCCTGGTGCCGGAGCACTTCGCTGAGGAGATGCTGGCCGCGATCGAGGCAACCACAGCGACGAGAATGGATGAATGAGCGAATCGTATAACCTGTTTCCCAATCTGATCGAAATGGCACCCGTCGTGCCGGAAGGGTCTATCCTGAGCCGGACGTTCTACAAAGACGAGCGCCTCAGTTCTGTGATCTTCAGCTTCGCCGCTGGCGAAGAGCTGTCGGAGCACACGTCCACCTATCCGGCGGCCATGCAGTTCCTCAGCGGCCGGGCGCGGGTCAAGCTGGGGGATGATTGGCATACCGTCGAGGCCGGCGCCTGGGTGCGCATGGCCCCCAAGCTGCCCCACACCGTTATCGCCGAAACCCCCGTGGTCATGCTTCTGCTGATGCTGCGCTAATCGCCGCCCGCCGGTGATTGACGCAACGCCTGCTGCGCCCGATTATGTCTATTCGCTATCCGCTGCTGGTTCTGGGCATCCTCGCCCTCCTGTTCGCCATCTGGGCCGGCTTGCTGCGCATGGGTTGGGCGTGGCCGACGCTCCAGCCCGACCTGGCTGCCGCCCACGGCCCGCTCATGGTTTCCGCCTTCCTGGGCACTGTCATCAGCCTTGAACGGGCGGTGGCGTTCGACAAGCGGCCGGCCTATCTTGTGCCGTTGCTGTCGGCGCTGGGCGGCGTCGTGCTCATCCTGGGCGTGTCGTGGGTGTGGGCCGCGCGCCTGCTCGTCCTGTCCAGCGTCGGCCTGACCATCCTGTTCGTCCTCATCGTCCGCCACCACGCGGCTGTTTACACCATCTCCATGGCCCTCGGCGCACTGGCCTGGCTGGGCGGCAATGTGCTGCTCATGGCCGGGCGGCCGATCTACGCCATCGTCCCGTGGTGGGTGGCCTTTCTGGTGCTGACGATCGCAGGGGAGCGGCTGGAGTTGAGCCGGGTGCTGCGGCCCACGCGAGGGATCATCATCCTGTTCGCCGTGGCCGCGGCCGTTTTCCTGGGGGGCGTCGTGCTGTCAGTGTTCAATTATGACGACGGCGTGCGTGTCGTCGGGTTGGGTATGGTGTGTCTGGCGATCTGGCTGCTGCTGTTCGACATCGCCCGACGCAATTTGCGCCACCATATGGGCCTGACGCGCTTCATCGCCTACTGCCTGTTCGGCGGCTACTTCTGGCTGGCGGCCGGCGGGCTGCTGTGGCTCTACTTTGGCGGCGTCATGGCCGGCATGGTCTACGACGCGATCCTCCACGCCGTCTTCCTGGGCTTCGTCTTCGCCATGATCTTCGGCCACGCCCCGCTCATCTTCCCGTCGGTGTTGCGGCGGCCGATGGCTTACCTGCCGGTGTTCTACCTGCCGCTCATCCTGCTCCACGTGACGCTGCTGATGCGCATCATAGGGGATTTGACCGCCAACATGATGCTGCGCCAATGGAGCGGACTGCTCAACGGGCTGACATTGCTGCTGTTCCTGGGGACGATCGTCGCCGCGCTGATCAAGGGACGCGGCTTGCGGCCGGGCGCGGGCTCGCCGGCGCTGTAAGCGGGCTAACTTATCCCATTGGCCCGGGCTTCCCAACTGAGTGATGAACAAGTTCCACAAATATTTCCTGTGCGCCGTGGCCGTCTTTATTCTGGCGGCATCGACGGGTGCGTTTTTGCGCTTCGGTGTGTTCTATGGAATGGCCGGGCTGAACTACGCCAACGTGCGCCACGCCCACTCCCACCTGATGTACTTCGGCTGGGTGACGCCCGCGATCATCGCTCTCATGGCGGCGCAGATGCCGCGAGTCATCGGCCGTCCGCTGTCGCCATGGTTCGGCCGCTTCATCCCGCTTCTGATCGCTCTCGGGCTGCTGGCCTATCCGCCTTTCCTGCTGTTCGGCTACCGCTCGGTGGCGATTGGCGACGCGCAGATGCCGGTGGCGGTTATCGCCGCCAGCCTCAATGTCATGGCGTGGTGGGGGTTCGCTGTCGTCTACTGGCGACAAGTGGCCGGGGCGCCGCCGACGCGGGTGCTGCGGCTTTGGAACGCGGCCGTCGTCCTCCTGCTGCTGTCGACCATCGGCACCGTCGGCCTGCCTATCGTCACCTTCGCCCGCGTCGAAGACCCGTTCTGGAGCGTCGCCTTCACCCACGTCTTCCTCGATCTGTTCAGCGAGGGGTGGTTTGTACTGGGCATCCTGGGTCTGGCCTACGCCGCCGTTCCCCAGGCGGCCGGGCACCCGTGGGCGCAGCGCTCCGGCGATCTGCTCATCGTCGGTTTGCCCGTCGTCTTCCTGCTCTACCTGCCGGTGAGCATGGTTCCTCCGGCGGTGCGGCTGGTGGGCAGCATCGGCGGCCTGCTGGTTGTGGCGGGGACGTTGGGCAATGTTGTGGCGTTGTGGTCCGCTGCTGATAGTGCGTGGCGCGCGCCACTGGCTTTCCTGGCGCTGAAAGCGATTACGCAGATCGGCATCCTTATCCCGCCGATCGCTCAATGGGCCGAGGCTGCGCGGTTGCGCGTGCCCTATCTCCACTGGCTGTTGCTGGGCTTCGCGACGCTGGGGCTGTTCGCCGCGGCCGAGCGGCTGTGGGGCGTGGGCGGCCGCCGCTGGATGACAGTAGCGGTGGTGGCGCTGACGGCGACGCTGATGCCCCTGACCGGCCTGTGGCCGCTGGGGCTGGGCGGGCTGTGGACATTGCACGCGGCGGCGTGGGCGGCGCTGGGGCCCATACTCGTCGCCATTGGCGTGCTGCTGGGCTATGTCCGACGCCGCGCGACGGGCCAACTCCCGGCCGACAGCGCGATTTGACTAATTTCCGTTTTGGGCTTAAAAGTGGGCAACGACCGATCCGTTAGCCGTCTAGTACTCCGGTTTTTGCCTTATGCCGCCACTGACTCGCTGGCACATTAAATCCGCCTTCGTCTATCTGGCCGCCGCCCTGTTACTCGGCATCGCTCTCGCCATGGGAGCCGTCGTGCAGCTGCCGCTGTGGCTGGCCTATCTCTCCCCCGTGTTCTATCACCTCATCATGGTCGGCTGGGTCACGCAAATGATCTTCGGCGTCATCTTCTGGATGTTCCCGATCGTCACCCGGGCGCGGCCGCGCGGCAACGAGCAGGTGGGCTGGGCTGTTTACATTCTGCTCAACGTGGGGCTGCTGCTGCGCGTACTGTCGGAGCCGCTGAACGCGATGGAGCCACGCAGCGCCTGGGGGTGGGTGCTGGTGGTGTCGGCCGTGTTCCAATGGCTGGCGTCGGTGTTGTTCGTCTACAACGCCTGGCCGCGTGTCAAAGAGCGGTATCGTGGGGAGTAGATCGTGCCGAAGCTGAGCCAATGGTACATCAAGTTCTCCTTCGGCTATCTGCTGCTGGGGTTCACGATCGGCGCGTTGCTATTGGCCCACAAGGGGCAACCCGTCCACCCGATGCTGTGGAGCTTTCTGCCGGCCCACATCGAATGGCTGCTCATCGGCTGGGTGGCCCAACTGACGCTGGGCGTCGCCTTTTGGATTATGCCACGCTACTGGAAAGAGCCGCGCCGGGGGAACACGACGGGCGCTTATGTCGCGATAGTTTTGCTGAATGTGGGAATCTGGCTGTCGACGCTTGGGCCGGTGTTTCGCCTGTCGCCGTGGGTGTTAATCGCCGGCCGCGTGCTGGAAGTGGGCGCGGCGGTAGCCTTTGCCCATGCGATCTTTCCGCGGGTTGTCGGCCGCGAGGGTTGATTTAAGAACGCGCACAGAAGTGCGCACTTCGGGCGAAGAACCTGTTTATCGCGCCGCCAGGCCCGCAGTCAATGCAGCCACCCCGCCGATGATGAGGAAGACGGGCCAGATCATCGACCAGCTGAGGCCGAATATAAAAGTAGCGGCCAACGTGAAGAAGAACATCGCCCCAATCAGCGAGCCGCGGGCCTCGTTGCTGAAGCCGTCCTTCTGGTAGGCACGCAGGAAGCCGCCCAGGCTGCCAAAGGCCGGGATGAAGAGGAACGCCGCCCACCAGTTGTGCATGCGCAAACCGGTGAAGGTCGTCAACAGGAAGAACACCCCAAGGCCAATCAGCCACGCGCCGAAACCCCAACCAGGCCCCGAGTGACAGCTCTCGTCGTGCTTCTCGGCCGCCTCTGCCTCCGCCATTTCCCGCTCCAAATCTTTCAGTTCTTTGATGTTGTCGCTCATGGTGTTTGCCTCCAATGATCTATACGCGGGGAAAAGGGGTTCAGTTGCGCGGATGGCGGGTTACAAACCGCCGCGCAACCTATAAAAGATTCCGATGCTCCACCATGATGCAGGCATCCTGCACAACATCCAGCCCGGCCGCTCGCGCCTTCTCGGCCGCTTCCTCGTTGGTGATGCCCAGCTGCAACCACACCGCCTTCGCTCCCGAGGCGATCGCCTCGTCGACAAAGGGTGGGACGTTCTCGCTGCGCTGGAAGATGACGACAAGATCGATCGGCTCCGGGACGTCGGCCAATGTGTCATAGGCGCGATCGCCGTCCAGTCCCTCGCTGACATAGGGATTGACCGCGTAGATGTTGTACCCTTGACGCTTCAGGTAGGCGGGGACGTAGTGGCCGGCCCGCTGCGGCTTCGATGAGAAGCCGACAATGGCGACATTTTTGTTCTCGTTCAAAATTTTTTCAACCGTTTTAATATCGTTCACGTTCAATTCTCCTGACCGGGTGTTGGGTAACCGTAGCCCGACACAATCGATTGACAAGACTATACGATCAGAGCGGCACAGATGAAAGTCGTTTAACTATTTTAATCCTTTCGAGAACGAATCGACACGGCTGGGGTTATTATGTAAGGGTCAGTTGGTAAGCTGACGGCCGCGAACAAGTATGATTGCCAATCCCGTCACGTTGGCTTAAACTAACGCTGAGCCACGCACGCGCACCCACTTTTCCATTCACAACAGGAGTAACGATATGCAGAACTTTGGCGCTTTTGTAAGCAGCTACGGCGTCGAGAATCATGGTATTAAGAACCCCGGCACGGTCTACTGGAACATGACCACCTCGATGCTCTATGAACAGGCGACTCGCCGCAACGAGGGGAAGATCGCCCACCTGGGGCCTCTCGTCGTCCAGACCGGCAGCCACACCGGCCGCTCCCCCAACGACCGCTTCATCGTCGAGGAGCCGAGCAGCAAGGACGACATCTGGTGGGGAAAGGTCAACCGGCCCATCTCCCAGGAGAACTTCGACTACCTGTACCGCAAGATGCTGGCCTACGTGCAGAACCGCGACATCTTTGTGTTCGACGGCTATGTGGGGGCCGATCCAAAGTATCGCATGCCCGTCCGCATCATCACCGAATACGCCTGGCACAATTTGTTCGCCCGCAATATGTTCATCCGTGAGTTCGACCCGGAGAAGCTGGCCACTCATGAGCCTGAGTTCACGGTGATCGACATGCCGGGGCTGAAGGCAGAGCCGGAGCAGGACGGCACCAACAGCCAGACGTTTATCCTGGTTGATTTCGGGCGTCGTCTGGTGCTCATCGGCGGCACGGAGTACGCCGGCGAGATCAAGAAGAGCATCTTCACGGCGATGAACTACTTCATGCCCAAGCGGGGCGTCATGTCGATGCACTGCAGCGCCAACTTCGGCAAGGACCGCGACGACGTGGCCCTCTTCTTCGGCCTCAGCGGCACGGGCAAGACCACCCTTAGCAGTGATCCCAACCGGACGCTCATCGGCGACGACGAGCACGGCTGGAGCGACGACGGCGTCTTCAACTACGAGGGCGGTTGCTACGCCAAGGTCATCCGGCTGGACCCCAAGGGGGAACCCGAGATCTACGAGACGACGCGCAAATTCGGCACGATCCTCGAAAACGTCATCATGGACGGCAGCACCCGCCGCGTCGACCTGGATGACGACTCGTTGACCGAGAACACCCGCTCCAGCTATCCGATCTCCCACGTCAATAACGCCATTCGCGACGGCGTGGCCGGCCACCCGAAGGACATCTTCTTCCTGACGGCCGATGCCTTCGGCGTGCTGCCACCCATCGCCCGGCTGAGCAACGCCCAGGCGATGTATCACTTCCTCAGCGGCTACACGGCCAAGGTGGCCGGCACCGAGCGCGGCGTCACCGAGCCGCAGCCCAACTTCAGCACCTGCTTCGGCGCGCCGTTCATGCCGCTGCGTCCCGGCGTCTATGCCAACCTGCTGGGCGAGAAGATCGAGCAGCACGGCTCCACGGTATGGCTGGTCAACACCGGCTGGACGGGTGGGCCGCACGGCGTCGGCAGCCGCATGAAGCTGGGGTACACCCGCCGCATGATCACCGCCGCGCTGACCGGTGAGCTGGATGACGTGGAGATGGTAGAGGAGCCGTACTTCGGCCTGATGGTGCCGAAATCCGTGCCCGACGTGCCCACCGAGGTACTGTTGCCGCGCAATACGTGGGACGACAAGGCCGCCTACGACGCACAGGCCGCGCGTCTGGTGGAGATGTTCAAGGAGAATTTCAAGCAGTTTGAAGATCTGGTGTCGGACGAGATCAAGGCCGCCGGCCCCAAGTAAGCGGCGATCGCCTTAACGAATGAGCGCCAACGCCCGGATTAACCCGCTTAATCCGGGCGTTGTTCGTTTGGTGCCGCTTCCTTAACGATTGCCAATTCCCGGGGAATATGGTGCCGGAGTTAGTATAATCGGGCATGAGGTTACCTATTATGAGGTCCAAACTGGAAATGTACGAAATACCCTTGTTCCCTCTCAACGTGGTGCTGTTCCCCGGCATGCCGTTACCGCTTCATATCTTTGAAGACCGGTATAAGGAGATGGTGGCCGACTGCATTCGCGAAGACCGGCCCTTCGGGGTCGTGCTCATTGAAGAGGGCATGGCCGAGGGTGGCGAGACGTTTGCCCGGCCTGTCGCTGTGGGCTGCACGGCCGAAATCGCCCAGGTGCAGCCGCTCGATCAGGGGCGCATGCTCATCATGACCGTCGGCGGCGAGCGCTTCCGCGTTCTAAAGCTCGACTTCGACAAGCCATATCTGGTGGGTACGGTTGAGCCCGCGCCGCTGGAAACCGAGGATGAGGACTGGGAGACTTATGGGGCTGACGCGCTGGAACCGCTGGTGATGGACTATATGAGCAAGCTGGTTCGCGTTGGCGCAATGGAAGAAGAACCGGATGAGATACCGGATGATCACGAAGGATTGATCTATCTGGCGGCTACGCTGCTGCAGATTCCGGCCGACGAGAAGCAGGCGCTGCTGTCGATTGACCGGGCGTCGGCGCTGACGGCCGCGCTGCAACGATACTACAAGCGCGAACTGGCGCTGATGGCGAACATTCCCGCCGAGGACATCGGTATCTTCTCGATGAACTAGGTCAGGGCGGCGCTGAGCGCTGCGACGACAACAAAAAGAGGCCCCTTGCCGCGTTAATTGGCATAGGGGCCTCTTTGGTTTTAGGCATTACGCCAGGAACTTGCCGCGCAGATAGGCGATGTAGGGCTCGATGGTCATCGGGCCGCCGGTGACGCGCTGCACCAGCTCATCGGCCGTGTACTTCGCGCCGTGGCGATAGATGTTGTCCGTCAGCCAGCCGTGGAGCGTGGCGAACTCGCCTCGGCCGATCTCCAGCGGAATGCCGGGATGGGCCGTCAACGCTTGCCGGTAGAACAGGGCAGACAGGATATTGCCAAGGGTATACCCCTGGAACGAGCCACCGATGATGCCCGCAAACCAGTGGACATCCTGCATGACGCCGTCCTTCTCCTCGTCGGCCGAGATGCCAAGGTCAGATTGATAGCGGGCGCGCCAAGCCTCGGGCAAATCCTTGACTTCCAGCGTCCCTTCGAGCAGCGCCAGCTCCAGATCGAAGCGGATCATGACGTGGAGATCGTAGGTCATCTGGTCCGCCTCGGTGCGCAACAGCGACGGCTGGACCTTGTTGATGGCCCGGTAGAAGGTATCGAGCGTCACGTCGCCCAACTGCTGGGGAAAGTACTCCTGGAGTTGAGGGTAGTAGTGGTTCCAGAAGGCGTGGCTGCGGCCGACGACGTTTTCCCACAATCGGGATTGGCTCTCGTGGACGCCGGCCGACGTGCCGCCGGCCAGGGGAGTGCCCTCGTAGCTCATGTCGATGCCCTGCTCATACATGGCATGGCCCGCCTCATGGATGGTACTGAACAAGCCGTTGGCCAGGAAATCTTCCTGGAAGCGGGTCGTGATGCGCACGTCGCCCAGCGAGAACTTGGTCATGAACGGGTGGTGGGTCTTGTCCTGCCGGCCGCGGTTGAAGTCGTAGCCCATCTGCTTGATGACCATCTCGCCGAACGCCTTCTGTTTCGCCTCGGGGAAGTTCTGATAGAGGCAGCTGTCATCGACGACGGGCTGTTCGAGCACCTGGCGCAACAAGGGCACCAGTTGGGCGCGCAGCTCGGCGAACAACGCCCGCACGCTCTCTGCCTTCATGCCTTCGTCGGCGAAATCGATGAGCGGATCGGCGATGTGGTCATAGCCGGGAAAGCAATCGGCCACCCGACGGCTGAGGTCGAGCGTTTTCTCCAGGTTGGCCCGCACCTTGCTGAAGTCGCTCGTCGGCCGGGCGGTCGTCCAGGTCTGGTAGCTGTTGGCGCTGTGCTCGCTCATCTCGGCCAGCAGTTCGGTGGGCACGCGGACCAGCTTGTCGTAATTACGCCGGGCCAGGCGCAGAATCGCCGCGTCGTCGCTGTCGGGGTCGAGGCCCTCACCGTAGGCTTGCAGGTCGTCGAGCAACCGGCCGATAGTGGGGTCGGTGAATTGCTCATGGGCAAGGCGAGATAGCAGCGCCGACTGTCGCCCGCGAGCGGCCGCGCCGCCCGGAGGCATATAGGTCGATTGATCCCAGTTCAATAACGCATTGACATGGCGTAAATCTTCAACGTCGCGCAGCCGGTTCTTTAATTCCGCAAGCTTCTTTTCCACTATGTGCTCCTGTTCAAGCTGAAAAGTATGGTGTGATATTGGGTGGTTCCCGGGCTACCCCTTGGTGACGCGCAGGGATTCGGTCAGCAAGAAGCGCAAGGCGGGCGGCAGGCGTCGGGCCCAGGATGATTCGCTGTGGCCGGCCCACTTCTCTTCGACGTGGAGAATGTCGCGCAGGGGGCGGTATCCCTTGCGAATCAGCACACCCTTCATGCGCCGGACGCTGGCGTAGTAGCGGCGCGACGCCGCTGCGCGGTGCAGGCGGCCGCCGCTGTACTCCTCGCCATACTCTCGCGTGCCGGCGTCGAGGTAGATCTTGCCGGGACGATAGGCGGCTTCGGCGACGTAGTCGAATATAGCTTCGCCGGCGAACCACAGCGACGGGCTCATCACACCGGCGAAACCGAAGACGGCCGGGTGCTCGAAGAACGCCCACAGGCTAATCAGGCCGCCCATCGACGAGCCCATGATGCCTGTATGGCGGCGGCCGGGCAGGGTGCGAAAGCGGCCGTCGATCTGCGGCTTCAGCGTTTCAACAATGAAGCGCAAATAGTCGCCGCCGCGCCCGCCGCCGAGACGGCCGTCGCGGAACGGACTGTACTCGTCCAGCCGATGGACGCCGGTGTTGGGGATGCCGACGACGATCGCCTCCAACCCTTCTTCGCGCCCAAGGTGCTCCATGGTCTCATCGACGCCCCATTCGCCGGCGTAGCTGGTTCGCGCATCGAACAGATTTTGGCCGTCTTGCATGTAGATGACGGGGTAATGTTGGCGACTGTGGCTATATGTGGGCGGCAGGTAGACGAGGATGTCGCGGAAGTTGTCCAGTTGCGGGCTGTAGACGCCCGGCGCTACGCGCATATCACCGCTGATACCAATGTGGCTGGAGCGACTGTAGTGCGCGCGATACTGTTGCCAATTGTAAAGCGTCAATTGGTGGGGGAGTTGTTCGGCTCTTGTGTCCATTCAATAAACATCAGATTAGCCCCAGCGGGCTGATCTGCCGTAATTCTGCCCCACTTTGTCGATATGTCCAGTGGAAGATCGTAAAATCACGTCATGACCACTTCGGACGAGAAAATCCCGATCAATGACGATTCGACATCGTCAGAAGATGACCATCGCCGCCGGATGCGCTTTCAGTGGAACGATCTCATGGAAGACATCATTGAAGACGGCCGCCGGCGCGGTCTGTTCGACGATCTGCCCGGCGCGGGCAAGCCGCTTGACCTGGAGCAGAACATGTACGAAGGTAGCCAGACGCTGGCCAACCAGATCATGAAGACGAACGACATCCGCCCGGTGTGGCTGGCACAGCGCCTGGGTGCGTCGGAGAAGATTGAAGAGTTCCGCGAGGAAGTCGGCCGCACCTGGGAGCGGTACAGCCTGGCCCTGGCCCACGCCCAGGGAGAGACCCACCGGCAGGCGCTCACAATCGGCTGGGACGACGTTTGCCGCCGCTGGCAGGAGCAGATCGACAAGCTCAACAAAGAGATCGACACCTATAACCTGAAGCGCCCGCACGGACAACTGGAGCTGTTCAAGCTCCGACTGCTCGATGAGCTGAAGCGCGTCGGCGCGCCCCGCTACCTCATCTAGCCACATCCCCTTGCTGCCAAACCACGAGCTTAACGGCCCACCTCGCCGTTAAGCTCCCACTCATATCTGAGTAATCTCCCTTTTCCTAAGTAAGAAACCCTATCCCACACCGCGTCAGAACGATGATGTTTGCTCGCAATCGTGCGTTGTCGCGCACCTGTTGATTAAAATATCTATTTTTGTCTAGATTATTCTTTGACAAAAGTTGTGCAATCGTTTATCATGTTCTGAGTAACATGATAACTAAACGCTACCTGCCCGGCGTCCTGCGCTCTATATGCCGGGTGGATAGCTGCACCAGCGGCTTACTAAGCGGGAGAGGGATATGGCAACATTAATAGCAGAGTTCGATAGTAAGACCCAAGAGTCAGACCGCATTGATGACCTCTTGGACCTGGCTCGTGGCGCGACCAACGGCGCCGGCACCGTCAACGAGTTCGAGTTGGCCGAGGTTGCCAAGAAAGCGACGCCGGCCGGGATTGATGATGAGATTGATGATGATGTTGACGAACCTGTCGACGAAGACCAACTAGACGAAGAGTTGGACGATGTCGCGGAAGATGACACGTCGGAACTTTACACCGACATTGAAAGCTACCTCGATGACTATGACCGGCAGCAGGCCGGGGACGATTACGAGAAGCTGCGCAAGATCACGCAGCAGCGTCGCTCCGCCCTCAACGACGTGCCGACGGGCGACTTCCTAAGCCGCTACATGCTGGAGACCAACCGCCAGCGGCTGTTGACGGCCGAGGAAGAGGTGGAGCTGGCCAAGCAGATCGAACTGGGGCGCTTCGCCTCACAACGGCTCGAAGAGGAAGAAGATGTTGACAGCGACGAGCGGGCCGAGCTGCAGCGCGTGATCGATCAGGCCGAGGCCGCCCGTGCGTTACTGGTGCGCTCCAACACCCGGCTGGTCATCAGCATCGCCAAGCGCTACTTCGGGCAGGGGCTCGACTTCCTCGATTTGATTCAGGAAGGCAATATAGGTCTGTTGACGGCCGTGGACAAGTTCGACTACACCCGTGGCAACCGCTTCAGCACCTACGCCACGTGGTGGATCCGCCAGGGCATCACCCGCGCGCTGTCCAACTACGGCCGCATGATTCGCATCCCGGCCCACCAGACGGGCAACGTCCGCAAGCTATACCGCGCCATTCGCGACATCGAGCAGGAGCAGGGACGACAGCCGGAGATCGAAGAGTTGGCCCAGATCGTCGAGCTGCCGCCCAATCAGGTCGAGTGGCTGCTGCAGATCACCCGGCCGCTGCTGGCGCTGGAGCAGCCTGCGGGGGGCGATCAGGACGCCGAGCTGGCCGACTTCATCGAAGACAGCGACATCGAGCAACCGGCCGACGTCGTGGCCTCCAAGCTGTTCAGCGAGCAGATGGGGGCGATTCTGGCCGAGCTGACCCCGCGCGAGGCGGCCATCATCCGCCTGCGCTACGGCCTGCAGGGCACCGACGCCCACACGCTGAAAGAGGTTGGCGAGATCTTCAAGCTGTCGCGCGAGCGTATCCGCCAGCTGGAGAAGACCGCGCTGGGGAAACTGCGTCGCAGCCGGAGTTTGGGCGAGTACGCCTACATGATGAATTAAGCGGTCGAGAGATTAGCGATTTGAAGGCTGCGCGATGGGAACAGTTCCCATCGCGCAGTTTTTATTTTCCGGCGTGCTGACCGTTGGCCGAACGCACGGCGCGGGCGATGACCTGGAGTTTTTCGAGCTCCTCGTAGACGCCGTCGAGCACCCGTTCGGGATCGGGCACCAACCCGGCATCAGAGGCGATGCCGATATAGACGTTGCCGGCATAGCTCAGGATGCTGATGCCGACACCGAGGCGGCCCGCCTGCGGCACCCAGAACATCATCTGCTTGATCTGCTGCCCCGCAAGATAAAGGGGAATGGGCGGGCCGGGGACGTTGGTCAGCACTACCGTCGCTTTTGGTTCCAGCATGCGCACGACAAGCTCGCGGATGGCGTCGGTGCCAAGCCCCATCATGCCCAGGATGCCCAGCGTGACGGGCGCCTCGGCCGAATGCTTCAGCTCTTCCATGCGCCGCCGCACCTCGCTCAGACGCATCAGCGGCTCCTCGATGAAGACGGGCAGCGTCAGGAAGACCAGCCCGAATTTGTTGCCCAGTTTGCCGTTGTCCTCTTCCCCGCGCAGATTCACGGGGACGGCAGCGCGGAACTCCAGTTGGCTGACCTCATCCCCCTTTCCTAACAAGTAGCGCCGTATGCCGCCGGTGACGGCCGTAACGACGACGTCGTTGACCGTGCCACCGAGGTAGTTTTTGATCAGCTTCACGTCGTCGAGAGGAATGGCGCGAGACCAGGCAGCTCGCTTCATGACGCCCAGCTTGCCCTTCATCCGCGTGCGTGGGTCCCGGCTGCGGGCCAACAGGCGGGTGGCGGCGATTCCGACGCCGGCCCCCTGCTCGCCGATTTGCCGCGCCACGTCCTGATCCTGCACGGCGGCGACGGCCTTCTGCAGAGCGCGGTCGGCCGTGCGGCGTAACAGGCCGGCCGTCTCGCTCAACTCTCGCGCCAACGCCCCGGCGAAGCCGTCGGAAACCGGGAACTCCTCCTCTTCGGTGGGGGCGAGCGGTGCGTCGGCGTAGAAGTCGGTCATCGACAGCAGCACGGCCACCAGCGCCATGCCGTCGGCCAGCGCGTGGTGCAGGCGCGCCATGACGGCCGAGCCCTTGCCGTAGTTCTCGATGATGTAGAACTTCCACGGCGGCCGGGACATGTCGAGCGGCATGCTCATCAGGTCGCTGACGAGGTCTTGCAGAGCGCCCTGATCCCCCGGAGACGGGAGCGCGATGCGCTGCATGTGCAAGTCGAGATTGAAATGGGGGTCGGTTTCCCAATACGGCCGCAGGAACGACAGCGCCGGCCGGACGACGCGCTGCTTGAAGCGGGGGTATCGCAGCCAACGGTACTCCAACACTTGCCGGACGCGATCCATGTCCAGCGGCTCGTCGAACATGATCACCGCGTTGACGTACATCAGGTTCGTCGGCTCGTCCATGCTCAGCCAGGCCACGTCAACGGGGGACATGATTTCAACGTTAGCAGCCATAGGGTCGCGCTCTCCTCGAATTAGTTCATTCAGGCCAAACGGCAGGTGCGCGATTATAGCCCCGAAGGCGCGATTTCGGCACCCTTAATCTCTGTAATCTACTACTTATTCCATTTGCCGCCGGGGCGACACAAGGATATAATACGCTCTGACATGCCACCCTAGCTCAATCGGCAGAGCGATCGCTTCGTAAGCGATAGGTTATCGG
>CAYNOL010000057.1:0-19265 GCA_964398825.1 uncultured Ardenticatenaceae bacterium
GCGGGGGCGGCCGTCTGCTCCATGCGCGCCGCCAGGTTGATGGCATCGCCGATGGAGCTGTACTCCAGCCGCAGGTCGGAGCCCACCGCGCCGACGACGACGAGGCCGGTGTTGATGCCGACGCGCACGTCGAGCTCGTGGGCGGCGGGCTGCGACTCGCGCCAGTGGCGGATGCCGTCGATAATGTCCAGCCCGGCAAGGATGGCCCGGCGGGGATCGTCCTCGTGGGCGATTGGCGCGCCGAAGAAGGCCAACAGTCCGTCGCCCATCAGACGGGCCACGGTGCCCTCGTACTTGTAGACCGGCCGCACCATCTGCTCGAACGCGCCGTTGATGATCTCCGTCCACTCTTCAGGGTCGAGGTGCCTGGCTTGCGACGTGGAGCCCTGGATGTCGCAGAACAGCATCGTGACGACGCGCCGCTCGCCGGCCGCGCCACGGGCGGCGCTCAGCTTGGCCAGCAGCTCGCGGGGGATGTAGCGGTCGAGCGGGGCGGTGGGTGATGGTGACCGATGGTCAGTGGGCAGTGGGTCAGTGGGCAGTAGGTCAGTTTTCAGTAGGTCAGTGTTCAGTGGCGCGGCGGACTGGCTCCCTTTCGCCCCTTCACCCTTTCTCCCCTTCTCCCCTTCCCAAATCGTAATTCCCCCCGTCCATGCCTGCGGGCTGAGGGGGACGCCGCAGGTATCGCAGAAATTGGCCTCGGCGAAAACGGCCGCGCCGCAGCGGGGGCAGGCAGCCTGCAACAAATGACCGCAATTCCGACAGAAGGCCGCCTCGTCCCGATTTGGCGCATTGCAATGGGGGCAGGACATGGGTTTCTCCCGTTGAGCGTTTGTGGAAGTGTAGCGCAAACTGACTGGTTTGCATGCCCACAATCCAGGCCCCAGATGTGGGCGGCGGCCTGAACCTCATACAAACCAGCCAGTTTGGGCCGCCCACCTCGGGGGTCACGCGCGGCCGATCGGTAGGGGCAGGCTTGTAACCTGCCCTTACGCCTGCGCTACATCTCCGGAATCATCCCCTTCAACGTCGCCAGCGTATCCGCCTCTTCCACCTTCTTGTCCCGCCGCCAGCGCAGGATGCGCGGGAAGCGCACGGCCACGCCCGACTTGTGCCGGTTCGACGCCTGGATGGCCTCGAAGGCGATCTCCATCACCAGCTCCGGCCGGACGCTGCGCACGGGGCCGAAGCGCTCGGTGGTGTTGGCGCGCACGAAGCGGTCGACCTCGCGGATCTCGGCGTCGGTCAGCCCGCTGTACGCCTTGGCGAACGGCACCAGCTCGCGGCGGCCGTCCTCCTCGCTCCACAGGGCGAAGGTGTAATCGGTGTAGAGCCCCGCGCGCCGGCCGCTGCCCCGCTGAGCGTAGATGAGCACGGCGTCGATGGTGTACGGGTCGACCTTCCACTTCCACCAGTCGCCCCGCTTGCGGCCGGTGCGATAGGGGGACGAGCGACGTTTGATCATGAACCCCTCGACGCCCCGCTCGCGGCTTTCTTCGCGTAGCAGTTCGAGCTCGCTCCACGACGCGGCTTCGACGACGGCCGACAGCGGCAGCCGGGGGGAATCGGCGGCGGCCAGCGCCTCGGCCAGCCGCGCCCGCCGCTCGCTCAGCGGCCGCTCGCGCCAATCCTTGCCGGCCCACTCCAGCAGGTCATAGGCCAGCAGGATGACGGGCGTGTCGGCAAGCGTCTTGCGCGTCACGTTCTTGCGGCCGATGCGCTGCTGCAGCGCGGCGAACGGCTGCGGCCGCCCGGCGTCGAAATCCCAGGCCAGCAGCTCGCCGTCGATGACGCAGTCGGGCAGCGCCGCGGCCGCCTCGGCCACCTCGGGGTAGCGGTCGGTCACCAGCTCCTCGCCGCGCGACCAGAGGAACGTCTCGCCGCCGCGGCGGATGAGCTGGGCGCGGATGCCGTCCCACTTCCACTCCACCTGCCACTCGGCCACGTCGCCCAACTGGGCCGGGTCGCCCTCCAGCGGGTAGGCCAGGAAGAACGGGTACGGCCGCCCGGCGTCCTCGCCCGCCTGCTCTTCGGGGTGGACGAGTGTTTCGTAGAACGCCGCCGCCGGCTCCCACGCGCCCATCAGCCGGTGGGCGATGGTCGTGTCGGGCAGCGACGCGGCGGCGGCCAGCGCCCGCACCAGCAGCCGCTGCGACACGCCGACGCGGAAGCCGCCGGTGATGAGCTTGTTGAACAGGTAGCGCTGGTCGTCGTCGAGCTCGTCCCAGGCGGCGACGACGGCGGCGCGCTGTTCCGCCTCGGGCAGCTCGCGCAGCGGCAGCACGACGCGCTCGATCCAGTCGTGGAGCGGCCGGCCGGAGGAGCGCTCGGCCACGGGCAGCAACAGCGCCGCGGCCTCGGCCGAGTCGCCGACGGCGTGGTACGACTCTTCTTGCAGCCACTCGGGCACGCCGGCCACCTCGGCCGCCCAGCGCCGCAGCAGCGCGGCCGACAGCAGCCGCTTCGGCCGCCGCCCGCTGAGGAAGTAGACGGCCCAGGCGGCGTCGGCCGGGGGCGCGCCGTCGAAGTAGTCGCGCATGGCGGCGATCTTCTCGTTGGTGCGCGTGGTGGCGTCGAGGGCCACGTAGAGGTCGGTGAACTGTTTCATTCGGCCGTCTCCGCACCGCCCGAATCCCCGATCCCTGATCCCCAATCCCCTGCCTTCCCCTCTGCGTCGGCGTCATCCGCCTGCTCTCCGGCATAGGGTGTTTCGAGTTCGTACGCCTCCAGCCCGCGCTCGCGCAGATAGCGGGCGACGACGGCCGTGTAGCCATGGGTGGCCAGCACGCGCGACGCGCCGGTGGCCTCCACGGCGGCCAGCAGCCCCGGCCAGTCGACGTGGTCGGAGAGGACGAAGCCGCGGTCGACGGAGCGGCGACGGCGACGGCCGCGCACGCGCATCCAGCCCGAGGCGAAGGCGGCCGACTGGTCAGCGAAGCGGCGCAGCCACGGCGTGCCCTGGGCCGACGGCGGGGCGACGATGAGCGCCCGCCACCAATCCGTTTTGTGCGGCGCGTCGCCGACATAGGTGGCCGGGGGCAGGGAGACGCCGGCGGCGCGGTAGGCGGTGTTGAGCCGGTGGACGGCGCCGTGGACGTAGATGGGCCCGATGGACGGGTCGACGCCGGCCAGCACGCGCTGGGCCTTGCCGAGGGCATAGGCGAACAGGATGCTGGCCCGCCCGGCAGCCTGGTTGTCGCGCCACCACGTGTTGACGGCCGCGAAGACCGCTTCCTGCGCCGGCCAACGGTAGATGGGCAGGCCGAAGGTGGCCTCGGTGATGAAGGTGTCGCAGCGGACGGGCTGGAACGGGGCGCAGGTGGGGTCGGGGTCGGTCTTGTAGTCGCCGCCGGCCACCCATGTCTCGCCGCCCGCCTCGACGCGCACCTGGGCCGAGCCGAGGATGTGGCCGGCGGGGAAGAAGGTGACACGCGCCCCGCCCAGGGTCAGCGGCCGGCCGTAGGGCTGGGTTTGGATGGCGGCGTCGGAGCCGACGCGCAGCCGCAGCACGCGCTCCGACGGCGCGGCGCAGAGGTAGGCGGCCATGCCCGGCCGGGCGTGGTCGCCGTGGGCGTGGGTGATGACGGCCCGCGCTACCGGCCGCCACGGGTCGATGAAGAAGTCACCGGCGGCGCAGTAGAGGCCGTGGTCGGTGAGGGATAAAAGCATGTGCTTAACTCAATTTCGTAATTCGTAATGCGTAATGCGTAATTCCGTCAGCTTCCGCTCATACGGCATCGCCAGCGCGTCGGCTTGGGCCAGGCTCTTTTGCCACAGCTCGGCCGCGCGGCGGGGGTTGCCTTGCAGATGGGCGAATTGGCCGCGCAGGCGAAGGGCGCGGGGGCGGGCGAAGGCGTAGGTGCGGGCAAAGCCGCTGAGCGGCTTCAGCGCCTTGTCCGCGCTGGCCTTGTCCGCCTCGCCTCGCTCCCACAGGGCCAGGTACACCTCGGCCGGCGTGGCGAACACTTCCAGCAGGTCGAACTTGAAGCGCGCCCGGCCGATGGCCGCCAGCGTCTCGTCGGCCATTTCGCGCGCGCGTCCCCACTCTCCTTGTCGCGCGGCCCAGGCCGCCTGGGCCGCGTACCATAGTCGCTCCTCCACCGGCAGCATCTCCGGGTTTCCGGCCATGATGGCCGCCATCCCGTTGAGGCAAGCCAGCGCCTCATCGGCCTGGTCGAGTGTCAGGAAGTTGAAGTATTGCCCGCCCCGGCCGCGCACCTCGTGGCGTGTGTCCTGGCTGCGCTCGGCCACGGCGTGGAGCTCGTGCCACAAGTCGCGCGCCCGCTCCAGTTGGCCGCGGCTCTGGGCCACCTGGGGCAGCAGCCACGCCGCCACCCCCCAACGCCGCCAGTCGCCCAGCTGGGAGTAGATCTCCAGCGCTTCGCCGATCTCCTGTTCGGCTCCGTCCCAGTTCGCTGTCCAGACGCTGAGGGTGGAGAGCGTGACGCGGGCCCAGGCGCGCGCCGGCAGGTCTTCGATCTGCGGCTCCAGCGCCAGCGCGTGGCGGCGGTAGCTGTCGGCCGCGCGATGGAGCGACACGACGCCCATCGTCGAGGCCATGTTGGCGTAGCTACGCATCAGCTCCGGCGAGGGGCCGGCTCGTTCCGCCAGATTGAAGGCGTTGAAGTTGCAGTAGAGCGTGGTCAGGAAGTCGCCCAGATTGTAGTAGATCTCGCCCGAGCCTTCGAGCACGCGCGACGCCTCCAGCAGCGCCTCGCGCTGCTCGGGGGTGGCGCGGCCGACGAAGCGGCCGGGGGCCAGCCGGTGGACAAGCTGACGGGCCAGCGCCCGCCCTATGCCCGTCACTCGTCCGGCGGTCGAGGCGGGCATGGGGCGATCGAGCAGGGCCAGCGCCCGGCCATACTCCTCGACGCTGCTCTCCACATGGGTCAGCCGGTAGCGCGCCTCGGCCAGCAGCCGCCGCCAGCGCGCCCGGCGCACGGCGCTCACCTCCGGCCCGGCCAGCTCCAGCGCCTGTTCCAGGAAGCGCACCGCCTCCTGGTTGGCGAAGTCGCGGAAGGCGTTGTCACCCGCCTTCTCATAGTATGCCGCCGCCTTGGCCGCGTCGCCGGCCAGCCGCCAATGGTGGGCCAGCAGCGGGTAGTTGCGGGCGGCGTCCCCGTCGACGCGCTCGTACCATAGCGCCGTTTGCTCGTGCAACTGGCGGCGCTGGGCATAGGTCATCAGCTCGTAGACCACTTCCTGGGTGACGATGTGCTTGAAGATGTAGGCCAGCTCCGGCTCCGGCGTCTCCAGCGGGGTGATGTCGAGCCGTTCCAGCCGCTTCAGATTGGCGAGCAGTTGCCCCTCGCCCCCCTCGGCCGGGTAGACGCCGCCCAGCACGCGCACGGCGAAGATGCGGCCGATGACGCTGGCCACCTTCACCGTCAGCTGCTGCGACGGCGAGAGGCGGTCGATGCGGCTGGTGATGACGCCCTGGATCGTCGTGGGGAAGTCGAGCGCGTCCAGGTCGGCGCCGGGGGCCAGCGTCGCCCGGCCGCCGGCCACGCGCAACAGCCCGGCGTCGCGCAACGCATAGGCCAGCTCTTCGCTGAAGAACGGGTGCCCCTCGGCCTTGTCGTGGATGAGGCGCATCACCTCCGGCGGCATGGCGTCGACGCCCAGCCGGCGGGCGACGAGCTCCTCCACCGCCGGGCGGGAGAGGGTGTCGAGCGGGAGGTGGACGGCGTCGGGCTGGGCCAGCAGCTCGGCGTAGAAGGGCGGCATGTCGTCGCCGAACGGCCGGGCGCCGAGGGCCAGCAGCAGCGGCTCCGCCTCGCGCCGCACACGCCGGATGAGCGCCCAAGAGACCGAGTCGATCCAGTGGGCGTCGTCGAACAGCAGCAGCAGCGGCCGGTCGCCCGTCTGGGCCAGCAGCAGGTCGATGAGCAGCTGCTGGGTGTTGTCCTGGCGCGCCTCGCCCGTCAGCTGGGTGGTCAGCTCGTTCTCCGGCAGGTCGAGCGGCAGCACGGCGTTGAGCAGCGGGGCCAGCGGCCGCGCGTCGGAGCCGAGGCTGTCCAGCAGTTGCTCGCGCCAGCCACCCGCTCGCTGCTCCGCGCCCATGAACAGGCTTTCGAAAATGGGGCGCCAGGCGAAGTAGGGCGTCGAGCGCTCGATGGCGTCTCCCGCTCCGGTCAGCGGGGTGATGCCCAGCGCCCGGGCCTGCCGCGCCAACTCTTCCATCAGCAGCGATTTGCCCACGCCGGCGGCGCCGTCGATGAGCAGCGTGGCGCACCGCCCCGCGGCCAGCTCGGCCAGGGCTGTGTCGAGCCGTGCCCGCTCTGCCTCGCGGCCGATCATGCCGTCGCTCTGGCCCGGCCGGCCGCCGTGGGCCGGCCGCCGTCGGGCCTCTTGTCGCGCCACCAGTTCGTGGACGGGGAACGGCTCGGCGAGCCCCTTCAGGTGGACGGGAGGCAGCGGCCGCGTCTCGAACGCCCCGGCTACGTCTTCGGCCACGCGGCCGGAGATGAGGATCTGCCCCGGCGCGGCGTGGCTCATCAGCCGGGCGGAGACGTTGACCTCGTTGCCGGTGACGGAGTAGGTGCGGCGCTGCGGCCCGCCATAGGCCCCGCTGTGGACGAGGCCGCGACTGATGCCGATGCGCAGCGGCGCCAGGTAGGGCAGGGCGCGGGGGATGTCGCGCAATTCCAGCGCCGCGGCCGCCGCCCGGCCGGAGTCGTCCTCGTGGGCCACCGGCGCGCCGAAGGAGATGTAGAGGTAGCTGCCTTTGTCGCCGATGGTGATCTGCACCAGGAACCCCTCGTACCGGTCGAGCACGCGCTGCGTGTGGCGGACGAGCGCGTCGAGCTTCTTCCCCGCGTCGTCGTCGCCGTCGTAGTCGATGCCGCTGAACTGGACGAACAGGGGCACGGCGGGGCGCAACCCGGCCAGGAACTCGGCCGAGCCCTGGCGCAACTGGTTATAGACGGGCGGCAGCAGCCAGGGGCGGGCTGTCTCGTCGTCGAGCTCGGGCGCTTCGTCGGGCGGCGGGGGGTCGCACGGCGCGTTGCCGGGGGCGAGCACGGCGTAGCGCTCGTGTCCCCGACCATGCCGGGCGGTTCGCCACGCGGCCACGACCGGCGGCGGGCTCAGGTGGGGCAACACCTCTTCGGAGACGATGACCTCGCCCCGCTCGGCCAGCGATTCGGCCGTGGCCGCGCGGTCGACAGTGGCCCCGGCGAGGATTTCGATGACATAGGTCGCCGGGTCGCCGGCCAGGAAGCGGCGCGCCGGCCCGGCGGCCACGGCCACCTTGATGGCCAGCGGGATCTCCGTGCCGGCGGGGGTGCGGATGGCGTTGAGACGGGCCATGACGGCCTGCAGCTCCAGCGCGGCGGCCGTGGCCCGCTCGGCGGCGTTGGGGCTGTTGGCCGCGCCCGGTCTGTCGTCGAACCAGCAGGTGATGGCGTCGCCGCTGAAGCCGATGACGTTGCCGTTGTAGCGAAGGATGTGGTCGATGAGTGTGGCGAAGACGCCGTCGAGGTGGCGGATGACCTCTTCGGCGCCGCGGCGCGCGCCGAGCTCGTGGCGCAGCGTGGCCGTCAGCGGCGTGAAGCCGGAGATGTCGGCGAAGAGGGCCGCGCCGTAGACGCGATCCGGCATGGGCCGGCTGTCGCGCAGCGCGCGACGGCGATCGACGGGTAAAAAGGTGGACAGTGTGTTCATTCGCTTCGGCGGTTCGACTCTACTATGAAAGAAACACCACTGATTGGTGAGTGATAATAGCCTGTTGGTGGGCCAGGCTCAAGGAAAAAACCCGGTTTCGGGCTGACCCATGACCATTTCGCCCGCCGCCGTTCGGGGGTATACTTTCCGGACGCATATGAGCAAGTTACTTCCTCTTCTCCTGTTGGTGTGTCTGGCCGCGGCGGGGTGCGGCGGCGGGTCGGACGCGGATGGGCCGGCCGGCCAGGTGCGGCCGACGCCGATGAGCGCGCCGGCGGGGGCCGAGGGGGGCGGCTCGCCCGACGTGGGGGGCGGTGTGGGGCAGGTGGTGGCGCTGCGGCTGTGGGCGCGGCAAGACGCGGCGGCCGAGGCGGCGCTGCGCGCGCTGGCCGACGGCTACATGGCCGCCAACCCCGGCGTCGTCGTCTCCATCGAGCCGCTGGAGGCGACGACGTATGAGCAGACGGTGGCCGAGGGGCTGGATGGCGGCGGCGCGGCCGATGTCATCCAGGTCAACGGCGCGGCCGTCTGCGCGCTCAGCCCCGCCCTGGCCCCGGCCACGCTGCCGGTGCTGGACACCAACCCGGCCGCCCGCTACGACACGGCGCTGCTGACGCCGTTCGTCTGCGAGGGCACGCTCTACGGCTTGCCGCAGACGGCCGCCGCGCCTTGGGGCCTGGCCGTCAACGCCGGCAGCGCGGCCGTCGACGTGGCCTGGGATTTTGTCCGGTACGCGACGGAGTAACGACGGATGGGGGACTGGGGGACTGGAGACTGGGAGACTGGGGGACTGGAGACTGGGAGACTGCGAGACTGGGGGACTGGAGACTGGGAGATTGCGAGACTGGGAGACCGTGAGACCGCTAGACTGACCACTGACCTACTGACCACTGACCACTGACCCACTGACCAACTGACCACTGATATGACCTACCTGCGCCCAAAAGCCGTCTACTTATTCTACTACGCCGCGCTCGCCTGTTTTGCGCCCTACATGACCCTGCTCTACGCCGAGCGGGGCATGAGCGGGGCGCAGATCGGCGTGCTGGCGGGCATATTGCCGCTCGTCAACTGGGTGAGCGCGCCGCTGTGGGGCGGCATCGCCGACGCCAACCGGCGCCACCGCGCCGTGCTGCTGCTGACGCTGGGCGGGCTGTGCGCGGCCGCAGTCGCCCTGGCGTTCGCCGACACCTTCACCGAGTTGCTGCTCGTCGTCATCGCCTACGCCGTGTTCGTCGGCCCCAACGTGCCGATGATCGACAATGCCGTGATGGGCATTCTGGGCGAGAAGAAGGCCAACTACGGCCGCATCCGGCTGTGGGGCAGCGTCGGCTGGGGCGGGGCGGCGCTGTTCGTGGGGCCGCTCATCGATAATCGCGGCCTGACCTGGGGCATCTACGGCTTTGTGGGGCTGATGCTCGTCTGCATGTTCATCGCCGCCCGGCTGCCGATGAACGCGGCCGAGCATGTGCGCCACTCCTACTCGGCCGCGCTGGGGGTGCTGGCGCGCAACGGCCGCTACATGCTGCTGCTGCTGGTGTCGCTCGTCTTCGGCATCACCCTGGGCGTGCTGCTCAGCTACCAGTTCCTCTACATCGAAGAGCTGGGCGGCAGCCGCTCGCTGATGGCCTGGACGATGACGGCCAACACCATCAGCGAAGTGCCGTTTTGGTTCATCAGCTCCGCGCTGATGCGTCGCTTCGGCACCAGCAAGATGATCGCCCTGGCGCTGGCGGCCACGGTGGTGCGCAATCTGGCGATGGGGGCCGTCACCAACCCGTGGCTCGTGCTGCCCATCGGTCTGCTGCACGGGCCGTCGTTCGCCGTGCTGTGGGCCGCGGGGGTGGCCGACGCCGACGCGGCCGCGCCGCCCGGTCTGGGCGCCACCGCGCAAGGGCTGTTCTCGGGCATGATGTTCGGCCTCGGCTCGGCCCTGGGCGGCTTCTTCGGCGGCCCCATCTATGAGATCATCGGCTTCGCCACGCTCTACACGCTGCTCGGCTGGTTGGCATTGGGGATGTTGGTGCTGTTTGTGGCCGCGCGAATCTGGAAGAGATAGGTAATTGGTAATTGGCGATTGCCGCAATCGCCAATTACCAATTACCTATCCTTATTGTTGCACCACCACCCCATAATGCGGATAATCCACCCGCAAGGCAGTGGAGTCATCGAAGTCCGCCCACAGTTGCCAATCCAGCGCTCCATCGTATCGGCAGAGCAGACCAGCGGTATGGCCCGGTTCGGGTTTTTAGGCGTATCGGTTGAACGCGGCGCTAGATTGGCGGATTGGCTATCGATTTGACCGTTTGTTCCGCGTTTCAACCGTGTTGACACAGTCGGCCCATGTCCGACGCCGAGCAAGCCTGGGGACACAGACGAATTTTCGACGTCAAATGAAATAGACCGGTTAACCGCGCCCGTTGCCGCGTGTCGCGCCGTATGTGCATAGTCGCGCCGCGCCGGCGGTTTCCCTCGGAGGAGCAGTATGAGTATGTCCATCGGCAAATTGCGCCGGCTGCAGCAGTGCAGCACGCCGGACGGCCTGTTCGTGATTCTCGCCCTCGATCACCGCGACGACCTGCGCCGCCTGCTGAAGCCCATCGAGCCGGACAGCCTGAGCTACGGCGAGATGGCCGCCTTCAAGTCAGAGGTGGCGCGGGCGCTGGCGGGTGTGGCCACGGCCGTGCTGCTCGACCCCGAATATGGCGCGGCCCAGGCCATCGCCGCCGGCTCGCTGCCCGGCAACACCGGCCTGCTGGTCACCATCGAGGCCGCGGGCTACACCGGCGACGCGACCAACCGGCGCACGGAGCTGCTGGACGAGTGGGGCGTGGACAAGATCGCCCGGCTGGGCGCGTCGGCGGTCAAGATGCGCCTCTTCTATCACCCCGAGGCGAAGCACGCCGCCAAGCAGGAAGCGCTCGTCGACGAAGTGGCCGCCGCCTGCCGCGAGGCCGACATTCCTCTCTTTCTGGAGCCCCTCTCCTTCTCGCTCGACACCAAGGCGAAGCGGCTGCCGCCGTCCGAACGGCGCGAGGTGGTCATCGAGACGGCGCGCCGCCTGTCGCCGCGCGGCATCGACGTGCTGAAGGCGGAGTTCCCCGTCGACACGCGCGAGGAGCCGCGCCGCGACGTGTGGGAGGCGGCCTGCGGCGAGCTGACCGAGGCCAGCGCCGTGCCCTGGGTGCTGCTCAGCGGCGGCATCGACTACGATGAGTTCACCCGCCAGACGGAAGTCGCCTGCCGCTGTGGGGCCAGCGGCGTCGTCGTCGGCCGCGCCGTCTGGAAGGAAGCGACCGAGCTTCGCAACAAGGCCCACGAAGAGTTTTTGCACAAGACGGCCGTCGAGCGCCTGGTCGAGCTGGGCGACCTCATCGCCGAATACGGCACGCCGTGGACGAAATACCTCACCAACGGGGGGTATGAGGTCGGCGAGGATTGGTTTGAGAAGTTTTAGCCAATACCGGGTTTCTTGCCAGGAACCCGGTTATTGCAGCCAGGAATTTTTTAACACGAATTTTCACGGATAAAACGGATCAACACGGATAAGAAAAGATCATCCCTTCTTGTTCGTGCCGGATCCGTTCCATCCGTGCCAATCCGTGTTAAAAGTATTTACCTGACCACCACCGGCAGAAAGAGCCGCCACTCCACCTCGCCCACCGGCGGCAGGGTGGCGCCGAAGAGCTCGTCGACGCCGCGTGTCTCCTGGTCGGCGACGTAGATGAGGCGGCTGTCGTCGGGCGTCAGCTCGGCGTGGGAGATGCTGCCGCCCGCCACCAACGGGCCGTTGACCTTCACCGCCGGGCCGCTGCCGTCCGGCGCGGCGCTGTAGAGGTCGTAGCTGAACCCTTCGGAATCCCCCACCAACTGGTAGAGAACGCGGTCGCCGGCGGCGCTGATCATGAAGCTGCCGACGAATTTGTCCGGCCCGGTGGGGTCGTTGACCATCACCGGCGGGCGGCCGCCGTCGAGCGGCGCGTTGTAGAGCACGCCCGACGGCGACACCAGTGAATAGACCGCGTAGACCACGTAGCTGCTGTCGGGGCTGATCTCGAAGTAGGCCGCCGTCTCCCCCGGCCCCAGCGACTGGCTGATCTTCTGCGCCGTGCCCGACGGCAGCGCCGCGCTGAACAGCTCCAGCCGGCCGTCGAGCTCCGAGCCGGCCGTGTAGACGAGGTACGACCCGTCGGGGCTGAATTCGAAGGAGGAGACGACGTGGCCCGCCGGCAGCGGGGCGTTGACCTTCACCGGCGTGGTGAGCCCGGCCGACGTGAGGTACAGCTCATACCGGTCGTCCTCCTCCTGATCGGCCAGATAGACCAGGTGTTGCCCGGTGGGGCTGAACTGGAACCACTGCACATCCCCGTCCGTCACCAGCGAGGCGCTGACCTTGACGGCCGTGGCGCTGCCGTCGATGGGCGTCAGGTAGAGCTCGTTCACCTCGTCCGTCGCCTGGTCGGCCACGTAGGCCACCCACGCGCTGTTGGGGCTGATGCCGAAGTTGTAGATTTGCACGTCGCCGCCCCCCGTCAGGAAGCCGCTGATCTTCGTTGACCCGCCGCCGCCGATGGGAGCGGCGTACAACTCGATGACCTCGTCCGTCGCCTGGTCGGCCGCGTAGACCACCCGCGCGCCGTCGGGGCTGATCATGAAATTCTCGACATTGCGGCCGGGCACCAGCGGGCTGTTGACCTTGGCCTGCGAGCCGGAGCCGTCGACCCGCGCGCTGTACAGCTCCCACACGTTGGTCGTGTCCATTTCGGCGCGGTAGACGACGTAGCGGCTGTCGCTGCTGAGGTGGAAGTAGTGGACGCGCGCGTTGGAGAGGGTCGTCGTGTTCAGCTGGATGGGTGGCACGCTGCCGTCGACGCGGATGCTGAAGACGGCGTCGGGCTCGCCCGACCGGTTGACCTGGACGACAGCCCACTGCCCGTCGGGGGTCAGCTCCAGACTGTACATCTGGTAGGGGCCGCTGATGCCCACCGACAGGCGGACGGGGTCGTCGCTGCCGTCGGCGCGGACGCGGTAGAGGTCGTTTTGGCCCAGCCGGTCGTGGTCGGCCAGATAGAGCACGTGGCGGCTGTCGGGCGTGACGCGAAACTCCCAGATGTCGGCCCCCACGGCCAACGGGCCGTTGAGTCTGACCACCGGGCCGGGGGCGTTCAGCGGCGCCATGAACAGCTCCTGCACCAGCCATTCATTCTGGTCGGCTATGTAGACGACGCGGCCGCCGGCGGGGGCGATGGCGTAGGTGATGACCTGGCCCCCGGCCACCATGGGCTCGTTGACCAGGCTGGCGCCGCCGCCGCCGGTGGCCACGCGGTAGAGCTCCCTGCCCGTGCCCGGCCCGGCGTCGGCCAGATAGACGACGCGGCCGCCGTCGGGGCTGATCCGGAATGATTGAACCTGGCCGCCGGAGAGCGCGTGGTTGAGCTTCACCACCGCGCCGCCGCCGACGGGGACGCTGAACAGCTCGAATTGCGCAGGCAGAGCGCTGCGCGCCCGGTAGACGACGCGGGCGCTGTCGGGGCTGACGGCGAAGTCGTAGAGGGAGTTGTTTGCCAGCGAGCCGTTGAGCTTCACGGCCGTGCCGCCGCCGATGGGCACGCTGTACAGCTCGTCGAGGCCGTCCGTCTGCTGGTCGGCCAGATAGATGACGCGGCTGCTGTCGGGCGTGATCTGCGCCTCCCATACCCAGCTCACGTCGCCGCCGCTGACCAGCGAGCCGTTGAGCTTCACGGCCGTGCCGCCGCCGATGGGCACGCTGTACAGCTCGTTCACGTCGTTGAGCGTCTGGTCGGCCAGATAGACGACGCGGCTGCTGTCGGGGCTGATGTCGTAGGTGTCGCCGAAGCCGACGTCGCCGCCGGTCGGCAGCGAGCCGTTCAGCTTCACGGCCGTGCCGCCGCCGATGGGCACGGAGTAGAGCTCCACCACGTCGAAGCTGTCCTGGTCGGCCAGATAGACGACGCGGCTGCCGTCGGGGCTGATCCTGAACGAGTAGACGCGGCCGCCGTCCGCCAGCGAGCCGTTGAGCTTCACCGGCGGGGCGCTGCCGTCGAGCGGCACGGCGAAGATCTCCTCGACGCCGTCGGCCACCTGGTCGGCGCGGTAGACGACGGTCTGGCTGTTGGGGGAGATGGCGAAGCTGTTGACGTCGCTGTCGTCGGGCATGGCGGCGTTGAGCCGCACCGGCGGGGCGCTGCCGTCGGCCGGAACGGCATAGAGCTCATACTTCCCGGCCGTGTCCTGGGCGGCGTTGTAGACCACGGCGCTGCCGTCGGGGGCGATCCGGAAGCCGTTGGTCGAGCCGCGCAGCCCGCCGTCCTCCACCATTTCGCCGCTGAGCTTCAGGGGCGGGGCGCTGCCGTCGATGGACGCGGCGTAGAGCTCGATCATGTCCCGCTCGTCCTGGTCGGCGCTGTAGATGACGCGGCCGCCGGTGGGGCTGATGGCGTACTCCTCGACGCGGCGGTTGGCGCTCGGCAGGGCGCTGAGGCGGGCGGGGGCGCCGCTGCCGTCGGTGCGCCGCGCATAGAGCTGGCCGATCTCGGCCACGTCCTGCCCGGCCCGATAGACGGTGTAGACGCCGTCGGCGCTGATCTGGAAGTCGTTGACGTCGCCGCCGACGGGCAGCGGGCCGTCGCTGCTCAGCTTGTAGGAGAAGGCCGGGGCGTCGGGCGCAGCCCCCGCGGCCGAAAACAGCACCAGGCCGGCCACCAACACCGGCAACACCCAAGCCAAACGAGCGAGGCCCCCGCTTCGAACGTTCATTCTGTTCATTTGTTGTACCTCCGACAAAGGCGAACTGGCCCGGCAACCGCCCAATTGCGCGCCGGTGCTCTGCTCCGTAGCTCAGGCCGGGAGAGAGAAACGTGGTCTGGTGACGTGCTTCAGAAGACAGAACAGTGAAATCGGTGGTTCCGTCTTCTCTTACCGTCCCATCCGTTCGCGGAAGACGACGATCTGTGCCGCGTGTTCCCGTTTGTGGCCGTAGTAGGAGTAGGCGATGAAATCCTCCAGGTCGTACTCCATGCCATAGGCGGGCAGAAAGCCGGTATTGTAGAACAGCGACGACGGCAGCGCGGCCGTCAGCTCCATCGTTTTGGCGTGGGCCTCCTCATACTCGGCCAGCGTCTCGGCCGGGGAGAGGCCCGCCCGCGCCGCCACCTGCGCGTCGTTGAACGCCTGCCCGTCGCGCAGCATGTCGGCCAGATGGGGGCCGATGGGCCCGCCGCGCGCCACGCTGAGGGCGTCGACCAGCGCGTGCTCGAACGACGCCAGGTGGGCGATGATCTCCCGCACCGACCAATGGCCGCACACGTCGGGCGCCAGCCAATCGGCATCGGGCAAATCGCGCACCGCCCGCAGAATCGTCCGGTTGCCGAATTTCAGAACATCGAGTGCGTGCATGGGTTAATTCCTTGAACGGATTGCATGATAGCATATTTTTGGGGGATTGGATCAAGGGCGTGGCGCAAGGGATATTGCCTGCCCCGAATGCTTTACAAACGGCCGCCTGATTTTTTATACTACGGTCGCTTCCCGCTTGCGTAACCCTGTGCGCGGCCGCGCCCATCGCCACCGGCTCCACCGGCCGGTGGGTGGCCTTTTGTGAGGGATCGACAAGCGGCCGGCTATTCGACCCCGTCGTTGCTGTACAACATTGCGAACATCGAGGCGGTCGGGAGTGACCAGATTACCATGAAACAGCAGAATATCATCGTTGTCCGCGCCGGGTTAGCTATCGTCCTGATCGTCCTCCTGGCGGCATTGCTGCCCGCCGCCGGTGGCTTGCCGTCCGTCCGGGGGGCTGTGGCCGGTGGCCGGGAAGCCGCGCCGCTGCCCGCCATCGCCGGTCGGTACGTCCCCGGCCATGTGCTGGCGCGCATCCCCGATCTGGCTGCCGCGTCGCTGGGGGGCCACCGCGCCGAGCCCCTCTTCGGCCACTGGTACAAGCTGTACCCGCCGCTCGCCGCCCGGTCGGCCAACATCGACAGCCTGCTCGCCGCGGCCGCGACGCTGCCCGGCGTCGACGTCGTCGAGCCGAACTACATCTTCACCGGCGCCGAGTATGCCGCCGGAGCGGCCGCCGCGCCCAACGACCCCGAATACGCCCGCCAATGGCACATGCCCCAAGTGCAGCTCGAAGAGGCGTGGGGGGTCACGACGGGGCTCGACGCTGACACCGGAGACGGGGTCGTCCTCGCCGTGGTCGACTCGGGCGTCAGCACCGGCGGGCCCGACGGCTTCTGCCACGAGCTTTTGGCCGAATACAACGCCTTCACCAAGCAAGCCGGCCCCGGCGTGGCGGCCGACGACCACGGCCATGGCACCCACGTGGCCGGCACGGCCGCCGGCTGCGCCAACAACGGCGTCGGCGTCGTCGGCGTCGCCCCCGACGCGCGCCTCATAGCCGTCAAAGTGCTTGATGAAGGGAACGACGGTACGCTGGAAAGCGTTACCACCGGTATCGTCTGGGCGGCCGGGCTGCCTGTCGACGGCGCGCCGCTCAACACCACCCCGGCGCAGGTGATCAATCTGTCGCTAGGCACACCATGCGACGACGTTTACCCCGCGTGCCGCATCAGCGCCGTAGACGATGCGATCGAGATGGCCGTCGCCCAGGGCGCCGTCATCGTGGCCTCGGTCGGCAACAGGAGCCTGCAATATCTGGATATTCCCTCCAACCACCCCGAGGTCATCGCCGTCGGCGCGACACGCTACGACAAGCAGCTCGCCTTTTACTCGAACCGGGGCGTCGGCATGGGGCTGGCCGCGCCGGGCGGCGAGCCGGAAATCGATCAGAACGACGACGGCCACGACGACGGCGTGCTGCAGGAAAATCTCATCCCCGGCGCACCCCCCGACATCCCCGACGTGTGGGATTACACCTATCGCTTTGGCACGTCGATGGCTTCGCCCCACGTGGCCGGGGCGGCGGCGTTGTTGCGCGCCTGCGTGCCCGAGGCCGACCGCGACGCCGTGCGCCGCGCGCTGCAGGAGTCGGCCGCCGACTTGGGCGAGCCGGACTATGACACCACCTACGGCTACGGCTTTCTGCAGATCGCCGACGCGCTGACCGCGCTGGCAACCGCCCACGGCCGCGACCCGCTGAACAGCTGCGCCCGCTTCCCCCTGCTGCTGAGCTATAAGGCCGACGGCCGAGCGGGCGGGTTGGCCTTTGCCGACGAGGACGTGGTGCTTGCCGACCCCGCCGGCCTGAGCCTGTGGTTCGACGGCTCGGCCTATGGGCTGCGCAAGAAGGACGTCGACGCCGTGGCCCTATTGCCCGACGGGACAATACTCCTCAGCATCAGCGCGCCGATGAAGACGCTGCCCGGCCTGGAAGGTATTACCGTCGACGACAGCGATGTCGTCCGCTTCGACCCTGCCACGGAGATCTTCTCGTGGTACTTCGACGGCTCCGACATGGGGCTGACGAACCCGGCCGAGGATATCGACGCGCTGGCGCTGCTGCCCGACGGCCGCCTGCTGTTCAGCACCGTCGGCCTTGTCAAAACGGCATGGGCCAACGGCAACGGCGGCGATGTGCTGGTCTACGACGGCCCACTGGGCAGCGACACGACGAAGGGCACGCTGGCGATCTTCTTCGACGGTAGCGACCTGTCGATGACGCTGAGGAAAGTCGGCGGCGTGGCCTACTCGCCCGGCGGCTCGCTCGGATTGGGGTATCTTTATCTGGTAAGCGAGAAGAACATCCTGCTCGACGGCCTGGCGGTCAGGAAGGGGGATGTCCTTCGCTGTGAGCTCAATGCCACCGGCCCCGAGTCGGCCTGCGAGTCGGTCAGTCCCTTCTGGCGCGGCACCGACAACGGGTTCCCGTTCCAGGCAGCGCTCGACGCGATTGAGGTAATGTTACCTTAATCTTTAACCGTGGATTGGGGATTGGGGATTGGGGATTCGCACAATCCCTGGCCCCAAACCCCAATCCCTTCCTAACCCGACAGCACCGCCAACAACAGCTGCGCCACGATGACCTTTGTGATGGTCGCCACGGGGAAGGCCAGCGCGTAGCCGAGGTTGGGCAGCTCGTTGTCCGCCTGCTGCAGGCCGAAGCCGAGCGCCGCCGGCTGCGTGCCCAGCCCGGCCAGCATCCCCGTCAGCATGCCGAACGGCACCCTCAGCACCTTGTAGCCGATCCATAGCGTCAGGAAGGCGACGGCCGTGGTGATGAGCGCCCCGGCGAAGAACACCTGCAGCCCGCCGCTGGCCGTGAAGTTGGTCAGAAAGGTGTAGCCGGAGCGGATGCCGATGCCGGCCAGCAGCAGCGACAGACCGATCTGCCGCAGCGTCAGGTTGGCGCTGTAGGGCAGTGTCCACACCACGCCCCCGGTGCGGCGCAGCGCCCCCAGCACCAGCCCCACCAGCAGCGGCCCCCCGGCCAGGCCCAGCGTGATGACCACGCCCCCCGGCAGCGGAATGGGGATCAGGCCGATGAGCACCCCCACCGCCAGCCCCAGGCTGAGCGACAGCAGATTGACCTCGCTCAGTGCCTTGTAGGAGTCGCCGAACAGTTGCGCCAGCCGGGGCATCTCCGCCCGCCGGGCCACGACGCGCACCCGGTCCCCCAGCTCCAGCACCGTGTCGCCGTGGGCCAGCAGGTCGATGTCGCCACGCCGCACGCGGGAGACGATGGCCCCATAGCCGCGGGGCAGATCCAGCTCGCTGAGCCGCCGTCCGGCGATGTCGGGGTTGCTGACGAAGATGCGGCGGAAGTCGTAGTCGCTGCGGTCGAGCTCCAGCTGCTCCCCGGCCGGCCGGCCCAGCCCGGCCACGGCGCGGTCGACCTCCTCCGGCGTGCCCACCAGGGTGATCTCGTCCCCCAGCTCGAACGTCGTCGTGCCCAGCGCCAGCCCGATGCCGCCGTGGCGCTTGTGGCGCGACAGCACCACGTCCCAGCGGTGGCGGCGGAACAGCTCGCTGACGGGCACGCCGACGGCGTCGGGGTTGGTGACGAGGGCGGTGCCGGCGTGGAGGTCTTGCTCGATGACGTTGAATTGGCGCAGGCTGCGGGCCTCGGCCCGGTAGTCGATGCGGAAGAGGCGCTGCATGGTGTAGATGGCGATGAGCAGGCCGATGACGCCCATGGGATAGGCCACGGAGTAGCCGATGACCGGCTCCGTCTCCAGCGTGATGAACTGCTCGGCCGGGGCGACGCGGGCGATGCTCTCCAGAACGCCGGCCAGAGCGGGGGTGTTGGTCATGCTGCCGGCGAACATGCCCGTGGCGACGGTGGCTTTCAGGTTGAGCGCGACGGCGGCGACGGCCGTCATGCCCGCGGCCAGCAGCAGCATGAACAGCACGAAGGCGTTGTCGCGCAATCCCTTGCGCCGGAACGAGGCGAAGAAGCCCGGCCCGCTGCTGAGGCCGATGGTGTAGACGAAGATGATCAGCCCCAGGTCGACGATGATGGGCGGCAGCTGCATCGCCGGACTGAGCGCGCCGAACGCCAGCCCGACGAACAACACCGCCGCCACGCCCAGACTGATGCCCTTCACCGCCACGCGGCCGAGCAGATACCCCAACCCCGACACGATGAACAACAGCAACAACGGCTCGCCGACGAGAAAATC
>CAYNOL010000058.1:0-19102 GCA_964398825.1 uncultured Ardenticatenaceae bacterium
CCTCCTGCACCTCCTCCAGCTTGTGGGAGACGAGCATGACCGTCTTGCCCTCCTCGCGGGTCATCTTGCGCATCGAGTCGAACAACACATCCTTCTGCTCGGCGCTGATACCCGTCGTGGGCTCGTCGAGGATGAGCACCTCGGCCCCGCCGGCCAGCAGCCGGACAAGCTCCAACTGCTGCCGTTCCCCCATGGACAGGGAGTCGATGGTGGCGTGGGCATCAATGTCGAAGCCGTAGCGCTGGGCCAGACTCTTCAACTCCGCCTCGGCCGTCTTGTAGTCGAGCCGCACGTTGTTGTTGCGGCCGAGCAGATAGTTATCGACGACGCGGAACGGCGGCATATCCAGCGGGTCCTGGTAGAGCATGCCGACGCCCTTGGCCAGCGCGTCAGCCGGCGAATGGAAGCGGGTGGGCTTGTCGTCCAGCAAGATCTCGCCGCTCGTCGGCGGCTGATAGCCGGAAAGGATCTTCATCAGGGTGCTCTTCCCCGCCCCGTTCTCCCCCACCAGCGCGTAAATTCTGCCCGGCTCCAGCACCATGCTGATGCCGTCGTTCGCTTTTACTTGACCAAAATGTTTCCGAATTTCCCGAAGTTCGACGCGCATCGGACCTCCCGACGTTCAAACTGCTCAGGCCATGACAGAGGCGTTCACGCCTGCTGAACAGTTCCCAAAGAATAAACGAAGTAAGAAGGCTGTGAATACTGCCATTGATCCTGAGTTGTATATGACATTCGTCGTGAACAGCGCCGCGAGAGCCGCTACCGGCCGCCGGCGCTCCCATTACGGCGCGGGACGATTGTAAAGGAGTGACTTCTGCTCCACATCCGCCTGGCTCCACCCCGCGTGGGCCGCGATCAGCGACAGCTCGTCGGCGTAGCGCTGCATCATCGGCTCCATGTTCATTTCGCGCGCCCAATGAAGAGCTTGATCGATCTCGGCCACAGCGGCGTCGTATTTGTGCTGCCGCCGGTACGCCTGGGCGCTCAGATAGCGCAATTCGGCCCGCCGCGCGGGCGCGATGTCGCCGACGCCGTTAACGGGCGGCTCGGGCACGCCGGCCAGCTCCCGCTCGGCCCCCGCCCCGTCGCCGCGCTGCAGATAGTATGTCGCTCGAATCTGTTGGGCCAGTCCCCGGTGGTCGCCCGACGCGAGGCCAAAGGACAGCGCCTTGCCGGCCGCCTCGAACGCTTCCCGATTGACGCTCTGCGCCCCGCCCCCGGCCTGGATCGCCTTCTGCAGCCAGCCCGCGCCGGACGTGGGGTAGCGCTCCAGATATTCCGACAGCCGCCGGCCGGCCTCGCGGGGCGCGTCGCCGCTCCACAGCGTGGCGATGACCTGCAGCGCCGCGTCGGGATTTCCCGCGTCGGCCGCGGCCAACACGCTCTCATAGCGGCTCTGCGCCGCCGTCGATTCAAAAGACGCCATCTCGAAGAAACCTCGCCGCTCGGCGCGCCAGAACAGGACGAGCAGCGCGGCGTGGGCCACGGCCGTCACGCCGCTCAGCACAGGCGTGGCATTGAAGTCGTAGATCATGCGCCAGTCGCCGATGGGCAGGAAGAGGGTCATGATCGGATAGTAGAGCAGGGAGAAGTAGATCTGGAAGCGGAAGGCGCGCAGGCCGAAGTAGCGCAACGTTCGGCTGTGGTTGCGGCGCAGCGCCAGCCACAGCAGTCCACCGAAAGCCAGCGAGCCGAGCGTGCCGGCCAGAGCGATGAACCAGTTTTGCGTCGGCGTGAACTGCCCGGCGGGGACGACGTAGCCCCAGAAGACGCGATAGCCGAACTCGACGACGCGGCCGCCGAAGAGCACGATCATCACAGCGTGGGCCAACTCGTGGATGAAGACCGCCGGCGGGACACCAAGAAAGAATGCCGCCTGTTCCGCTAGGCGTTGTTTTTCCCTGGTCAGTGGCTCCTGCCGCAGGGCGGCCCAATTTCGGACAATTCGAACCGCCAGTTGTACGGCGCGGCCAATGTACAGCAGGGCGAGGACGTTGAAGAGACCCGTCATTAGCGACATTGGCAGACTGCGCCCATGATAGCGGACATGATCAAGGATGACAATAATTTTATGGTGTGATTGTCATACCAATTTTGTGAATTAGTCACCACTTCCTGCCCATGATAAAATCAACAGCGTGAGCGAAAAGCGCGAGTTCATGGGCGAGCTTCCGATATTCGCCAATCTGAGCGGGGCCGCTCTGGACGCGATCGCGCGGATTACCAGAGAGTACGCCTTCGACGATAACGCCGTCATCGCCTATCAGCGTGACGTGGCCGCCCGCTTCTACATCGTTAAGGAAGGCCGCCTGTTCGCCCGCACCATCGACGGCAACGGCATCACCCGCGAAACCTACGCCTACACCCCCGGACAATATTTCAACGACATCTGGCTACTGGTGCCGGGCGTCCACACGGCGACGATCAAAGGCGCGGCCCCCAACGGCGGCAGCCTCTACGTGATCGAAAGCGCCGATTTCGCCCAGCTGCTCAAGACCTACCCGTCGATCATCGATGAACTGGCGCCGGAAGAGATGAACGACATCCATTACGGGCTGAGCGACGAGGCGTGGCTCGAGGCGCAGAAGCTCAAGATCCGGCCGCGACGCACGTCCACGTCGGCCGGCGGCGCGATGCTGCCGGACGAGGTTCTGGAGCTGTTCACCCGTCGCAGCTGGTGGTTCCTGCTCGGCCGCGCCGTCTTGCCGATCATCATGATGCTCATCGCGCTGATCCTGTTCGCCGTCATGCCGTCCGACACCAGACTTGAACTGACGGCCAGGATCGTTCTGCCCGGCATCTTGACGGCCGTCGCGGGGATCATGCTCGCGCTGCGGATGATCGACTTCCGGGCCGACTACTTTCTCATCACCAACAAGCATCTGACCCACCACGAGTTTGAATTGCGACAGTTTCGCATCCATCTGGTGAAGATCCCCATTAGCGAAGTGCAGACGGTCGAGGTGCTGAAACCCAACTTCTGGTCCACGCTGTTCAACATCGGCACAGCGCGGGTCACGACGGCGGCCATCGCCGGCGTTGTGCTGTTCGACAACATCGACAACCCCATCGCCGTCAAGCGGACGCTGGAGCGGCTCATCCGGCAGTACAGATCGGTGGAGTCGGCCCAGACCCAGGCGGTCATGCGCCACTCGATTGAGCAGCATTTCGGGCTGGAGCCGCAGCTGACGCCCACCGGCGACGAAGAGGAGCGGCCGCTGGTTCCCACGCGGCCGCAGCGCGAGACGGCGCTGGAAGCGTTCCGCCGCCGCTTCGGCTGGCGCGTCGTCGAGGGCAATACGATCACCTATCGCAAGAGCCTGTTTATCCTGATACGAGAGGTAGGGCTGCCCCTCCTGGTGTATGTGTTCATGACTCTGGGCTTCATCGGCGCTCTCTATCTGGACGCGCCAATGAACATGCTGCTGATCGTCGCCGGCATCCTCGGCCTGGTCAACACCATCTGGTTCATCTGGCAGCTGGAAAACTGGCGCAACGACATCTTCATCCTGACCGACCGCTTCGTACTCGACGTGGATCGCAAGCCGTTCGGCTTCGGCGAGAGCCGCAAGCAGGCGGCCATCGGCAACATCCAGAACGTCGACGCCACGCGGCCGGGCTTTTTCCCCACGCTGTTCAACTACGGCTTCGTCAGCGTCGACACCGCCGGCTCGAAATCCGACATCGTCTTTGACTACGTGCCCAACCCTGAGCTGATCCAGGGGGATATCTTCCAGCGCATCGACGAAGCCCGCCGCCAGCAGCGCATCCAGGAAGGCAGCTCCCGCCGCGAGGAGTACGCGCTGTTGCTCGACGTGTACCGTCAGGCCATGGAGCAACGGCGCATCCCCCAGCGCACGCCGACCGAAATACCCGACGAGTTTGAGGAGATATGAGTAAGCTACCGATTGTAACCATTCCCGCCGCGGAATTGCGCGAGAAGACTCGCCCGGTTACGAAGTTCGACGCCGATCTGCAGCAGCTGATCGACGACATGATTGAGACGATGCGCGAGGCCAATGGCGCAGGCCTGGCCGCGCCGCAAGTCGGCCTGCCGATTAAGCTGGCCGTCATCGAGACGTTGCCCGAAGAGGACGACGAGGGCAACGAGATTGAGGAAACGCGCGAGCTGTTCGTCATCGTCAACCCGGAGATCTTTTGGGTGTCGAAGGAGACAGTCAAGGGGCTGGAAGGGTGCCTGTCCATTCCCGGCTATCTGGGCGAAGTGGAGCGGGCTGAGTCGATACGCGTGCGCGGGCTGGACCGCCACGGCCGCAAGTTCCGCCGCCGCTTCGACGGCTGGGATGCCCGCATCTTCCAGCACGAGATCGATCACCTCAACGGCGTGCTCTACATCGACAAGCTGACCGCGCCGGACAGAATCTGGACCGACGAAGAGTTCGAGGCGATGCGCGAGGCCGAGCGCCGGGCCGCCCCGGACGACGAACACCACGACGAACCCGATCCCATCGTCGGCGACTAGACCGCCCACCTGCACCAAAGGAATTGTGATGTCACTTACCCGCGAAGATGTGAAAAAGATAGCTGATTTAGCTCGTCTGGCGCTGAGCGACGACGAGCTGAACCATTTCGGCGAGCAGCTCTCGGCCGTTCTCGGCTATGCCGCGCGGCTGGACGAACTCGACTTGATCGGCGTGCCCCCGTCGATCCACGCCGTGGCCCAGATCAATATCATGCGCGACGACGCGATCATGCCATCGCTGCCCACGGCCGACGCGCTGTTCAACGCCGCCGAGACAGTCGATGAACAGTTCCTGATCCAATCGGTGCTGGAAGAGTGAGCGCCGTGGATATCCTCTCGCTTACCCTGACCGAACTGCGCGACGCGCTGCAGGCCGGGCAAACGACCAGCGTGGACGCTACCCGCGCTGTGCTCGACCACATCGTCGCCCATGACAACACCATCCGCAGCTATCTGACCATCACCGACGAGCTGGCGCTGGAGCAGGCAGCCGAGGCCGACCGCCGCCTGGCCGCCGGCGAGCGCACCCCTCTGCTCGGCGTGCCCGTGGCCCTGAAGGACCTCATCTGTCTGGCCGGCGCGCCGACCACCGCCGCCAGCAAGATCCTCGAAGGGTTCATCCCCCCCTACAACGCCTTCGTCGTCGACCGGCTCATCGAGGCCGGGGCCGTCATCGTGGGCAAGACCAACACCGACGAGTTCGCCATGGGCTCATCGACGGAGACGTCGGCCTACTTCACCACGCGCAATCCGTGGGATGTGGAGCGCGTGCCGGGCGGCAGCAGCGGCGGCAGCGCCGCGGCCGTGGCCGCCGGGCTGGCCTTTGGCGCGCTGGGCACCGACACGGGCGGCAGCGTGCGCCAACCGGCGGCGTTCTGCGGTCTTGTCGGGCTGCGGCCCACCTACGGCCGCGTGTCCCGCTGGGGGGTCATCGCCTTCGCCTCGTCGCTCGACCAGATCGGCCCGCTCGGACGAACGGCCGCTGATGTGGCCGCCATGCTGGGCGTGGTGGCCGGCCACGACCCGCGCGACGCCACCTCGCTCGACGTGGCCGTGCCCGACTATGAGGCCGCGCTGACGGGCGACATTCGCGGGCTGCGCGTCGGCGTGCCGCATGAGTACTTCGTCGAGGGTATGGACGAGGAAGTGGAAGCGGCCGTCCGCGCCGCCATCGACGACCTGGCCGCGCTGGGGGCGGAGATCGTCGAGATCAGCCTGCCGCACACGCGCTACGGGCTGCCCGCTTACTACCTCATCGCCCCGGCCGAAGCCAGCGCCAACCTGGCCCGCTACGACGGCACCCGCTTCGGGCCGCGCGTGCCCGGCGCGGACATGATCGACACCGTTCGCCGGACGCGAGCGCTGTTCGGGCCCGAAGTGAAGCGGCGCATCATGTTGGGCACCTACGCGCTGAGCGCCGGCTACTACGACGAATATTACGGCCGCGCCCTGCAGGTGCGAACGCTCATCAAAGAGGATTTCCGGCGCGCCTTCGAATCCGTCGACGTCATCGCCGCGCCCACCTGCCCGACGACGGCGTTCAGGATCGGCGAGCGGGCGGACGATCCGCTGGCCATGTATCTAACCGACATCTTCACCCTGCCGCTGAATTTGAGCGGCAGTTGCGGCCTGTCAGTGCCGTGCGGCTTCGACGGCGGGGGCATGCCCATCGGCCTGCAACTCATCGGCGACACGCTGCAAGAGGGGCGCATCCTCAACGTCGCCCACGCCTATGAGCAAGCGCGGCCGTGGCACCAGCGACGGCCCGTGGTGCCGGCGGCCGAGAGCTAAACTCAGAAATTCACGCCAATCCAACCGGCGAAACCGGCCGGGGCGATTACAATGAATAGGGTCACCGCTTGCGTATCCCGCCGGCGGCCATCGGGGAGAGAACACAGTTTATGCTGGATCGTTACGAACCCGTCATCGGCCTGGAAATCCACGCCGAACTGCTGACGCAATCGAAGATGTTTTGCGGCTGCCGAGTCGTCGACAGCGTGCAAGCGCCGCCCAACACGGCCGTCTGTCCCGTCTGTCTGGGCATGCCGGGGATGTTGCCCGTCATCAATCGCCGGGCCGTCGAGTACGCCATGCGCGTCGCGCTGGCCCTCGGCTGCGAGGTGCAGACCCACAACGTCTTCGCCCGCAAGAACTACTTCTACCCCGACCTGCCGAAGGGGTATCAGATCAGCCAGTACGAGCTGCCCATTGGGCTGCGCGGCCGCCTCGACATCACCCTGGCCGACGGCACGACGAAGCGCATCGGCATCCGGCGCGTCCACATGGAAGAGGACACCGGCAAGCTGACCCATCTGGACGACGGCGGCTCGCTAGTCGATTACAACCGCTCTGGCGTGCCGCTGCTGGAGATCGTCAGCGAGCCCGACATCCGCTCCGGCGACGAGGCGCGGGCCTACGCCACGCGCATCCGCCAGATCCTGCGCTATCTGGACGTCAATACCGGCGACATGGAGAAAGGGGTGCTGCGCATCGAGCCCAACATCAGCATCCGCCCGCGCGGCAGCGAGGCGTTCGGCACACGCATCGAGCTGAAGAACCTCAACAGCTTCCGCGCGCTGGCCGACGGCACCGACTACGAGCTGGTGCGGCAGGCGGCCGTGCTCGACAGCGGCGGCCGGGTGGCGCAGGAGACGCGCGGCTGGCACGACACCCGCCGTGAGAGCTTCAGCCAGCGGGCCAAAGAGGAGGCCGAAGATTACCGCTACTTCGCCGAGCCCGATCTGCCGCCGCTGACCATCGACGCGGCATGGATCGAGGCGGTGCGGGCCGATCTGCCGGAGCTGCCGCAGGTGAAAGAGACGCGCTATCGGGACGCGTTCGGCCTATCGGCCGTCGAGGCGGCGGCGCTGGCCGAGGATCGTCACGTGGCCGAGTGGTTCGACGCCGCAGTCGAGGCCGGCGGCGCGCCCAAGACGCTGGCCAACTGGATCCTCAACGATATGTTCCGACTGGTGAACGAACGTGATCAGGCAATCGGCGATACCGAAGCCACGCCGGAGGGGTTGGTGGCGCTTCTGGCCCTCGTCGACAAGGGCACGATCAACCAGACGACGGCCCGCGAGGTACTGGCCGAGATGATCGACAGCGGCCGCGCGCCGGACGAGATCGTCGCCGCGCGCGGTCTGGCCCAAATCTCCGACGAGGCGGCCCTGTCGGCCATCATCGAGCAGGTCATCGCCGACAACCCCGGCCCACTGGCCAACTACCTGGGCGGTAAGGAGAGCTTGCTGGGCTGGTTCGTCGGCCAGGTGATGCGCGCCACGCGCGGCCAGGGCAACCCGGCGCTGATCAACGAACTGCTGCGCCGCAAGCTGGAGGAGCAACGGAAGACCTAGGCGCGGCCCACAAACGCGCCGCACCCTGAGCGACATGGACGGACTCGCGCTGCAATTCACGCCTCTGCTGATGCCGATCATCGGCGCGGGCATTGTGCTGACCATTCTGGCCGTCTACGCCTGGCGGCAGAGCGCGGCCTCGCCGGAGACGGGCATCTTCCTGCTGCTGCTGGCGCTGTCCGCCTGGTGGTGCTTCACCTACTCGCTGGAGCTGCTGACGACCGACCCGGCCACGATGCTGTTCTGGGTGAAGCTGGAGTGGATCGGCATCGCCCTGCTGCCGGTGGCGTGGTTGCTGTTCGCCTTGGTCTACGCCGGGCACGGCCGCCGCATCACCGTTCCCGTCCTGACGGCCGTCTTCGCCATCCCGGCCATCATGATCATCCTGGCCTGGACGACGCCGGCCCACACTCTCATCTACGACACCCCCGGCACGCGCGACGCCGGGCCGCTGATCGTCTTCGACGCCGAGCGCGGCCCGGCGTTCTACGTCCATGTCGTCTACTCCTACCTGCTCGTCCTCGTCGCCACGGGGTTGATGATCAACGTTTGGCGGCGCTCGGCCGGACCGCAGCGCCAACTGGCGATGCTGGTGGCACTGGGAGCCATTCTGCCCATTCTCGCCAATGTCGCCTACCAGATCGCTCTGGCCGTCGGCCGCCCCTTCTACATCGACGTCACCGTGCCCGCCTTCGCCTTCAGCGCGGTGTTCTTCGCCTGGGGGTGGTTCCGGCTCCACCTGCTTGAACTGGTGCCGGAACTGAGCCGCCCGGTGACCGGGACGGATCAGATCGATCCGACCGACGCCGCGCTGAGCACCCAGACGCGCACGCTGAATCTGGTGTCGCTCTTGCTGTCGGTTTTCTACTTCCTGACGCTGGCCCCGGTGCTGACCCTTTTGCTGCGCGCCGCGCCGGAGGTGCGCTCGCTGTCGGTGCTCTACATCCTGCTCTACCTCTTCTTGCTGGCCATAGCCGTCTGGCGCGACGGGCCGTACCTGCCCCGCGCCGTGGGACTGACGGCCGTCTACCTCGGCCTGTCGCTGCTCGATCTGCGTATCAGCGGCCTGTCGCCGGTGGTGGGATTTTTCCTGGTGGCCTACTGCGCCTTCGCCGCCGTGTTGCTGCCGTTGCGGCTGGCGTTGGCGGCGCTGGCGGCGGGGGTCGTTGGCGTACTGCTTGTCGCCCCGGCCCAGACCCCGCCGTTCGCCCGCGACATCTACTCGCTCGGGTATCTGCTGCTCAGCCTGATGATGACCGCCGGTTTGCTCATCATCGCTCTGGTGGCCACGCGGCGCGACATTCGCACGCTGCTGCAAACGTCGCGCAACCTCTCCCGTTCGCTGGAGCGAGAGCGCAACCTGCTGGAGGAGCGCGTCGACGAGCGCACCCGCGCGCTGCAGACCAGCGCCGCCATCAGCCGTCGCTTGTCAACCATCCTCGATCAATCCCAACTCATCCGTGAAGTCGTCAATCAACTGCGCGAGGCGTTCTCCTATTACCACGTCCACGTCTATCTGTGGGACGAGACGCTCGACGCGCTGCGCATGGTCGGCGGCACGGGCGAGGCGGGGCGGGCGATGCTCGTCATGGGCCACGCGCTGAAGGCCGATCAGGGCCTGGTCGGCCGGGCGTTCACCACCAACGCGCCGGTGGTCGTGCCCGATGTCAACCAGGCGGCTAACTGGCTGCCCAACCGGCTGCTGCCCGGCACACAGGCCGAGGTAGCCGTGCCGATCACCTACGGCGATCAGGTGCTCGGCGTGCTCGATGTGCAAGATGACACGATGGACGGTCTCGGCCCAGCCGACTCCCAGCTACTGGAGACGATCGCCGGGCAACTGGCCGTGGCGCTGCGCAACGCCCGCCTGCTGAGCCACATTCAGCAGGAGGCGGAGCAAGAGGCGCTCATCAACGCCATCAACCGCAAGATCGCCCAGACGACCGACATCGACGCCGCCATGCGCGTGGCCGCGACGGAGCTTTCCCGCGCGCTGGAGGGGCGCGAGGCGGCCGTGCGGCTGGAGATCAACGGAGCGAACGGCCGTGACGGGTGAGACGGCCCAATCCCCGACCAGCCGGGGCATCCTCACGCCGCCCGCGCCCGGCGGCAACCCGCCCCGCCGGCGGGAGATCGCGCTCCATGCCGCGTCACTGGCGCTCATCGCCGGGCCATTTTTGATGATCGCCGTTGGTCTGCTGGCCGGCTTCCCCGCCGGCTGGTTGTGGTTCGCGCCGCCGCTGCTGTTCCTCGGCGCGGGGTTGGCCGGGCAGATACTGCTGCGCGCCGGGCGGCCGGAGCTGGGCGTGGCCGCGCTGTTGGCTTTGCTGGCGGCTGGGTGGCTGACACTGCTTTTGGTGCCGTTCGCGGCCGGCGGCCTGACAGCGTTCGGGGCCCTGTCGCTGGTGGTGTGGTTCGGCTCGCTGATACTGGCGGCGGGGCTATTCCTCGGCCGTCGCGGGACGTTGGCGCTCTCGCTGGCCGGTCTCGCCGCGCTGGTGCCGGCCTTCGTCCTGGGCCAATGGGCGGCGACGCCGATCACCTTTGTCGCCGTGGTGGCGCTCGCCATTGAGATCGCCGTCTTCGCCTATCTGCTCAACTTGTCGCTGAGAGCGGGGCAGGAAGCGCGCCGCCGGGCAGAGGCCACACAGCAGGAGCTGGAGCAGACGCGGACGGCGCTGCAGGCCCAGGTGGAAGAGCGCACGCAGGCGCTGGCGCTGGCCGCCGTAGTCGGGCGACAGATCACCCGCATCCACGACCTCGACACGATGCTCAGCAGCGCGGTGGAGATGATCCGCGAGCGCTTTGATCTTTACCACGTCCAGGTCTACCTTCTCAGCCCAACCACCGGGGAGCTGATTTTGCGCGCGGCCACAGGCGAAGCGGGAGCCGAACTGCTGCGGCGCGGCCACCGGCTGCCGGTCGGCCCCGGCTCGATCAACGGCACGGCCGTCGCCGGACGCGAGGCGATCGTTGTCCCCAACGCTCGCAAAAACCCGGTCTTCAAGCCCAACCCGCTGTTGCCGGAAACCCAATCGGAGCTGGCCGTGCCGATGCTGCTGAAGGGCGAGGTCACCGGCACACTGAACCTGCAGAGCAGCGCCCCCGACGGGCTGGACGCCGGCAGCGCTGAGGCGTTCAGCCTGCTGGCGGCGCAACTGGCCACGGCCGTGGAGAACGCGCGCCTGTTCACCGACGCGGCCCAGACCCGCGAGCAGTTGGCGCGGCAGACCGAGGCGCTGACCCGCGAGGGATGGGAGCGCTACGCGGCCGCGCGCCCAACCAATCCCCCCACGCCCGACCCCGCCAACGGCGAGGAAGTCGTGCGGCTGCCCATTCCCGTGCGCGGCACCACGATCGGCTACGTCGAAATGGCCCGCCCCACGGCCGAAGCCCCCCGCGCGCAGGAGCTGCTGACGGCCGTCGCCGGGCAACTGGGCGCGCATCTGGAAAACCTGCGCCTGTCGCAGCAGACGGAAGAGGCGCTGCGCGAAGCCCGGCAGCGCGAAGAAGAGATGGCGCTGCTCAACCGCATCGTCACCGCCGTCGCCGCCACGTCCGATCTGCAAACCAGCTTGCAGATCATCGTCGACCAATTAGCCCTGGCGACATCGATCCAGCAGGTGGGCGTCGCCATTCTGAACGAGGAGCGCACCGGTCTGACTGTCGTCGCCGATCGCTCGGGGCAACTCAACACCGACAGCGCCGTCGGTTTCGTCATCCCGCTGGAGAACAACCCGGCGACACAGTTGGCATTCACCGAGCGTCGGCCGATCGTCGTGCCCAACGCCACCGAGAACCCGCTGACCGCCTCGGCCCACGAAGTGCTGCGACAGCGGGGCGTGAAAACGATCCTCATCCTGCCGCTGGTGGTGGAGAACGAGGTGATCGGCACGGTGGGACTGGATGTTGTCGAAGAGGGCATCGAGCTGACGGATGACCAGCTGCGGCTGGCGGAGACGATTGTCTATCAGGCCGCCACGGCCGTGCAACGCGCCCGCCTGTTCAACCAGACGGAAGAAGCCCGGCGCGACGCCGAACGCCTCTTCGCCCTCAGCGCCGCGCTCAACGCCGCCCGCCACGTCGACGACATCGCTGCCGCCGTTGTGGGCTCGGGGGTGGCCGACGAGCCGTCGCTGGTGGCGCTGTCGAGCATTGAGACAGACGGCGACGGCCGGCCGAGTGCCGCCACTGTGCTCGTCGCCTGGCCCCGCGAAAACGGCAGCCCGAGCGCCTACGCCCCCGGCGAACGCTTTCACCTGCCCGACATCGACATCACCGGCGCGTGGACGTCGGGCGGCGACGAGCCCATCTTCGTCGAAGACGCGCGGTCCGATATGCGTGTCGACGGCATGTTGCGCGTCCTCTACAGATCGATCGGCGCGCGGGCGGCCGTGCGGCTGCCGCTGCGCCTGCGCGATAGCTGGATCGGCATGTTGGAGCTGTTCTGGCCCGAACCGCGTCCCTTTGGCGAGCACGACCGCCGCATCTTCCATTCCGTGGCCACGCAAGTGGCCGTCACGCTGTCGAACCAGCAGCTTGTCGAGCAAGTGCGCGGCCGCTCCTGGCAACTGGACATGCTGTCGCGCATCGAGGCCGCGCTGTCGCTGGCGACTACCGAAGACGAGATCGTGGCCGCGCTGGCCCGCTCATCGCTGTGGAGCGAACCGCCGGAAATGGAGCTGCTCTACCTGACGCCGGGGAGCGACGGCGCGCTGGTGGCTGAGGCAGTCAGCGCCTGGCGGAACGGCGCCATTCAGCCGCCGGCCGCGCCCCAGCCCCGGCCGCTGGCCGCGTTGCCGATGAGCGAGTTGTGGCTGGCCGACTCGCGCGAGATCACAATCATCGAAAACAGCCGCCGCGACGTGCGTCTGACGCGGCCGATGCGCGACCAGTTGAACGCCGAGGGGCGGCAAGCGACCGTCGTCATGCCCCTGCAGCGCGCGGGCCAGCTGCAAGGCGCGCTGACGATCAGCTGGCCCCACGCCCACGCGCTGACGGCCGACGAGCAGTTTATTCTCGACCGGCTGCACGAGCCGCTGGCGGCCACCGTGGCCGGCCGCCGGGCCTATGTGGCCCAGCAAGAGGCGCTGGCCCGCACTGAGGCGGCGCTGGCCGCCCAGGCGCGCCTGTCGTCGGAGTTGCGCGCCGTGTTCGACGTCAGCGTCACCACGGCGGCCACGCTCGACGTCGACCGGCTGCTCTCGGCCGCGGCCGACCAGACCAAGAAGCACTTCAACCTTTATCACACCCACATCTACCTGCTGGACGAGGACAAGACCACCCTGGTGCTGCGGGCCGGGGCGGGTGATGTCGGCCGGCAAATGGTGCGCGAAGGGCGAGAGATCCCGATTGGGGCGCGCTCCATCGTGGCCCGTGCCGCGCGCGAGCGGGACATCGTCCTCGTGCGCGACATTCGCGGCTCCACCGACTTCCTGCCCCACATCCTGCTGCCCAACACGCGCTCGGAGATGGCCGTGCCGCTGCTCATCGGTGACCGGCTGCTGGGCGTGCTCGACGTGCAATCCGACCAAATGGGCGCCTTCCAGCCCGAAGACCGGCAAGTGTACCGGATTTTGGCCTCGCAGCTGGCTGTGGCCACGCAAAACGCCTTCTACTTCGCTGAACAGCTGGAGATGGCCGAGAAGCTGCGCGAAGTCGACCGGCTGAAGACCGACTTCCTGGCCCGCATGAGCCACGAATTGCGCACGCCGTTGAACTCGATCATCGGTTTTGCCGACGTGCTGCTGATGGGCATCGACGGCGACCTGACGGAGCGGATGATCGAAGACCTGCAACTCATCCGCAGCGGCGGCCACCACCTGCGCGACATCATCGGCGACATCCTCGATATGTCCAAGATTGAGGCGGGGCGGCTGGAATTGATCTACGAGGAGTTCGACGTGCGGCGCATGGCCGCCGAACTGATGGCCACGGCCATGCCGCTGGCCGAGCAGAAGGGGCTGGCGATGCACCTCGACGTGGGCGACGGCCTGGAGCCGATGACGGCCGACCGGACACGAATCCGCCAGGTATTATGGAACATCGTCGGCAACGCCATCAAGTTCACCGACCACGGTCATATCACCGTCTCCATCCAGCCCCAGAACGGCCACGCGCTTTTCTGCGTCAGCGACACCGGCATCGGCATCCCGCCGGAGAACTTGTCGCGAATCTTCGACCACTTCAGCCAGATCGACCCCGGCCGGCGCAGCTCCATTGGCGGCACGGGGTTGGGGTTGTCGATCAGCAAGAGCCTGGTGGAGTTCCACGGCGGCCGAATCTGGGCCGAGAGCGAGTTGGGCCAGGGCAGCACCTTCCGGTTCACCGTCCCGTTCCGACCGGAAGAGCATGAGTTACCGGCGGCATAAGCTGGTCATATGCGCCGGCGCGGATTCACGTAGAATTACCCAGTGTAATGCGATTATTAAGGGTTGTGTGGTTTAATAGTGATGATGAGAAATCAGGAAACGCCAGAGGAAATAGCATAATGGCGCGGAAGCGAATCCTTTGCATCGAGGATAACGACAGCAATCTGCGCCTCATATCACGCATCGTCGAGGGGGAGCGCCACGAGTTCCTCTCTGCGTCCGACGGTCTGGCCGGGCTGGAGCTGGCCCAGACCGCGCGGCCTGACCTCATCCTGCTCGACATCAACATCCCCGGCCTCAACGGGCTGGAAGTGGCGCGCGAGCTCAAGGGCGATCCCCATATGGCATCGATCCCCCTCGTCGCCACCACGGCCAACGTACTGGTAGGCGACCGCGAGCGCTGTCTGGAAGCGGGCTGCGATGAATACCTGCCCAAGCCGCTCGACGTGCGCGAATTGCAGGCCGTTCTGCGCAGCTATCTGGGCCAGCCGGTGCGGGGCTAAATCCGCCCGGCATGTTCCTCACCCTTCCCTCACCCAAGCCCGATAAAAATTTGCCCGCGCCCCCTCAAATATGGTAAAATACGCTGAATTCTCGGCCCTGTAGCTCGATGACAGAGCATAACCGGTCCAGTAGCTCAATGGCAGAGCAAGCGCCTCTTAAGCGTTAGGTTGTAGGTTCGAGTCCTACCTGGATCACACCGATCAAGGGGTTTCAGTCTGAAGGCACCTAATCATGGCACACGACTGGAACCCTTTCGCGTTTCTGTCGCCAAGGAAAACTTTTTAAAGACAGAGGCTGGTTCAGCGGTGGCAGACTTCCTCTGTCATTCAGGCAGACCATTTATCGTCATTCCATCACCACCCAAAGCCGATCTCACAACTCCGCTATTTCCCCCAGTAACGTCGCCAGCCGATCCGGCGCGCAGAACTCTTCAACCGTGGCGTCAATGCGAATCACCGGCGCAGCGCGTTCGGCGGCCAGCCATTCATTGATGAACTCGTCCATGAGGGCCAGGTCGTCGCGCCGGGCGATCTCCAGCGGGCGGCCGCGCCGGGCGTACCGCTCCTCGATGACCGCCAGCGGCGCGGTCAGATGCAGGATGGCGTCGGGCGGGCCAAGCAGAGTTCGCAGCTCAGTGTAGAGCCGCGCCACCAGGTCGTATTCGGCCGCCGACAGATACCCCTTGTGGCGAAACAGACGACTAAAGCCGTGGAAGTCAAGGTCCAGCCCACCGTCGATGAGGCCGTCGATGTCGCCACCGCGCACGACGCGCTCCTGCTCGGCGCGCAACAACAGGTAATCGGTCTGGTTGGCCAACGCATAGCGGGCGGGCTCAGCGGACATGAGCGCCTGGAACGGCCGCTCGGCGTGCTGCTCCAGCCCGATGGCGAACGGCCGCAGTTGGGCCAGCGCGGCGGCCAGCGTCGTCTTCCCGACGCCCGAATTCCCGGCGATGACGATGACTTTACCCATGGCGGAAGGAAACCGAAGATCGCGCCGCTTGCAAAGGAAGCCGCAAGGAGAGAGCGGCGGGAGCGAGCCAGACTCACCCCCGCCGCTGATTACATTGACTTACGGCCCCAGGAAGACGAAGCTGTTCAACATCTCCTGGAGCGCCTCATCGTCGGCCGCGTCGTTGAGGATCGCCTGCAGCACGAGGAACGCATCCCGCTCGGGGGGCATCACAGCCAAGATGATGAACGACGAACCCGTGCCGTCGCAGTTGGTATACATGTCGTAGAGGCCGCTGTAGAGTTGGTCGCTGTATTCGAAACGGCCGTCGTAACTACATGTGTTGGAATAGTCGAAGCTGTCGAGATAGCCGTTCGGCTCGGTGTTCTGCGCCATTGACGCCGACGCGCCGAAGAACATGCCCGGCGTGTTCCACGTGTTATAGTGAGCGTCGAGGTCGGTCGAGGCCGAGACGGCCTGTCCAACCACTTGCCCGTCTCGCTCCCAACTGGCGCCGTTGACGTCCGACCACTCTACCGGCACCGAAATCTGCAGCAAACCTGAGTCGTCGGTGATGGATGTGTAGCCGCTGTAGCCACCCGACGAAGAGCCGCCGGATGAAGAGCCACCGGACGAAGAGCCGCCGCTGCCGAAGGTGTTGATGACTTCCAGCCGGTCGCCGTTGAGTTGGCCTTCCAGGAGCGTGCTGTCGGACAGGCGCAGCACCTCGATCGACATCGTGTCGGTCATGTTGCGGCCGCGCAGGATGTCGCAGTAGGCCGACATCGTGCCGTCGGTGGCCAGCACCAGCCCTTCCATCTTGGTCAGAATATCACCGGCCTTGACGCCGGCGCGGTCGGCCGGGGAGCCCGACTTGACCGAGGCCACCCAGATGCCGAAAATGCTCTCGCCGTCGGTGACTGCCTGGCCGTTGATGCCGATCGAGTTCACGTCGGTGCCGGCGCGAAGTTGTTCGATAATCGGCATCGCCTCGGCGCGCGAGATCGAGAAGTATTGGTCAGTGCGAGAGCTGGCGGCGTAGTTGACACCGACGACGCGCCCCTCGTTGTCGATCAGCGGGCCACCAGAGTTGCCGGGGTTGATCGTCGCGTCGATCTCGATGACACTGTCAACCGAGGCCCAGTTAGTTTCGCCGCTGGTGCGCGCCTTCGAGACAATGCCGCGCGTCAGCGTGAACTCTTCGTTACCGAACAAGGGGAAGCCGCCGACGTAAATTTCGAGGCCCACGGGGATGTCGGCCGTGCGCCACTCCAGCGCCGGGTAGCCATCCCCATCGATGTCGATGACGGCCAGATCGGAGCACTCGGACACGCCCAGGATGCGGGCGTTGCGCGGCCGCTGCTCCCCTTCCACGTAGACCTGCAGGAACGCCGAGCCGGTGACGACGTGGTTGTTGGTCACGGCGATGCCCGACGGGTCGATGATGAAGCCCGAGCCTTGGCCGGCGGTGTTGGTCATCTGCCCGAATTCGGGGTCGATGAAGCTGCCCACGGCCTGAATGCGTATGGTGGCGCTGCGGACGCGCTCCAGCATCGTGGCCAGATCTTCGGTGGGGGCGGGGGCGGTCGTGGGCGTGGCGGCGGGTTCGTCGGTGGCGGCGGCCGTCGGCTCAACCTGGGCAACGTCGCCGCTGACGGTGATGTCGAGATCCTGGTTCAACTCATCGTTGAGATAAAGCTCCACTTTGTAAGTCCCTGGCGCCCATTGCCCCTCGGGGGAGAGGTTGAAAGTCAGCACGGCGCTGCCGGATGTGAGAGATGCCTCGTCGATCAGCGTGTCGGGCGGGGCAGCGCTGCCCACGTCCACGGCATACCAGACGCTTCGAACGGTGGTGCTGTCCGGCGCGTTGGCCAACTCGACGACGAGATAGAAGGTCTCATCCGGCTCGAAGGTGTTGGTGGGCTCGTTGCCGTCGGGGTCGCGGGCCAGCGCGGCGCTGCGGATGTTGGCCGTGCTGGCGCTGAACTCACAACCCACCAGTAACAAGAGCGAGACGAGCAGGGGCAAGAAAATCAGGCGTGTTCGACGTTTCATCTCTCTTCTCCTTAGTCGAATGTGCGCCGGATAGGCGAGTTGGAAAGAGCACCCTTCCGGCCTTGTCGGTAAGGGTATCATAACGGACTGAGCACGCGAGGGCAATGAGTGGGAAATAACACAATCTTCACTTGCTATTTGCAAATCGATGTTGTATCATTTCAACAATTCACCGTCATTTTGACGGGCGAAACCGCCATATACAGGCAACGAGGGACAGTAGCAGTCACACGTGGCACGGCAGATCGACATCAAAGGCATTCGAGACGGCTTGCTGATCCGGGTGAGTGACAACCCGGACTTCGCCGTTTTCGGCCGTCTGCGGCGCGAGCTGGAGCAAAAGAGCGATTTCTTGCGCGGCAGTCGCATCGCCGTCGATCTGGGCCGCCGCCCCATCAGCGCCGAGCAACTGGCCGGCCTGGTGGAGATGTTCGCCGAGTATGAACTGACGCTGTGGGCGGTGATTGTCGATGATGCCGAGTCGCGGGAGCTGGCGCGCGAGCACGGGCTGGCGACGCGCTTGCCCGGCAGCGCCACAGACCTGGACGGCAACGCGCTGGACGCGAAGACGGCCGAGGCCAACGGCGCGGCCGTGGCCAAATCGCTCCCGGCGGCCAACGCCCTGTTCCTGCGCGAGACGCTGCGATCCGGCCGCTCGGTCTGGCACGAGGGCCATGTCGTCGTCCTGGGCGACGTCAACCCCGGCGCGGAGATCATCGCCGCCGGCAACGTCGTGGTGTGGGGCCGGTTGCGGGGTTTGGTGCATGCCGGCGCGGCCGGCGACGCGGGCGCGGTGATTTGTGCCCTCGACCTGAACCCGACACAGTTGCGCATCGCCGATCAGATCGCCGTGGCCCCGACCGACAGCCGTGCCGCGCCCACACCGGAGCAGGCCGCTATTCGCGACGGACAGATCGTGGCTGAGCCATGGCGGCATTATTGAGAGAAGATGATCAGTAAGTCAGTGTTCCAGCAGGCCAGTAGATCAGTAGGTCAGTCCAGAAACGCGCTGACTGACCTACTGATTCACTGACCTGCTGACCCACTGATTCCGTCGTCAAGAAGTGCGCGGTGGCGACGGGGATAGACGATCCGTAAGGGAAAACAGTATGAGTGCACAAGTCTTGACAGTGACATCCGGCAAGGGGGGTGTGGGGAAAACGACCGTGACGGCCAATCTGGCGTCGGCTTTGGCGATGCTGGGCAAGCGCGTGACGGCCATCGACGCCGATATCGGCCTGCGCAACCTCGACGTGGTCATGGGGCTGGAAAACCGCATCGTCTACGACTTGGTCGACGTGGTCGAAGGGCGCTGCCGGTTACGGCAGGCGATGATCAAGGACAAGCGGCAGCCGGAGCTATACCTCATCCCGGCGGCG
>CAYNOL010000059.1:0-6321 GCA_964398825.1 uncultured Ardenticatenaceae bacterium
GGATCCAGCGCCGTCCCCTTGCTCAGGATATCGGCCGCTGTCGCTTCGTCCACCGTCTCATTCCAGTCGCCGTCTTGCGCTGTGCCGCCGAGGATAACCTCGTGGCGTCGGGGGATAACGTAGCCGAGGGCATGGCGACTGTGCTCGTCGAACAGCACCCGGTTGACTTCGGGCGGCCGCGTCACGCGGGCGATCTGCCCCCGCACAGGGTAGACCTCTTCGTCGTGGAACAGCGTCCGCGCGCCAAGTCCGGTGCAGTTGACGATCACGTTGCCCTCGCCGGCCAGCTCGCGGACATCGGCGATCTCTCGCTGGACAATTCGGCCGCCGAGAGCCCGGAACCAGGCCACTAGCCAGGTCATGAACACAGGCGTTTCGATGAGCGGCACCTCGGCCACATGACCATCGGCATACCCTTTCGGCAGTTCGTGAGCCTCGGGCCGCCGAAACAGTCGCACCGCCCGGCACCACCACGGGTCGGGCACGGGCGTGTCGAACAGGTCGATGAAGGTCGACAGGGAGATGCCGGTGTCCGGATCGCCGGCCAGATCGTAGTAGACATCGAGCGAGGCCCAGCTCCATTTGAGCACACGGTCGAGCGGCAGCACGTGGTAGGGGAACCAGACGGCCGCAGCCTTGTTGGACGTGGTATGCGGCGGCAGATCGCGGGCGACGATTGTCACCGAACGGCTGCGCTCCAGCAGGCGGATGCCCGACGTCAGGCCGATGACGCCGCAACCGATGATGATGATTGGAGCATCGGGTGGGAGTTGGGGAGATTGATTCATGGTGTTGAACTCGGAGTGTTGATTGAATGGAATGACCCGCTGCTGGTCAAAATGGCCGGCAAATAAATCTTACCCTACTGCCGCGCGAACTCATAAAATTGGGCTCGAATGTGTTGCAATGCAGATTTGCGCATGCTATAGTCGATCTTTGGCGATCAAAGTGAGGCCGAAATGAGCACTTTTTCCGCACTCTTTTCTCCCAACTAACGTATCGACTGGAAAGCAAAATATCGTCAATTTGGCCTGTTTGGTATAGCACCCTGATTGTATTATGTCAACATCCGATAGTTCTGAACCTGCTCGGCCCAACCTGTCGAGCATCCTCATCGGCCGCCCGCTTGAGACGCGTACGTTGGCCCACCAAGTGGTCAGCAAAGTCGTCGGCCTGGCCGTCTTTGCCTCGGACGGTATCTCCTCAACGGCCTACGCTACTGAGGAGATTCTGGTCATCCTGGCCCTGACGGGCTCCATGGCTTACTTCGGGTTGTCGATCCCGATCGCGATCGCCATCTCCCTGCTACTGATCATCGTCACGATCTCTTATCGCCAGACGATCTACGCCTACCCTAACGGCGGTGGGGCTTACATCGTCGCGCGTGAGAATCTGGGCCGAAAGGCGGCGCTCGTCGCCGGAGCGGCGCTGCTGACGGATTACATCTTGACGGTGGCCGTCTCCACCTCCTCCGGAGTGGCGCAGATCATCTCGGCCTTTCCGGCGCTGGCTCCGTTCCGCGTCTATATGGCCGTGGGGGTCATCGCCCTCATCACGCTGGTCAACCTGCGCGGCGTGCGGGAGAGCGGTTCTGTCTTCGCCATTCCCACCTACTTCTTCCTGACAATGATGACCATCATGATCGGCGTCGGCCTCTACCAATTTTTTACGGGCACGCTCAGCGTCGTGACGGGGGTAGAGCTGGTGACCGAGACGGCCGCGCCGCTGACGATGTTCCTCGTGTTGCGAGCCTTCTCCAGCGGCTCCACAGCGCTAACGGGCATCGAGGCGATCTCCAACGGCATCACCGCTTTCAAAGAGCCGAAGAGTCGCAACGCGGCCATGACGCTGACGGCGATGAGCGCCCTGCTGGTCACGATGTTCCTGGGCATCACCTTCCTGGCTCGTAACGTACAGGCCATTCCCACCCACGACGAGACGATCATCTCCCAAATCGCGCGGACGGTGTTCGACGGCAGCGGCAACATCCTCTACTTCCTGATCATCGCCGGCACGGCGCTCATCCTGCTCATGGCGGCCAACACCAGCTACGCCGACTTCCCTCGGCTGGCGGCGCTGCAAGCGGCCGACGGCTATCTGCCGCGCCAACTGACCTATCGCGGCGGCCGGCTGGTCTTCTCGTGGGGGATCATCACGCTGGCGCTGGCTGCTTCAGTGCTGGTAATCGTCATGCGGGCCAGCACGACAGCGCTCATCCCGCTGTACGCGATTGGCGTCTTCCTCAGCTTCACCCTGTCGCAAACGGGCATGGTCATCCACACCTGGAAGGTCGGCAAGCTTGCCCCCGGGGAGATCATTGAGGACCAGGACTCGATCCTGAAGCATGATCGACATTGGCGGATCCATTTAGTGATCAGCGCCCTGGGGGCGGTCTGTACGTTCACCGTCATGATCATCTTCGCCATTACGAAATTCACGACCGGGGCGTGGTTTGTCTTAATTCTGATTCCCTTCCTGGTCTTCGTGTTCTCTCGCATCCACACCCATTACAAGGACGTGGCCCATGCGCTCAGCCTGGAGAACCAGCGCACACTGGTGAAGACGAACAACGTCATTACGTTGCTGCTGGTTGATGGCGTCCACATGGGCACGTTACAAATGGTCAACTTCGCCAAGTCGCTCGGCAATCCATGGAAGGCGGTTCACGTCAGCGTCAACCCAGAGCGCAGCCAGAAGACGCGCGAGAGGTGGGAGAAGTACATCGGCGACAGTGATAATCTTATCGTCCTCCAGTCGCCATACCGCCATCTGCTGGCCCCGATACGCGGCTACGTCATGGACTTGCTTCGCAAAAATCCCGATTCGATCGTCCATATCGTGCTCGGCCATTTGGCTATGGATTCCGTCTTGACCCAGGCGCTGCACCAGAACAGCTCGCTCATCCTCAACCTGGGGCTGACGGGGCTGGAGCGCGTCGTCGTCACCGTCGTCCCGCTACAGATTCGCCACGCCGAAGAAGGGGGTGACATGAACCAGAACATCATGACCTCGGAAGATTTGCGGCGAGCGCGGCAGGAGCGAGAGGAGAAGGAGCGGCGTCAGGCGGCCGAAGCCAAGCATGACGAGAAGAGCCACCGGCCGCCGCCGGGCAAGAAAGCCTCGGGGCTATAAAAGCCTGGTTCTCTAGAAACCGCGATCACCCAGGTGGGCAGAGACGCGAAATCCGACGGTATTGAAGCGTAGCGACGGCTCAACGTCCATGCGGTAGGTTGCGCGCAGGGTGTCGGGGTCGCTGGCCCACGCGCCGCCGCGCACAATGCGCGATTGGCGGGTGCCGCGCGCGTCGTGCCACGACGCTGTCCACTCCCAGACGTTGCCGGCCATGTCGGTCGCGCCGAAGGGGCTATCGCCGCCGGGGGAGAATTGGCCCACCGGCGTCGTCTGGCTGTGTTTCGAGCCGAAGTTGGCTCGACGGGAGTTGGGTACGTCGTTGCCCCACGGGTAAAGGCGGCCATCCACCCCTCGGGCGGCCTTCTCCCACTCCTTCTCGGCCGGCAGTCGCAGTCCGGCCCACTCGCAGTACGCCTGGGCGTCGAACCAGCTGACGCAGACGACGGGGTGATGGAGCCGGTTGTCGATGTTGCTGCGCGGCCCTTCCGGCCGTCGCCAATAGGCACGCTCCACGTCGATCCAACGGCCCCCCTGCCACACGCGCGAGAAGCCGATCTCCTCGGCCGTCGTGCGGTGGTGGGTCGCTTCGACAAAGCGAGCAAACTGGGCATTGGTCACTGGGCTGAGGCCGATCCAGAACTCCTGCAGGTGAATCGTCCGCTGGGCGATCTCATGGTTCGTGTCCGGCCGGGCCGCGCCGAACAGGAAATTGCCGGCGGGAACACGCACCAGTTCAACACGCGACTGGTCGTGCAGGACGCGGTCGGAGAACAGTTTAGCGGAGCTGATAGGCTCTTTGCCGCGGGCGCGGGGCGTGTCATTGTGGCTCGCGCCATTGGCCGACTTGCCGTTGGTGGGCCAAGGGCGCGGCGGCCGACCGTTGAGGCGCGCCAGCAGATGCTCCAGCCCACGGGCATAGTCGCGGAACGGCACGTTCTGGTAGGCGGTCCAGATGGGCGGCGTGTTGGTGGGGGCCACGTCGAGGGGGATGAAACGCATCTGCCGCCGGTGCTCCATGATGATGGCCGCGTTGGTTTCGCTGATAACCCAGGGGGACGACGTCGCCGCCGGAGTCTGCACCAACAGATAGTAGCCGCTCTCTTCCAAGCCGCGATTGATCGCCTCCACCCACGTCTCTCCGGGCATGATGCTGTCGGGAGCCATCCACACCGACCATCCCTCGGCTCGCAGATCATCTGCAATGCGCCGGGCGAACATCTCATCCTCGTGGGCGTGGCTGATGAACACCTGGTTCATGTCCCGGTTGCGCCTGGTGGGGATGCGGGGAATGGGCGGCTCCTGCTGGAACTCGCGCCGGAAGAGAATGGGGCGGTCGCGGCCGAGAATGGGCAGCAGTTCCTTCACACGGTCATTGCGCTCCAAATGGAGAATCAGTTCGCGCGCCTTGGCCGGCTTGTTGTCGCCTCCCAGGCTATCGTAATCGACGAACAACTGGTAGCACAGCGTCTTCAATTCGTCAGTCGAATAGTTGCGCGATAAAAATTGGAGCAGGGTGTTTCTGTCTTCAGCCATAGTTATGTTGTGTAGTTACAACAATTGTGCCCCACGGGCGGCCGCTTCGCAAGCCTGACAAGATTTTTTTACATTCCTTACCATCTTGCGCGGTACCCTTTCGCCAACGCCCGGATTTCGCGGGGGCGGCAGTGGTCTGATTCACCGTTTTAGGCCACAATAAGGGCGTGCCGTCGGAAGCTGGGGCATAGAAATAACGGGAGAAATTGCCATGGACCAATATCACATCGGCCCCGCGGGTGGGTATGGGGGCCAACCATTTGACAATTACGACCTGCCGGAGGGCGCGCGGCTGACGGCCGTCCACGTCTACACCGATTGGGTGATCAACGCGCTCAAGTTTGAGTATGTGGCCGCCGACGGAACGCACGGGGAGCGGCCGACTGTAGGGGGGCTGGGCGGCGAGCACCGCATCTTCTACCTCGATGACGACGAATATCTGACCGGCATCAGCGGCCGCGCCGGCTGGTATATCGACTCGATCCAGTTCCACACCAACAAGCGCCGCTCCCCGCTCTTCGGCGGTGTCGGCGGCGATGTGGAGTATTCATTCGCGGCACCGGCAGGGTACGAGATCACCGGACTGTTCGGCCGCTCGGCGTGGTACATCGACTCGCTGGGCGTGAAGGCGCGGCGGTACGTGGAGCGGGGCGCAGACGTTAGTGAAGACGAATCAGCGGAGTCCTGGCTGGCGCTGGCCGGCGAAGGAGAACCGTTACCCGCCTCAGTGATCGTCCGGCGACAGCTCATCGACTCGAACGAGGCGCTGACTGAGCTGGAAGACGCGACGCTGGCCGAGGCGATCGCCGGCTTCGGCGGCGAGAACGCCGAGGAAGGAACGATCGACGCGGTCATCTACACCCAGGTGAGCGATGACCTTTCAGGGCGGCAGATGGCCGTCGTCCTGGCCGTGGCCTCAGATCCGGACAAGAATGAGCCTGTCGACAACGAACCGGACGAAGTGGCAGTGATGGTCACCGATACGATCGAGTCCGAAGAGGAAATCCCGCTGCTGGAGGAAGAGGCGGTTGAGGCCGCGATCGATACGTTGCTTGGGGACCTCGGTGATGAAGCAGGCGACGAGATTGAGGTGACGATCTATGCCGGGATGAATGAAGATCAGGCCGAAGGGGAGTTATATGCGGCCGTCGTCGCTATCGCCACGCGCATGCCTCCGGCTGTAACCGTGCCGGCGCGCGCACCGGAAAGTATCGACGTCGGCGAGCGGACACCCCAACCAAAAGACCTGCAACTGGTTGAAGGGATCGGCCCCAAGATCGCCTATCTGCTCGTCGAGAACGGCATCTACGATCTGGCTGACCTGGCGCTGGCGACGGAGGAGCGGCTGCGCACGATATTGGCAGGCGGCGGCAAGCGCTTTCGCTTGGCGGACCCGACGACGTGGCCCGACCAGGCCGCCCTGGGCGCGACGGGACAGTGGGACGAGCTCGCTGCATTACAGGAACGACTGAAAGGCGGCCGTCGATAAGCCGTAAAGCAAAAGGCCCGGTCACAGTGACCGGGCCTTTTTATTTGGGTGGCGGTGGGTCATTCGCCGCCTGTCATCATCCGAGACCACTCGCTCCACGAGCCGACGTAGAGCCGCCCCTCGGGCAGCCCGGCCCGGCTCATCGCCACCAGATTGACGCAGGCCGA
>CAYNOL010000059.1:6421-18853 GCA_964398825.1 uncultured Ardenticatenaceae bacterium
GCCGCCCCTCGGGCAGCCCGGCCCGGCTCATCGCCACCAGATTGACGCAGGCCGAAACACCGGAACCGCAATAGAAAACGGCATCTTCCGGCGGCGTGGAGCCCAGCAGATCGACAAAGTCGGCCAGCAGCTCCTCTTGTGGCCGCCACTTGCCTTGCACGTCCCAGTTCGCGCCATACGGCCGGTTGACCGCGCCGGGGATGTGACCCGCCACGGGGTCGATCGGCTCCACTTCGCCCCGGTAGCGCTCGGGGGCGCGGCCGTCGACGAGCAACCCGGCCCCGGCCACCTCATCGCGCGTGACGACGCGATCCCAGCGCGGGAAGCCGGCGAACACGCTCCGGGGACGCGACTCGTGCCCCGCGACCACGGGCAGCCCATTCTCCAACCAGGCCGGCCAGCCACCATCGAGCACCGAGACGGATTCATGCCCCATGAAGCGCAGCATCCACCACAGACGCGCGGCGTAGTGGCCGCTGGTGTCATCGTAGGCGACGACGTGGACGGTGTCGTCGATACCGAGCGATGAGAAGACGTCGGCCATTCGCTCCGGCGTGGGCAGCGGGTGGCGGCCGCCCGCGCCGGACGGATCGATCGGCGCGGAGAGGTCGCGCTCCAGATGGGCATAGACCGCGCCGGGGATGTGGCCGCGCTCGTACGCTTGCTCGCCGGCCGCCTTGTCGAACAGGTCGAAGCGGCAATCGACGATCGCCCAATCGGGATCGTGCAGGTGGGCGGCCAGGGTCTCGATATCGATGATTGTTTCGGGAGTCACGCTCATGGGCAGCATGATAGCACGTGTCGGTCGTCAGTCGAAAAGGACGCTTTATTTAGCGGAGTTGGGCGTGGCGAAAACAGTCGACGACGTGGTCGTTGACCATGCCGACGGCCTGCATGTAGGCGTAGATGATCGTCGGGCCGACGAATTTGAAGCCCCGCGCCTTCAGGTCGTGGCTGAAGGCGCGCGACTCGGCCGTCTCGGCCGGGACCTGCCGCATGTTGCGCCACGAATTAACGATGGGCCGACCGTCGACGAACGCCCAGGCATAGTCGGCGAAGCTGCCGAATTCCCCCTGCACAGACAGGAAGGCGCGCGCGTTGCCGACAGCCGATTGAATCTTCAGCCGATTGCGGACGATGCCCGGGTCCGACATCAGGCTCTCCACCTTGTCGGGGCCGTAGTCGGCCACGGCCGCCGGGTCGAAGCCGTCGAATGCCGCGCGGTAATTCGCTCGCTTGCGTAAGATGGTGATCCAGCTTAAGCCCGCTTGTGCCCCTTCGAGGATGAGGAATTCGAAGAGCGTACGGTCATCGTAGACGGGCACGCCCCATTCGCGGTCGTGATAATCGATGTAGAGCGGGTCACTCCCGGCCCAGTGGCAACGATGCAGGGTATCCATGATGCTCCTAGGGGGTCAACAGTTCGAAGACGGCCGCGTGCCCCTCTTCCTCGGCCAAGGCGCGGGGCGAGCGGCCCTTCGCGTCGGTCTGCGCCGGATCGGCGCCATGGGCCAGCAAGAGACGCACGAGCTCGGCGTTGCCGTTCTGGGCGGCCGAGTGGAGCGGCCGAAAGCCATCCTGCTGCTCGGTGTTGGGGTCGGCCCCCGCGGCCAGCAGCAGCCGGGCGATATCGATGTGACTGCCGGCGACGGCGGCATGGAGCGGCCGAATGGCCATGGGGTTGCGCGAGACGGCGTGGACGTCGGCGCCGCGCTCGACCAGGAATTGGGCCACATCGACGTTACCGAAAAAGCAAGCCAGCTGCAACGGAGTGTAGCCGTCGCTGCTGTGCTCATTCAGGACGGAGTCGACCCACCCTTCCAGCTCCTGCCGCACCGGGCCCAATCGGCCCAGCGCCGCGCCGTCCCAGGCAGTCATCTGGATCAACGGCGAATCGGCCAGCGTCTCGGCGATCTCCTTTTGCCCATAATAGACGGCCAGGCGGACGACGGGCACGCCGTCGGGGCTGACGGCGTTGGCCGCCAACGGCTCGGCGGCCACGAGCTCGGCCACCCGCACCCGGTCGCCGCTGGCCACGGCGGCGATAAGCGCGTGGGCGTCTTCGACGGCTTGGCGAGCCGTCTCGGCCAGCCGGGTGATGGATTGGGCGGTGGCGTGGACGGCCGTCGGCTCCCATTCGGCCGAGCCGATGAGCTGTCCCTCGGCCTCGGCCAGCGCGCCATAGACCAGCCGCAGCAGGCGGCGCGCCTCTGTGGCGGGTTGGCCCAACTGGTCGCGGGTTTTGTCCACCTGGATAGTGTGCTGCCGCAGGTGGGCGTCCATGCGGTGGATGCGGTACTGCAACGTGTACGGCTCCCCTTCCCACCAGACGGACGGCCCTTCGAGTTCGGCGTCGCTGATGTCGGCCAACTCAGCCAGCGCCCGCCGCCGAATCGTCTCATGAAAGGCCGACATCTCACGCATCGTCCCCGACTTCCAGATGTCCGCCACTTGTTCCACCGGCCCGAAGAGGCGGTCGGCCTCGCTGCCGGGGTACGTCGCGTCGAGGTCGCCTCCTTCTCGCTGGCGGCGCAGGCCATAATGCACTATAGAAAAGAAGTTGCGATCGGCGCGAACCATATGGTAATGAACCGTCCGCAACGGCCACTCGCCGGGCGCCGGCTCGGCGTCGTAGTCCACATCAGAAACACCCAGCAAGGCAGCTTCCAGGTCGCGGCAAGCGGCGTTATATTGGGCCAGGGTGTGGTGGGCACGGGTCAGCGACGGGCCGAAGCGGCGGCGCTCCGCGGCCAAATGGACAGCCAGCGCCCGCAGCTCGTGCATGGCTCCCAGCAGGGCAAAGCGCACCCCTTCCTGATGCGCGCCCCATTGGTATGGCTGCCCCAGATCGCTGTCGGAGTAGCTGTGGGTGACATCGGCCAGAGCGCGAACGGCATCGGTCAGACGGTCTGAGAGGGCGAATTGATCCATTGACGGTTCCCAACGAACAAACGATCAGGGCGAACGGAAAACAGAGTAGCACACGCATTTCAGCATCGCAATAGGACAATGACGTAGTTTTAATGAAAGAGGCCGGATATTACCGACGTCGTTGGGCTGAGGGGTGATTGGAATTAGTGGATTATCGAACAGGCTACAGGGCTAACCTGTTTGCCGCCTCGGCCGCGCGATGCAACGAAAGACTGGCGTCGTCGTACTGGTGGGCGACGCGGGCCGATTGTCGGTGGTGGTCGATCAAGCGCGTGGCGCGGTCCCATACGGCGCGGTCGGGGTGATCGAGCGAGGGCTCGCCGCCGTTGTCGGTGGCAAGCTTGATGAGATCGGTCACTTCCGTTTCCAGGAAACGAAGGCGCTTCGCGCGCTCCTGGATTAGCGCGAAGCGAGCGTCGATGTCGGCCTCGATCTCTTCCAGCTGCTCCATGAGGCGCTCGGCCTCGCGGCGGTGGTGGACGGCCTCGAAGCGGTTGTGTATGCGGCCGAAGTCGGCCGCGCGTTGCTGGATGAAGGTGACATCCTCGGTCAGGCAATTCCACGGCTCGGCCAGATGGAGCGCGTTATCGATCAGATCGGGCAGCTTGGCGCGCAGCGCGGTGACGCGCTCCCGGTTGGCGCTGACGCGCGCCAGCCATTGCTCCCACACGAGAGCGAACGCCTGGGCGTCCCGGTTGAACGCCTCAAGCGCGGTCGGGTTTTGTTGGGCCTCGTCAAACTGGGCCGACAGTCGGGCGTAGCGGCGGGCCAGTGGCTCGTCGTCGGCCAGCGGCAGCACAGCGTACCCCTTCTCCCACGAGCGGGTCAGGGCGTCGCGCGTCTCCGTCGCCTGCTGGGCCAGCCTGGCGATCAGCGCGTCCTGCTGTCGGGCCAGCGTCTCACCGCGCAGGCGAAACTTGCCCGCCTGGCTCGACAGGGCGGCATCGCTCAGTCCACCGGCGACGTCGGCTCGCTCGCTGCCCGCCCTGGCGAGGAAGTCGTCGAACTCCCGGCGCAGACGGCCGATCGCTTCGCTTAGCTCGCCGCCGTTGTCCCGCTCGGACAGCGTGTTGAGCACGTCGTTGGCCCGGATGAGGTCGCGGGCGATGGCCAGAAGCTGGGTTGCCGTGGAGAGATCGGCACCGGCGGCGTTGAACTCACGGCGGCGGCGATGGGCGGGCGCGCTTTCGTTCAGCAGCGCGGCGGCGCGACGCAGGAAGGGGCGAGCCTGGGGCAGCACGCCCTCGCCGGGGCCGGACTTGTGGGCGGCCTGCAGGTTGTCCAGCTCGTTCGTCGCGCGGCGCAGACGCTGGTCGAGCGCCATGCGCTCCCGCGTCAGGTCGGCCGCCCGCGCTTCGGCGTCGGCGATGACGTCGGCGGCCGACTCCAGTGCGATCGCGCCTCGGTCGAGGTCGGTCAGCGCCGGATCCCCTGTCCCGGCCACCGTCTCCCATTCAGCCATGAACTGGTTGATCGCCGCGCGGTTGCGGGCGAAATCGTCAAGCGCTTCGATGCCTTCGACTTGCTCGCGGCCGATCACCGTCTCCAGCTCGCGCAATCGCCGGTCGAGCTCCGCCTTCTTCTCCGCCAGCCGCTGCGGCACGTGGTCGAATTCGGCAAAAGCCGCCTCGATGCGGGCCAGCACCCGGCCGGCCTCGGCCAACTCCGCTTCGATGCGCTTTAGGCGCTGCCGGTCGCCCCAAATGGCGGTGACGTGCTCGGGCGACTGGAAGAAGTGCTGCACGGGGAGCAGATAGCCGAACACCTGAGGCACGCGCAATCCGGCGATATGCTCGTCGATAACGATAATCCGCTCTTTCAGGTCGCGGATCTGCCGCCTCGAATGGGAAGCGAGTTCGCGATAGGCAGCGGAGCGCGCACGCAGATAAGGGGTCAGCAGGCGCTCATAGCGGCGGTCTTCCTTTTCGATCTCCAGCGAACGAGCCGTCGCTTCGTCGCGAGCAGCCTGGTGGCGACGCGACAGCCGTTCAAGATAGGCCGGCACGGGCAACGCCAAGACTATCAACAAGATAAGGAAAACGAGAAGACCTACAAGAAAGTACTCCACAAGCCAATTCCGCAATTGATACTAAGCCAGAAAACAGACCCACCCATTATATAACGAAACGGCCCGCCGGGTTCACTGGTTCCGGCAGGCCGCGCGGTCGGTAAAAAGGACGGAGAACGGGTCAGTTAAAATTGGTGGTGCTGGCCACCCAGCGCTTTGTAAATCGCCCCCGCCAATTCGGCCGCGCGTCGCGTCCCGATCAATACCCGCCGCCCGTCGGCCAGCGTCAGCTCCACGCCGGAGTCACCACTGACATTATAGGCTACGCGGCCGCCTAGGCCGGCGCGAACACCCCACCCGCCGAACTCCCGAACCGGCCGGTAGATCTTCGGCTCCACACGTGATATCTCGCCGATGGGAATGGTACGGTTGGCGAACGGCCGTAAGCGAATGGCCACACCCTCGGCCGAGACCTCGACGGTCATGTGCAGCCAGAGGAAGAACGCGGGGAAACCCACGCCGAAGATGAGCCAGACCAGGAAGATGAGCAGATCAGGCCCTGGATTGTTGCCCACCGGGATGCCGCCGATGATCTGGACGATGAATATCCACCACTGTAGCCCAGCGAGAGCGAAGACGAGCAGCATCACCCACCACACATCGCGGAAACGCTGCACCTCGCGGAAGAGGATGTTGGTGTAGGTCGGGTTTGCGTTCATGCTTACATGATAACGAATTGGCACGACGTTGCCAAGAGGGGCCGGGACAATGCCGCGCCCCGATCAATTGTTGGTCACCCGGATGGGGACGAGCCCCGCCTGCAACGGCCGCCGGTAACTCATGTGGAAGAGCGCCCACAGCGCCGTCGTGGCAACGCCGGTCAGGGCCATGACCGCCATGACGCCCTGTATCGACAAGCCGGCCGTGTCGAGCAGAAAGCCGGCGGCCAGTGTGGAGATCGACTGCGTCAGCGTCAGGGCGGCGAACTCGAACGAAAAGACGCGGCCGCGATACCGATCCGGCACGATCGTCTGCAGCAGCGCCGCGGCGAATACCCATAACGTCCCCGTGCCCACCGTCCGCGTCACCGTGGCAAGCAGCATCGACCCCAATGTGTTGACAAAAGCGAGCCCGGCCGTCCCCACCGTCATGACGATGAAGCCCAGTGTGACGCCAATCATTAACCGGCGCGGCGTGTCTCCCAACCAGCGGCGCATCAACAGCGGCCCGATGCCCGTGCCCAGGCCGCTGAAGACGTAGATCAACCCTAGCGTGGCCGTCCCGGGATCAGAAATGCCGAGGCGACTGGAGTTAGCCAACGGGAAGAGATCATTGGCGTAAGTGATCTCCAGGACGTTGATCGCCCCCCAAACGAGCGAGCCGCCGGCCTTGGCCAGGGCGATGCCCAGGATGAAAGGCTCCTGCATCAGGTAGCGGAAGCCGTCGAGGACGGCGAAGCGGCGGCGAACCGCCTCAACGGGGGGCAGGTCGGCCGTCGGGCCCATGCCGACAGCCACCCGTTCGGGCAGGACGATACGGCCGATGAAGTAGGCCGACAGCAAGAACGTCACCGAGTCGGCCAGAAAAGCGGCCTCAGCGCCGAAGAAAGCGGCCACAACCCCACCCGTGAACGCGCCGAACGCCAGCATCGTGCTCCATGTCAAACTGTCAAGCGCGTTGGCCGCCACCAGTTCGCCGGGCCGCACGATGTTGGCCAGCACCGCGCCCCGCGCCGGGGTGAAGAGGGCGCTCATTGAGAACTGGATGACGGTCAGTAGATAAAAAAGCCAGATGTCGCGCGGGTCATGGATGAACAAAAAACCCAGTACGGTGATGGCCCGCAGCACGTCGGACAGCACCATGATGTGCTTGCGGTTGAAGCGATCGGCCAGCACGCCGGCGACGGGGCTGAAGACGAACAGAGGCAGGAAGCGGGCCAGGAAAAGATAGCTGAGGGCGACGCCGCTGTCCGTCAGGCGCGTGATGATCTCGGCCGCGGCGATGACGTTGAACCAGTCACCGAACTGGGAAACGACGCTGCCGAGCCATAGATTGCGGAAGTTGGGGTTGCGACGGAGAAGGTCCAGGTACTCATTCATTCAGCCGAATTCTGACCCAAAGTTGGCGGTGTGGCAACGGAACGCCGCCCCTCGTTTCATACTGAAATCAGACAACAAATCTCTATTGACAATTTAATACTTTGATGTTAATATATTTGATATTGTAGGATATCGATAAAAGAATTCACCCATTTGACGAGGAAAAAGGAATGCAACTACACGGACTACACCACGTGACGGCCGTCACCGGCGACGCCCCCGCAAATCTCGACTTCTACACCCGCGTGCTCGGGCTGCGGCTGGTCAAAAAGACGGTCAACCAGGATGACACCTCCGCCTATCACCTGTTCTACGCCGACAAGCTCGGCACACCCGGTACCGATATGACGTTCTTCGATTGGCCCCAGACCGGCCCCGACCGGCGCGGCACGGATAGCGTTGCCAACACGATGTTCCGCGTCAACGGCCGCGCCGCACTGGGATATTGGGCTGAGCGCTTCACCGAGCTCGGCGTCACCCAGCGGCCGATCGAGCAGTTCGCCGGGCGCGATGTGCTCCGATTCGAAGACCCCGAGGGACAGCGGCTCGTGCTGGTCGACGACGGCGGCGCGCCCTTCGAGGGGGAAGTGTGGGACAAGGCCGGTGTCCCTGATGAGCACGCCATTCGCGGCTTCTACGGCGTGACGTTGAGCGTGCCGACATTGACTCAGGTGGGCATGATCTTAACGCAGATCCTGAACTTCACCGAGGTCAATCGCTTGCCCAACCCGGACAATCCTGCCGAAGAAGTGGTTATCTACGCCATGGACGGCGGCGGCCCGGGCAAGGAAGTCCACGTCGTGGTGCAGCCCGGCGAGATGCGAGCGTGGCTCGGCCGCGGCGGCGTGCATCACGTCGCTTTCCGTCTGACAGACGCGGAAGAGCAGCGCGCCTGGAACGCCCACCTGCAGCGCGTCGGCTTGGGCACATCGGGCATCATCGACCGCTTCTATTTCCAATCGGTATACTTCCGCATTAGCAACGGGATACTGTTCGAGCTAGCCACCGACGAACCTGGCTTCGCCACCGACGAACCGTTGGAGTCGTTGGGCGAGCGCCTGGCCTTGCCCCCATTCCTGGAGCCACGACGACAGCAGATCGAGGCTGAGCTTAAGCCACTATAAACGCCGGGCGAAAAGTCAGAAACTCCGCGCCGAGCTGTTCGTCACTGGCCGCTCATTATGCTATGTTAATTATGAATCATGCCGGCTGCCCGGCGCCAGAAAAAGGAGTAGATACCTACCATGATTTACGACCTTTATGACGAACTGCGCGGCTTTGCCGAATATGCCGCCACCCATGCTGAAGAGAAATACCTCTCGCTCTATCTGATGACCGATCCCAGCTATCAGGAAAACCAGAGCCAAACCCCAGCCTGGCAGGTGTATCTGAAAAATGCCGTCAGCGATATCGAGGATGAACTCGACCCCACCCAAACCAAGCAGTGGAAAAACGTCCGGCTGAGCGACGACGCTCCTAACAAGGGCTGGGCGCGCATTCGCAAGCGTCTGGATAAGTACCTGACCAGCTACCGGCCGGAAGGCAAGACGCTGGCCCTATTCATCAGCCCCAGCAGCGAGTACCGCTTCGAGTTGCCCGTGCGCCTGCCGAACAGCCACTCGTTCGGCAAGCCGCGTGTGCAGGAGTTCCTGTGGGCGCTCGATGAGTATGAGCAGCATCTGGTCATCCTCTTCACTGAGGACGAGGCGCGCGTGGTGCGCGTGGCCCTCGGCAGCACGGGGCGCGAGGCGGCCGTCGTCGCCGATGATGCCCAGCTGCGCCAATTCCGCACCTCGGCCCACGAAGCCAACATCCAGTCGCGCGAGAAGGAGCTCGACCGCCGCTTCATCCGTCGAGCAGCGGCCGACGTAGACAAATACTTCCTGAAGAACCCCGACACCGAGCGCATCATCCTCGGCGGCAACACGGAGATCGCCCAGGCCGTGTTGGGCTCCCTCCACAAGGCAGTGCAAGAAAAGGTGATCGGCGTGTTGCCCATCCCCATTAACGCCGGAACGAACGAGATCACTGACAGCATCCGCCAGGTGGCTGAGACGGCCGAACGGGAGTACGAGACGGCGCTCGTCGACGAAGTGATCGCCCAGGCCAAGGCGCGTGGCCGTGGAGCAGTGGGGGCGAAGGCCGTCGGCCGCGCGCTGGATCGCGGGGCAGTGCGGCTACTGGCTCTGCCCTACCCCGGCGACGCAGATCTTGTTGAGCCATTGCTGTTGCAAGCCATTCGCCTGGGCAGTCATGTGGAGTTCCTGCATGGCGAGCCAGCCGAGCGCGCGGCAGACGCGGGCGGCATCATCGCCCAATTGTATTACGCACTGTATTAGATATAACGCTCTTCGTTCGCAGTCGCCACTTTTGAGTCATCTTGGGAGAAGCGCTAGAGCGTCCACTACGAGCAAGGCAGAGACCAAAGGCGCGGAGAGCATCCTCTTCGCGCCTTTTTCTAATTTCTCTCGCGCCCCGGCGATGATAAACTATCGGCCAACCATGGCCACGATCACCGTCTCCCCAACCTTTTCAACCAGAGCATCAGCAAACAACGCCCCCTGTGGCAAACCCTGACCGTGTGCGCGCTGCTGCTGTCCGCCCCCTTCCTGCTGGCGGTGCTCAGTGGCTCCATCGACGAGGTGATCGCCTCGCCTCTGCTGCGGCCGTTGCTTCTGCCGCCAGTCATCATCAGTTACATCCTGCTGATCGCCCCGCTCATGGTGCGCGGCGAGGCAGAAATGGTGCGCCGGATGCGGCCGGTGGTCCTGGTCGACGACGAGGAGTACGCTCAACTGGTGGCCGAGAGCACCCGTACCCAACCCGGAGGAGAGATCGCCGCGGTGATGGTTGGCGCACTCTTCGGCCTGTTCCTCAGCCGTAATTGGCAGGTGGACGGCGCGGCGTGGCTGAGCCCCTACATGACTATCGGGCAATCGCTGATGTTCGCGCTGCTGGCGTGGACGATCTACGACTCGCTGGCCAGCACCCGCCTGCTGCAGGCGCTCCACAGCCGGCCGCTGTTCATCGACCTGCTCGACATCACCCCGTTCGAGCCCGTCGGCCGCCAGAGCTTGCTCAGCGCGCTCGTCTTCCTGGGCGGCATCCTGATCAGCGCTCTTCTGGGGCTGCAGCTGGATGACTTTCGCTTCTGGCGCACCTGGTTGGTCTACGTGCCGCTGGCCGGCGTCGTCGTCGTGCTGTTCTTCCTGTCCATGCGCCACACGCACCGGGTGTTGACGGCCGCCAAGGAGCGCGAGCTGGAGATGATCACCCACCGGCTGCGCAAGGTAAACACCCGCTTCCGGCAGGAGCTGGCCGATGGAGAGAGCAGCGGAGAGACGGCCGCGCTGCTGGGTGGGCTGTTGGCCTATGAGCGCCGCATCCAGGCCGCGCCTACTTGGCCCTACAACCCCTCGATGCTGCAAACCCTGATGTTCTCCGTGTTACTGCCATTGGCGGCGCGGGCGCTCACCTGGCTACTATTCGAGCGGTAAAGGGAGAGAGTTGCGACAGCGACACATCGAACCCGGGGGTTAAGTCAGGTCGATGCGCCGCCGCCGCACCTCGCAAGGAGTGAATCGCGTCAGAGGAGGAGAGACGATCCAACAACAACATTCCCCGTTTGGTGCGCCAGCTCCCACCAGAGATAACAGACCTGCTACCCCACGAGATTAGCCCGGGCACGCCCAAACGTCTGGTCAATGAACTCATCCAGCGTGGTCGGCCGCACGCCGAAAGTCCGCGCCGTTTCCGAAATATCCAAATAGTGTTCAAAGCGCTCGAACTGCGTCGCCAACGGAATAGCCCGCTCCGGCAGATAGGAGATCGGCGTGTCCATCATCGCATACTGGATCGGCAGATCCACCCCCATGCGATCCCGGACACGAACCACGATGTCGGTCCAGGTATAAGAAGCCGGCCCGCCCACCATCACCGTCTGGTTATAAGCCTGCGGGTGATCGATCATGGCCAGGAAGTAATCGGCCACGTTCTGCTCGGAGACGAAGTTATGGGCGTGGTCACCGCGACCGATCAACGTGACGGCCTGCTGGGTCATCAGCGGAATGCCGACCATCATCCCAATCCACACTTCCATAAAGTTCGTCGGCTGAACAATGGTATAGGTCATGCCGCTGCTCTGCAGCAGCTGTTCGTACTCATCATTGACGCGGTACAGGGGGTTGGGCTGCCCCAACACTTCGCCGGGGAAAGAGGCAACGAGGAAGCGACGGACACCGGCACTTTGGGCCGCGTCGATCAAGTTCAAGGTGCCCTGCCAGTCGACGGACTCAATCGAATCAAGCCCCCAACTCCTGTTGGCGTTGACGGTGGTGATGACCGTATCAACGTCCTGCAGGGCGGCATCTAATGAGCTCTTCGACTCCAGATCACCCCAGACCGGTTTTGCGCCTGCGTCCAACAGCGATTGAATCGTTTTCACCAAGCCAAAACTGGCCTGTCCCTCATGCAGCGAATTACGACTGACGAGAACGCGAACCCTGTGGCCCTGCTCAAGCAGCCCATGGACAATGCGACTACCAAGCGTATTCGTAACACCCACCACGAGAATCATGGAAACCCTCCACACACAAGCGGAATTATGTGGCCGAAGCCATTGCAACAAAGATTCAGAAGGTTACCGATACTTGACGGGCCTATTCCAACAGGCGATCGAGAGAAGAGACGTTGACAGTGTAGCAGGCGAAAATGGAATCGTAAATACTCCCCGGAAAAATTTTACAAACAAAAAAGCCCGGCATTGCGGCCGGGCATCGAGTAAATTGCAGTTGAAAAAGAAAAAGGCCCTTTGGCAATGACCTACTCTCCCAGGAAGTCGCCCTCCAAGTACCATCGGCGCTGTCGAGCTTAACTGCCGGGTTCGGGATGGGACCGGGTGTACCCTCGACGCTCAAATCACCAAAAGACCTCTTTACAACAAGGTTATTCTATTGTAAAGCCCCGAAGGGCTTGTTGCGGCGACCCGCATCGCTGCGGCAACACCACAACTGAATAGATGAAGACACGGGGTTACGGTATTACGAACCAAAATCCCCAATTCTCCGCACCATATGTAACGTAAGCCCTCGACCATTAGTACGGCTTGGCTAAACATATTACTATGCGTACACCTGCCGCCTATCAAACTAGTAGTCTTCTAGCGGTCTTACTCCATACGGATGAGGGATCTAATCTTGAGACGAGTTTCCCACTTAGATGCTTTCAGCGGTTATCTCTGCCAGACGTAGCTACCCAGCGATGCTCCTGGCGGAACAACTGGCACACTAGAGGTCTGTCCATCCCGGTCCTCTCGTACTAGGGACAGCTCCTCTCAAACCCCTTGCGCCCACAGCGGATAGAGACCGACCTGTCTCACGACGGTCTGAACCCAGC
>CAYNOL010000060.1:0-13147 GCA_964398825.1 uncultured Ardenticatenaceae bacterium
GAGGCAACCTGAAGGTTGCGGTACAGGGGAGGCAACCTGAAGGTTGCGGTACAGGCTGTAGCGCATGCTTTAGCTTGCGTCTGCGAATCGGGATTAGAGACTGGGAGACTGGGAGACTCGGGGACTGGAGGCAGCGTGTGAATCATCCCGTCTGGCGCAGGATCAGCGCCCCTTGCGGCAGCGCCGGCAGCGGCAGCGCGCCGTCGTGGACGGTCCATTCGTCTCCCGATGCCAGGTCGACGAAGCGCGTCCCGTCAGCCACGTCGGTGTGGCCCAGCGGCAACGGCCCGGCCGGGCGCGGTGCTTCGCCCCGGTGGGCGATGACGATGATGCGCTCATCCAGGGCGTCCCGTTGGTAGGCCACGGTGTCGTCGTCCACCAGCAGCAGCTGGAAGCCGCCCCGCTGCAGGGCAGCCGAGCGGCGGCGCAACTGGATCAGTTCCCGGTGGCAGGCCAGCAGCGAGCCGTCCTGCCGCGCCTCGTCCCAGATCATGCACCCCCGCGCCCCCAGCCCCGGCACGTCGACCATGCCGATCTCGTCCCCATAGTAGAGCCCCGGCACGCCGGGGAATGTCAGCAGCAACGCCACGGCCAGCCGATGGAGCGCGTCGTTCTCGCCCACCTGCGTCCGGATGCGCACCGTGTCGTGGCTGTCCAGCAAGTTGTACTGCTGCATGGCGATCGCCCATGGGATGACCGCCAGCCGCGCCCGCCACATGGCCGCCATCGCCTCGGTCGGCCACTGCGCCCCGGTCAGCACCTCGCCGAAACCATGGGCCCCCTGGCTGTAGCCGCTGAGCCAGTACCACAGCGGGTGGGTGAAGCCGCCGTAGTTCATCACGCCGTCCCACTGATCCCCCTGCAACTGGTTGGTGGCATCGAAGAAGTTCTCGCCCATGAGGTACGCCTCGGAGCCGGTCTCCTTCACGGCTTGTCGAATGCCCCGGCTGATCTCCAGACCGATTTGCGTCTGCCCCTGGCGGCCGAGCATGTTGGCCACGTCGACACGCCAGCCGTCGGCCCCATAGGGCGGGCGAAGCCAACGGCGGAAGACGGCGTCGGGCCCTTCGTAGATGCGGCGGCGCAATTCCAGGCTGCGATAGTTGAGCTTGGGCAGCGTCCAGACGCCGAGCCATGTTGCATAGTCGTCCGGATGGCGGTTGAAGGTGAAGAACTCCGCCTCGGCCGCGTCGGGGTCGGCCAGAGCCGCCTGGAACCATGGATGCCAGTAGCCGCAATGGTTGGGCACGATGTCGAGGATGTAGCGCATGCCCCGCGCGCTCAATGCCCGCCGCAGCGACACCAGCGCCTCATCGCCGCCGAAGTGGGGGTCGACGCGGTCATAGTCGGCCACGTCGTATTTGTGGTTCGACAAGGCGCGGAAGATGGGGTTGAGGTAGAGCGCGTTGACACCCAGATCAGCCAGGTAATCCAGCCTCGACTCGATGCCCGGCAGGTCGCCGCCGTAGAAGACGAGCGGGAAGAACTGCCCCGGCTCCGGCGCGGCTTCCCACGGATAGGTCTTCGGCCGCTGGCCGCGATACTCGTACTCGTCGGGGCGGGGGTCGTTGGCCGGATCACCGTTGGCGAAACGATCGGGGAATATCTGGTAGAAGACGGCCGAGCTGAGCCAGTCGGGGGCGTCGTAGTCGGCCAGAATGCGGAAATCCGTCGCGTCGAGAGGGACGTAGGGAGACGGCCCCGCGGCCGAGTAGTGCCACAGGCCGTCATCGGCGTCGATGATGAAACGGTAGTGGGTGACGGGCTCGACGATCGGCAAGTCGATTTCCCACCACCGGCACGGTGGCCACCGTGCCGGTGACCACTGTGCCGGCGGCCGGGTGGCGGTGGGCTGCATGGCAGTCAGGGCTTGCTCGCCGTCGGGGAAGGTGCGCAGGATGACGCGTCGCACGGGGGCATCGGCCGACAGGCGCAGCCGCAGCCGCACCGTCTCGCCCAGGCGCGGGTGCAGGAGTGACACGTACTTCTCGGAGCCGTCGTGGTGGATCGATTTCAGCCAATCGGGTGGGGGCATGGTCTATTCCAGATGTCGAGGGTTGCCGGCCATGCAAGCAAGGGACGCCGCCGGCCAAAAGGTGGATCAATCGGGCGGCGTTACGATTGGGCGCGGACAATGAGCAGCGGCCGGTCGATGCGCTGCAGGATGCCCGAGGCGACGCTGCCATAGTAGACGTCGGTCTGGCCGCCGCGGCCGTGGCTGGCCAGCGCGATCAGGCTGGCGTCCGTCTGCCGCCCGACGCGCAGAATGGTGGCGACGACGGGGCCGTTCTCCACGCGCGGCTCGGCCTTGATGCCCATCTCGGCCAGTTCGGCGGCGACACGTTCCAGATAGCGGCGCGCCTCGTTCACCTGGGTGTTGACCTCAGCCGGCGTCGTCTGCGGCAGCGCCTCGTACGCGTCTGCCTTGGGCAGACCGACAAGATGGGGCAGCTCGATCACCTGCAGCAAAATGACCGTCGAGCCGATCAACCGCGCCGCTTCGGTCACATAGGGCAACACCGATTCGGCCGTCTTCGAGCCGTCGAGCGGAACCAAAATCGTGCGATACATCCCCCCTACTTTACGCGCGAAATGGGGATTAGTAAAGAGAAGAGGGAAACCACATCATCAGAAAGGATTGAACGCCTGCAGCAGCCACAAAGCCACCATGCCGGCGGCGACGATGAGGAAGACGTTTTTGGTGCGGGTGGCGATGATGATGGCGAACAGCCCCGCCAGGAGGCGCTCGTTGCCCAACGACAGATCGATGGTGCCTTCCGGCAAGATGAGCTCCGGCAAGATGATGGCCGACAGCACGGCCGCGGGCACATAGCGCAACGCCCGCAGCAGCCACGGCGGCAGCACTACGCTGTCCGGCAGCAGAAAGAGGGACAGGCGAATAAAGTAGGTGATGAGCCCCATTCCGAGGATTGACAACGCTACAGTCGAGTTGCTCACGACGACACCTCTTCGCGGGCGGCGACGCGCTTGCGGGTCGTCGCTTCGAGGGCCACGCCCACGGCGATGCCGATCAGCGCCGCCGCCATGAGGCCCAACTGGTACGGCCAGCCGGCCGTCACCACGGCCACCATCCCGGCCGAGAGCGCCGCGCCGATGTGGGGCCGATCGCGCAGCGTCGGCACGATGATGCCGATGAACGTCAGCGCCAGAGCGAAGTCGAGAGACCAGCTCTCGGGGATGCGGCCGCCGAGGAAGATGCCCACGGCCGTGGTCAGCTGCCACGTCGTCCACAACGCCAACCCCGCGCCCAGGAAGAACCAATGCTTGTGACCGGCGGGCTTGTCTGAATCGGTGTAATTCACCACCGTCACGGCATACGCCTCGTCGGTCATCAGATAGGCCAACAGCAGCTTCCAGCGCACGGGCAACGAACGCACATAGGGGGCCAGCGAGGCGCTGTAGAGCAGATGGCGCAGGTTGACGATAAAGGTGGTCATCAGCAGGACGAACGGCGGCGTGCCCACGGCGATGAGCTCGGCGGCGATGAACTGGGCCGAACCGGCGAAGATGACCGACGATGTGGCCTGGGCCAGCGCGGCCGGCAGCCCGGCGGCGACGGCCACCGCGCCGAAGATCATGCCGAACGGCGCAACGCCCATCAAGATGGGCGCCTCGGCCCGCACGCCGGCCCAAAACTCATTGCGTGAGATCGAACTCATGGATCAATTACTTCTTGATAGGGGGGGCGGGAAGAGACCTCACATGTCAACCGGACGGCGCAACGGGGATGCGCTCAACCGTGGCCGCCGTCGGCAGGAAGAGCGTCCGGATGAGATCGCCCGCCGGGTCGGGCGCTTCGCCCCACACGGCGATCTCGGTGTCGCCGTCGCGGCGGCTCAGCAGCAAGCCGGCGACGATATGACCATTGGCGTCGGTATAGTGGAAATCGTTTCGCTCCCAGACAAAGCCGCCGTAGACCAAACGCCGGGGCTCGTCGGCCGTGAAGCCGTCAACGCCTTCGGCCGCGGTCTGCAACAGGCCGGCCATCGCCTCGGCCGGGGTGCGCGCCGCCGGCTGCACGCGCACGGCCACGAACGTCTGCGCGTCGGCCGCGAAGCGGTGCCAGTTGTTGAACTCCTGATAGGCAAATCCCGGCGGATACTGCATCCGGAAGTTGGACACATTGAGCCGGGCCGCGCCTTCCGGCCCGAAACCGATCCGCTCGGGCAGGAACTGCCACGTCGCGCCCATACTGTCGAGGATCGCCAGCGTCGTCGCCTCGTCCTCGCGCGGCCCGTCCAGATCGATGACATAGCCCGTGCCGTCGCGCAGGAAGGTCAGGAACATCCCCGTTCGGCCGCCGCGGTCGGCGCTGTCATAGCCATAGGCGGTGCGCACGCCCTCCGTCGGCGTCTCGGTGCTGACATGAACCCCTTCCTGCAGCAGAACACTGACGTCGCCGAACGTTCCCAGCACTTCCTGTTGCAGCGCAGCCAGATCTCCCGCCCAGCCCGGATAGTAGCGCACTTGCAGCTGGGTGGTGCCGCTGATGTTGCTGGTGTAGGTGATGCCGTCCTGTGTTGTGGGCGGCAGCCAGGCGGCCGGATAGAGGAACTGGACGTTGCGCCCCGCGTCGACGTAGGCGCGGAAGCCGTCGAGCGCCTGTGCGGGATCGACAACGAACGGCTGCGCGGCCCATGTCGCGCCGCCCCCGGCCGTCGTGGCCCGAATCCCGACGGCGTAGTTGCCCGCCGGCAGCGCCCGCGTCGTGCGATAAATCGCGCCCCCCTCGTCGTAGGTCACCGTCACGCCCGGCTCGTTGGCCAGCGTGCCGTCGCCATTGGCGATGATCATCGCCGCCTGGAAGGTGTCGCCCCCTGCAGGGGCGATCTCCCCGACAAGGTGCGTGCCATGGACGGCCGGGGACAACCACAGCCGCCGCGCCGCCGGATCATCCTCCCGAAACGTTGCCGTCGCGTCGGTGGCCGGGTCTTGTCCCCCCGGCCGGTACGCGCCACTCAACGCCAGCTGGGGGCCGATTGAGGAGTGGTCGACGGGACGGAAGAGGGCGAAATCCCCCCCGCCGGTGGAGTCGGCCAGATAGCCGGCCGTTGCGTCCCAGATGATGAGCGACTCGTGCCGCCCGTCGCGCCACAGCGACGCGCTTGTGCCGCCGGGCATCGTGACCGTCGCGGGCTGGATCGTCTCGTATTGCCGCAGCACTTGCCGGCCGTCGGCCGCTTCCTGCCCCACGACGAGCGCCACTTCCTCCAATCGCTGCCCGACGATCTCCGAGCGCGCCAGGGCCGGATTGGCGATGTGGATCGTGTCGCGCGCCCCCCGATCAACCCGGAGTTGCAGCGCCTCGGGCGGCTCCGGCGCGGCCGAGGCGAGGTAGTCGGCCCAGGCGGGCAGGCGGCTGACTTGCGCGTAGAGCGGGTCGACGGCCGCCGGCGAGGCAGGCCAATAGATGGCGATTCCCCGCCCGCCGGGAATGCCCAGGCCGTGGTCATAGGCGATGACTGCCCCGGCCACGGCCGCGCTGACGGCCGAGGCAGCCGCTTGCAGATCACCCGGTGGCGCGATCTCGGCGACGATGGCCGCGGCGTGGAGCAGGTCGACGGCGGCGATTTGCTCGCTGTCGGCCACGATCGCCTCGGCGTACTTCTGCGCGCCGCGCCGCCCTTCGGCGGCTATCGCGCCGTGGAAGGCGGGGTCAGCCGCCAGCGCCAGGGCCAGCCCCTCGACAGCGGCCGACACGGTCGGAATTTGCGCCAGATCGACGGCGGCCATGCCGGTGTACTCGTCCCCGGCCATTTGGCGCTGGTAGTTGACGAAGGCGGTGACGAGATCGCCGGAGAAGCGGCGGCCGTCAACTAGCGGGTCGGTGTTCAGCAGGGCAAGCACCGTCTCAAACTCCCACGACGAGCCGGGAGCAAGACCGGCCGCGGCGACGGCATAGGCCGCGTGGGGCTGGACGACCTGCAGCACGTCCACCTGATTCATCAGGCCGGCCATGAAAGCGATCACTTCCAGTCGTTGGCCCGTCTGCCGGCGCGCGGCTGCCAGCGCCTGGTCGATGTCGGCCAGGCTGAGGTAATCCGCCTCTCCCACACCCGTCGCGCCATCGATGCAGCACCCCTGCCAGCCGCCGCCGAAGTCGCCGACGAAGAGGGCATACCGGTTGGCGGGGTAGGTGCTCATGCCCCAGCTCAGAAAGTCGGCCAGCATTGCCGGATCGCCCATATTGGTCTCGCCCAGCATGGCGATCGCCTCGGACGAGATCGTCGCCGGGTCAGTGTCGGGGCGAATCAGATAGCGGACGGTGTCGGCCGTGCCCGCCCGGCTTCCCTCCGGCCAGTCGACCTGGGCCACCACGCGCACCTGGTCCGTCGAGCCGGCGGCCTCGAATTCGTTGATGTCGCTCCAGACGAATTCGTCGCGGCCGTTGTCGGCGCCGCCATAGTAGAGGATCGTCCAGGCGGGCAGGGCAGCGTCATAGGTGGGGGCGGGCTGCGGCGGCGGGGCCGGGGTTGTCATGTCGACGGGCTGCCCGCCGGGGGTGGCCAGCGTGCCGCCGCCCGGCGCCTCGGCGGTGATGCCCAGGATGACCGGCGTGCCGCCCGGCGCTTGTGGCGTCAATTGGGCCAGACGACCGCCCGGATCGCACCCGGCCAGCGAGAGGGAAACAACGGCTAACAGCCCGATTAGGCGAGTCAAACGGCTAACCATAATTAGACATAAAATGTAGCATAGTTGCCCGGCGATAGGCAACGACAACACGCCCAACCAACATCCTTCACGCTTGTTAACCCTTGCCAAACGAGATAGCATAACAAGACAGCCTTCACCTGATTTCAACTGAAAGACACCCACGAAATGTCCTCTACCTGGCATCATTACAGCGGTAACATGCACATCCACACACGCTACTCGGATGGCGAGGAGCTCCATGCCGAGATCGCCCAGGACGCGATCCGCGCCGGGTTGGATTTTATCATCGTTACCGATCACAACGTCTACGTGACCGGGGTAGAGGGATATTACGAGAACGACGACGGCCGCGTGCTGCTGCTGACCGGCGAAGAAGTCCACAACGTGCGGCGCGTGCCCCAGGCCAGCCACTTCCTGGCCTATGGCGCAGGCAAGGAGTTGGCTACCTACGCGCCCAACCCGCAAGCGCTCATCGACGAGACGATCGGCGCGGGAGGCTACGGCTTTCTGGCTCACCCCCACGAGGACGAACTGCCGCTAACGGGCCAGCCCGACCTGGGGTGGCACGACTGGAACATCGAAGGCTTCACCGGGCTTGAGATCTGGAATTATATGTCCGGCTTCAAGAACACCGTCGCCCAACTCACCAGGGGGAAGCAGAAGTTGAGCGCCCTGATCACCGCCGTGCGGGCGACACTGCGGCCCGAGCGCTACGTGGACGGGGCCGACCCGCGCACGTTGGCCTTGTGGGACGAACTACTGGCCAAGGGGCTGCGCGTCGCCGCCGTCGGCAACAGTGACGCCCACGGCACGCCGCTGCGCCTCGGCCCGCTGCGTCGCGTGGTCTACCCGTACGAATTCCTGTTCCGCGCTGTCAACACCCATGTGCTGCTTCCCCGGCCGCTGAGTGGCGACATCGACCCCGACAGCCGCCTGCTGCTGCGAGCCATCGGCCGGGGCAACAGCTGGGTCGGCTATGACATGGCCGGCCCCACCGACGACTTCCGCTTCACCGTCCAGGGTTCGGAAGTGGGCATCATGGGGGACGAGATCCACTTCGGTTTCGGGGCGACGCTGCAAGTCCGTGCTCCCACGCGCTGCCGCATTCGTATCATCCGCCACGGCAAAGTAGTCGTTGAAGTGGAGCGGGAGAGCAACCTGACGTACATTCCCGAAGAACCCGGCGCCTACCGCGTCGAGTGCCTCCTCCCGTATGAGGGAAGGGAGCGAGGGTGGATTTACAGCAATCCGGTCTATTTACGTTAGCCGCGGGTTAGAGGCCGCGGGTAGAATCTCCGCAACGTGTGCCTGACAAACTCAGTTCCCCGTCTCCATCGCGGCCGCCAGCAAATTCACCCCAATTCGCCCCGCCAACGCCAAATTCGTCTCATCTTCAACCAGCAACGCCACGACGTAGCGTGGGCTGGTCGTCGGCGCGAAGCCGAGATACCACACATTGCGCTGATTATCCGGCCCCGAGAGCACCGAGACGGTGAACGAGGAGATATCCCCGTCGCCGGGCCACCCCTCGCGCACGGCCGCGGCCGCTGCGGGAGACACCGACACCTGGCCGAAGGCCGGGGAGCCCGGCGGCTGGACGCCCCATTGACCATCCTCGCCGGCCAGCGCCTCGACCAGCCGCGGCGCGGGCAGACGGCCGTCGCCCGCGATCGCCCCCAGCGCCAGCGCGGCCTGCAGCGGCGAGACGATCAGCAGCTCCTCGCCGATGGCGGCCAGCCCCGCATCGGCTATCGATGCTTCCGCGCCGTTGACGGAGATCGGCACGTCCGGCGGCCGGGTCAGGCCGAAGCGGGCGAAGATCTCGTTCAGCTGTTGAGCCCCCAGACGGTCGCCGAGCGTGTGCAGCGGGGCGGGGCAGCGCAGCGCCGCCATGTCACCCCAGGTATACTGCGTCCGGTCCGCCTCGTCGCGCGGCCGGGCGCAGCGCAGCACCTGCTGGTTGATCACCACCGGCAGGAACGGCTCCACCAGCGGATCGTCCATCGCGACAACACCCGCGTCAATGGCCGAGGCGGTGATCATCGGCTGCAGGATGAGCCCCGGCTGGTAATGCCCCTGGGCGGCGCGGTTCAGCAGCGGGCTGCGCGGGTCCGACGACAGCGCCTCGAACTCGGCGTCGATGCGGTTGGGATCGAAACCCGGCGCGCTGGTCATGGCCCGCACCTCGGCCACCGGCTCGCCGCCGATCTGTACCAGCTCAAGCAGCACCAGACCGCCGGTGACATCCCTTTCGCTCATCAGCTCGGCCGCGCGCTGCTGCAACCCTGCGTCCAGCGTCAGCCGCACGTCCGCGCCCTGCGGCGGCACGTGGAGCAATCGCCGCAGCGCCTCGGGCCAAAAGCCGTCGCCCCGGCCGGACAGGAAGTCGTTGAAGGCACTTTCGATGCCGACCGCGCCATAGCGCAAGCTGAAGTAGCCGACGACGGGGCTGCTTTCCGGCGACGGGTAGACGCGGCCGAGGATGCCGTCCACCGTTCGCGACTCGGCCAGCACGGCGCCGTTGATGTCCAGAATTCGGCCGCGCTGCACCCGGCGCACGCTTTCGATGAGACGAGGGTTGTCCTCGCGCGCCAGCAGGACGTCGGCCCGCGCCACGCTCCAATAAGTCAGCGCCAGCGCGACGGCCGCGAAGATGCCCAGAAACAACACCCCCAGGCGGCCGAGGCGGCGGGCCAGCGCGGCATCAGCCGGCGGGCTCGACGTGACCGAATCGGCGCGGGCCGACAGGTAGAGCAGCAAGCCGATGCCGATGCTGCTGATCAGCATCGAGCTGCCGCCGTAGCTGACGAACGGCAATGTGATGCCCGTCAGCGGCAGCAGCCGGGTGACGCCGCCCATGATCAGGAAAGCCTGCATGCTGAACAGCGCGACGAGCCCCGCGGCCAGATAGGCGTGGAAGAAGGCGGGTTGGCGGCCGCGAATGGACAAGACGGCCGTGCGCAAGCCGCGAACGGCCAGCACGCCGAAGCAAGCCACGATCGCCAGACTGCCCAGCAGCCCCCACTCCTCGGCTATCGCCGCCAGGACGAAGTCGGAATGCACGACGGGGATGAAGTCGGGGAACCCTTGGCCGATGCCCTGCCCGAACAGGCCCCCCGCGGCTTGGGCGTAGAGCCCCTGGACGATCTGGTACGCCCGGTCGCTCACGTTGGGCCACGGATTGATCCAGCTGAGCACACGCGGGGCCACGACGGCGTCGAAGGCAAAAAAAGCGATGACCCCGGCCAGCAACAGCAGCAGCAAGCCGCTGAGTACGTACACTTTTTCGCCCGTGGCCAGATACAGCAGGATGATGAAGACGACGAAGAACAGCGCCGCCGCGCCCAAATCCTGCTGCCACACCAGCAGCAGCAATGTGAAGCCCCACATCAGCAGCAACGGGCCGAGGAACGGCAGGTGGCGCTGCAATGTGGAGCGTTTACCATCACTCATCGCCTTGCGATAACGGTACAGCGGCTCCTGCTCGGTGAAGTAGCTGGCCAGGAAGAGTACGAGCAACAGCTTGAGCGCTTCCGAAGGCTGGAAATAGACCGTACCCCAATAGGGAAAAGGCACAGGCAGCCACAGCGCCGCGCCGCTGCCGCTGGGATTCACGCCGAACACCAGCGAGAAAGCCAGAAGGAACAGGCCGCCCACCAGCAGGCTGTAGCGGTAGCGCATCAACGGCTGCAGGGTGCGCGGGGCGACGGCCACGAACAGCATCGCCGGCGTCGCCAGCGCGAGCCACACCGTCTGGCGGCCGAGGAAGTTGGGCGCCAGACGATCCTGCAGCAGCAGCCCCCACCCGGCCAGCAGCGCGAAAAGAGGCAGCAGAAACGGGTCGCGCCGCGGCAGCATCGTCCGCAGCACCAGGTGGGCCCCCAGCACCCCCCCCAGCCACACCAGCGGCGCGAAGAGGTGGGGCCAGGTGACGGCCGACTCCCGCACGAGGCTGTAGGCGACGGCGTTGACGAAGACAAACGCCGCCGCGGCGAGGATCAGCGCCAGTTCGCGCCGATCGCGAACCGGGTCCCGCTCCTCCAGCGCCTGGCCCGACCAGCGTCGCCAGGCGGCCACACCCGAACGGAAAGGCGTCATCAATCGAGGTATTTGCCGACGATCGGCCGCAGCTCCTCCAATGTGGCCGGGGAGATGTGGGCCTTGTCGGTGATGAGCGCGTCCTTCAGCCCGCTGTGGGCATCGAAGTCACCCGCCCACTGGTCATACTGCTCGACGAGCCGGCTGATCGCCGCCTGGGCGATGGTGGTATTGGCCATGAGCGTGCGGATGACCATTTCGACGGTCACCGGGGCCTCGCTCTCATGCCAGCAGTCATAGTCGGTGACGTGGGCCATGCAGGCGTAGGCGATCTCCGCCTCGGCCGCCAGAAACGCCTCGGGGCTGGTGGTCATGCCGATGATGCTCATGCCCCATTGGCGGTAAATCTCCGACTCCCCCTTGGTGCTGAAGCGCGGGCCTTCGATGGTGATGAAGGTGCCGCCGCGGTGGATTTTGCCGCCGGCGGCCTGCACCGCCTTGGCCAGCGCCGCGTTCAGCTCAATGCTGAACGGGTGCGCCGCGGCCAGATGGGCCACCAGCCCGCGGCCGAAAAAGCTGTAATCGCGCATGCCCTTGGTGAAGTCGAAGAGCTGGTCGGGGATGACGATGTCGCCGGGGGCGAAATCCTCGCGCAGCGAGCCGCAGGCGCTGACGGAGATGATGTAGCGCACGCCCAACGTCTTGAGGGCGTAGATGTTGGCCTTGTAGGGCACTTCGCCGGGGGTCAGCACGTGGCCGCGGCCGTGGCGCGGCAGAAAGGCGATGCGCCGGCCGTGCAGCTGGCCCAGCGTGATGTCGTCGGACGGCTTGCCGAAGGGGGTCTCGACGCTTATCGTTTCCACGTCTGTCAGGCCTGCCATGTTGTACAGACCGCTGCCGCCGATGACGGCCAGTTCGATATCTGACATTCTGATTACCTCTTGAAAAGTTGCTTTGTGGATTGAACGACTGAGGAGCGTCCCTCATCGTCGCCACAAGTGGCTATCATGCCGGTTTATACCATAAACAGGTGGCACAGTCGCTCGCCGCCCATACGAACGCCGTCCGTTCCCCATTCGCAGCGTGATCATTCCCTGTAACGCAACCTTTCCAGGTTGCATCCGTCTCAGTCACGAAAGTCTGCGCTGCCTGATGCCCATCCATTCGCGATCGCTCCCGCCGGGGTTGTGCGAATGGTTAAAATGATCTATAGTTTTCATAACCTCTTGAGGTTTATTTACCACACCTTAACTTGGCAGGGACAGGCACGGAGGAAGTACCATGAAATATTTGATCGCATTATTGACGGCCGCGACCGGAATCCTTCATCTATTGGTAGGATTCAATCTTCCCGACGGGTTTGGCGACCCAGAAACAACCACGCTATGGATGTTGGTGTTGAATGGCGTCGGCTATCTCGTGTTGCTGGTGCTTTACTGGACGTCGATCGGCGGACGCCGAACGATCCGCTGGATACTCCTGGCCTATACGTTGATCACCCTTATTGGGTATTTCATCATAGGCGAGGGTTTCGAAGGTGGCACGATCCCGCTGGTCATCAAGGCCATCGAGCTCCTGCTGGTTATCGCCCTGCTGTTCGATCGCGGCAGCGACCCCGTCCCCGCCGCGACCACCCCCACCTACACCCGAACCTCAAGCGCCTATGACTCGCCCCGCAGCGGCGCGGCCGAGACCGGCACGACGACCGTCGGCACGATGGCTTCCACCGCCGCCGCCGGCGTGACCTCCGCCGCAGCCGGCGCCGCCTCGGCCGCCGTCGCCGCGGCCGATGAAGCGGCCGACGACGTGCGCGATGCCACCCGCGACGCGGCCGACTACACCGGCGACGCCATCATCGATGTCACTGACCGCGCCGGTTACACAGGCGAGGCGGTTGACGATTCGATCAACGCCGTTGGCGGCATGACCGGCGACGCGGTTGACTACGTCGGCGATCGCGTTGACGATGCCTATGACGCCACGGCCGACGCGGCCCGGGACGCCAGGGCCGACGTCTACGCCGCCGGTGACGCCGTAGCCGGCATGACCGGCGATATGGCGGCCGAGGTCACCGATGCCGTTGAGTACTCCGGCGATCGGGTGCGGGATGCGTTCGACGCCGCGGATGATGTGCCCGGCGAACTGGCCACGGGGAGCGCAGATGTCTTCGATGCCGCCGGTGATCGGGTGAGAGATGCCGTTGACGCCACGGCCGACGCGGCCGGCGACGCCTATGACGCGGCGGCCGACTTCGCCGGTGATGTGGCCGACGACGTGGCCGGCGCCGTGGGTTATGCCGGCGACCGGGTCGGCGACGCCGTTGACGCCACAGCCGACGCGGTGGGTGATGCCTACGACGCGGCGGCCGACTTCGCCGGTGACGTGGCCGACGACGTGGCCGGCGCCGTGGGTTATGCCGGCGACCGGGTCGGCG
>CAYNOL010000060.1:13247-18302 GCA_964398825.1 uncultured Ardenticatenaceae bacterium
GATGCCTACGACGCGGCGGCCGACTTCGCCGGTGACGTGGCCGACGACGTGGCCGACGACGTGGCCGGCGCCGTGGGTTATGCCGGCGACCGGGTCGGCGACGCCGTTGACGCCACGGCCGACGCGGTGGGTGATGCCTACGACGCGGCGGCCGACACCGTCGGCGACGTGGTCAGCTCCACCACCGATGATGTCACCCGGGCCGGGGCGGCCGTCGGCGCTTTGGGCGTGACCGACGTGTCCTATGACGATCCGGACGCCGGAGGTGAGCCAACGGTAGAAGCGATTGGTCAGCAATTCGACGAATTCCTTACCTCCTTTGGTCCCGGTTCCGAGTTCACCAAGAGCGTTTCGTACATCGAAGGCATCGGCGCGGACAACGTTGAGAAGCTTCAGGCCGCGGGCATCCGCACCATTCGCGACCTGCTGGTCAACTGCTCGACCCGCCGCGGCCGCAAGCGCGCCTCCGACTTGACCGGTATCGCCCAAAGCCTCATCCTCACCTGGGTCAACCATGTCGACCTGTACCGCATCAAGGGCGTGGCCCACGAATACGCCGACCTGCTGGAACAGTCGGGCGTCGACACGGTTGTAGAACTCGCCCAACGCAATCCCGCCAACCTCTACAAGCGCATGATGGACGTCAACGCCCAGAAGTCGCTCGTTCGCCGCACCCCGCACGCGTCGGAAGTGCAGAACTGGGTGGAGCAGGCCAAGACCCTGCCGCGGATGATTTTCTATTAGGAGAGTGGCGACGGATCGGCACGGAAAGCACGGATTTTGACGATGGTGGTTCAATCCGTTGTATCGACATAAATCTGTAGCTAATTGTGAAAAACGCGGAAATTTTGGAAAGGCTCCTTCGGGAGCCTTTTCTATTTGTTAAGACTCACTTGTTCCCCACTTGCCTCTCTGCTAAACTGCGAGCCACATGTTAAAGGGCCACGTGTCGAACCGGGTTCGCCTTTTGTCAATCGGGGTGCTGGCGTTGCTGCTGGGAGCGACGCTGTTTGCGTGGCGGCCGTCTTCACGGGCCGTGCTCTATTCCGGCTACGCGCGCGCCGACAGTGGCCTGCTGACCCTGGAAGTGACCGTCGATCCGCCGGTGGCCCTGCCCGGCACGCAGATGCGCCTGACCACCCGCGTGGCCAATCACAGCAACCAGCCCCTCACCCCGTCGATCCTGCTGAAGCTGCCGAGCGGTTTGCAGGCCGACGTCTACGCCCTGCCATCCGGCGCGACGTTTAACCTGCAGGAGAACCGCCTCGACTGGTTGCCGCTTGTCGGCGCGGGCGGTGTCCAGGAGTTCACCGTGAACGTAGTTGCCCAGTCGACCGACGTGCTGAACCCCGAGCGCAGCGTCGAGGCGGTGCTGCGCCACCAGGGGGACGAACGCACGGCCGCCGCCCCCATTTGGGTCGGCATCCCCCCGCTCGTCGGGGTCGTGGAAGCCCAGGGGCAGGCGTCGGTAGGCCAGCCGGTGCGGCTGCGCGCCGGTGTCACCGGGCCCGGCCCGCTGACCGTCAATTGGGATTTGGGCGACGGCCGCCGCCTGGAGCTGGCCGAGCCGGAAGTCGTCTTCCCCACCGCCGGAACGCACACCATCACCGTCGAGGTGGCCAACCCCGGCGGCCGCGTGCGCAAGGAGATCAGCCTGACGGTATTGCCCCACCCCGTCGCCTCGTTTCGCCCCGACGACGACGCCCCGGCCATCGGTCAGTCGGTGACCTTTCTAAACCGCAGCGGCGGCCAGCCCCCGCTGCGCGTCTTCTGGGACTTCGGCGACGGCTCCACGCTCATGGGCGAGCAGCAGCCGTCCCACACCTACACCCGCCCCGGCTCCTACCGCGTGCGACTGACCGTGGAGAACGAATTCGGCCGCTCCGACGCCGTCTGGGATGTCGTCGTCGGCGATCCGCCGGTGGCCGACATGGTCATCACCGAGCGTGTGGCCGTCGGCCAGCCACTGGCCGGACAGGCGTTCGGCGACGACACCGTCCAGCGCTACACGTGGGACATGGGCGACGGCCGCACCCGCGCCGGCCAGACGATCAGCCACCTCTACCGGATGCCGGGCGACTACTACGTGACGCTGACGGCCGACAACGGCTTCGGCCAGCGCCAGGTCGGACGGTGGGTGCGCGTCGATCCGGGCACGACGTCGCTTTTCCTGCCGATGATGGCCCGCGAGGGCGGGGTGGAATTTGCCGCGACCGCTGCTGGGGATGTGGCCTCAGCCATTCAGCTGAATCCGGTGGAGTACAATCTGACCGAAGCGTTCCGGCTCGATCCTGTCCCGTTCGACCCCGCCACGTCCCCGGCCGAACAACTGCTGGCTTATATCAACGCCGCGCGGGCCCGGTTCAGCCTGCCCCCCATGGCCTACAGCTTCGAGTTGAGCAGCGCGGCCCAGGCCCACGCGCTGGACAAGGCGCGCTTCCCCGACAACCCCCACGTCGGCACCGACGGCACGACGGCCGCCGAGCGCCTGCTGCGGGGCGGCTATCGCGGCGGCTACGCGGGTGAGGCGACGGCCTGGGGCTTTGCCGACCCGCGCATGGCCGTCGAGTTCTGGATCAACAGCGAGACCCACCGGCCGCTATTGCTCAACCAGCTCGGCACGGAAGTCGGCATCGGCTACGTCGAGGATTTCGCCACGGACAACGTGTGGCACTGGACGGCCGAGTTCGGCATCAGCTACGGCGCGCCGGTGCAGCCCGTGCTGCGGGCGCTGCTCCCCGCCGGTGGCCACAGCGCACTCGACAGCGACGTTACCAACTTCAACTGGATGTGGCCGTTGCCGCTTGGCAGCGGAGAGCGCTTCGTTGTCTATCTCGTTGACGGGACGAGGCTGACGCCGTTGGGCAGTGTGTCACAGCCCGTCTACGGCAGCCGCTACGTGCTGTCGGCCGAGGGGCGCGCGGCGCTCGGCGCGCCGCTGCTGCCCGGCAGTCCTGTGAGGGAGTTCGACTGGCTGGTTCGCCTCGAAGACGGTCTCGGCAACGTGCTGGCCGAGAGCGAGCGCCGTCTCGTCTCCTTCGCGCCCGATCCCAACGCGCCGACCCCGACCGTCGCCCCAACCGTGCCGCTCATCGTCACGGCCACGTCGGCCGCGCCGACGCCGACGGCCACGCCCACCAGCCCGCCGACCCCTGAGCCACCCCCCGGCGAACCGCCGCCGCCGATTATTGTGACATCGACGCCCCCGCCGTCACCGACACCGCCCGCCTCGCCGCAGCCATAGGCCCCGTGAGCGACGTCGCAATATGACACGCCCAGTAGCGCCCCTTGCGGCGAAGCGGGCTCCGCTCTACAATTCACCTATCAATGGTAGAAGATCAAGTCGTATTTAACGAGCGCTATCGCGTCATCGACCGCATCGGCAGCGGGGGCATGTCGGTTGTCTATCGCGCCCAGGACATATTGCTCGGCCGCATCGTCGCCGTCAAGGTGCTCAATGAAAACCTGACCGACGACGAGGGCTTCCTGCGCCGCTTCCAGCGCGAGGCCCACTCCGCGGCCAACCTGTCCCACCCCAACATCGTCACCGTCCACGACATCGGCCAGGACGACAACCGCCATTACATCGTCATGGAGTTCGTCGACGGCCGAACGTTGAAGCAGCTCATCCGTCTGCAGAATCAGCAAGGGCGTCCATTGCCCATTGACCAGGCGCTGAACCTGGCGATCCAGATCTGCGCCGGCATCGGCTATGCCCATCGCGCCAATCTGGTGCATTGCGACGTCAAATCGCAGAACATCCTCGTCACGCGCGACGACCGGGTGAAGGTGGCCGATTTCGGCATCGCCCGCGCCATGAGCGAGGCCACCCAGCACACCATTGACAGCCAGATTTGGGGCACGCCCCACTACTTCTCGCCGGAGCAGGCCGCCGGGCTGGCCGCCACTCCCGCGTCTGACGTCTACGCCATCGGTGTGGTGCTGTTCGAGCTGCTCACCGGCCGCCTGCCGTACCAGGCCGATACCCACACCGCGCTGGCGCTGAAGCATATGCACGAGCCGCCGCCGCGCGCCTCGGAGTTCAACCCGCTCATCCCGGATCAACTCGATCAGATCTTGCTGAAAGTCATGTCCAAGGAGCCGGCCGCCCGCTATCGCACCGGCGACCAGTTTGGCCGCATCCTGAGCGCCCATCGCGAGAGTAGCCTGCAGGCCACCGCCCCCGTCTCGCTTCTCGACGTGGAAGTGCCCACCTATGAGCAGACGACGGCCGTCTACCCCTGGCCGCCGGGCCGCGACCCGCTCGATTTGGCCGAGGGTGACATCATCATCCACGGTGGCGAGACGCGTCCTGCGCCCACCTGGGCCACGCCTGCGGCCGTTGGCGCGGAGCCCACGCCCGGCCCCGACTGGGTGGCCGTGGTCCTGGGTATCCTGGCCGTCGCCGCCCTGCTGGGCCTCATCCCCCTATGGTACTTTGTATTCCTGGCTTATAGCGGCTAAAATCGTACCCAGAAATTTCGGCCGTTTGCCGGAGGCACATTCATGAATTCGATGCGATTAACAAGATGGCTCGTCTATCTCCTCATTGGGGCGGCAGTCGCGGCTGTCTTGTGGAGCTATAATTCCGCCCCGGCAACTCAACAGGAGATCCCGATCAGTCAGTTGGCCCAGGAGATCAAAGCCAACGAAATTGCAGAGCTGATCGTCTCCAGCAACGGCCGTGAGGTGACCGTTGTCTATATAGGCGCCAACCGCCCGCCTGTGCGGGCCAGTATCAGCGGCGTCTCCTCGATCGAAGAGTTACTGGCCGTGTATGGGGTCGACAGCAGCGCCTACGCTGACGAACGACCTGTTATCACCTACGAGCGGCCGAGCCAGTGGAGCGGGGTGCTGAACCTTGTGGCCATCTTCCTGCCGGCTCTGCTCATCATCGGTTTCTTCTACTTCATCTTCCGCCAGGCACAAGGCAGCAACAACCAGGCGATCTCCTTTGGCAAGAGCCGGGCGCGCATGTTCACCGGCGATCACCCGACGGTCGGCTTCGATGACGTGGCCGGCTGTGACGAAGCGAAGGAAGAGTTGCAAGAAGTG
>CAYNOL010000061.1:0-18217 GCA_964398825.1 uncultured Ardenticatenaceae bacterium
TCCGTGTTTCAGTACCAGTGTGGGGGGCCACGCTCTCACGCCCCCTACCCGTCTTTGCCTTGGTAAGCCGTTACCTTACCAACTAGCTGATGGGACGCTGGCTCCTCCCGGAGCGCCTGAACTTTAGTCATCGTTTTCCAAAGACGATAACATCTGGGGTATTAGCTATCGTTTCCAATAGTTATCCCCCACTCCGGGGCAGATCACCAACGCGTTACTCACCCGTTCGCCACTTTCACCCTCAGACGAATCCAAGGGATCACGTTCGACTTGCATGCTTTAAGCACACCGCTAGCGTTCATCCTGAGCCAGGATCAAACTCTCCGTTAAGGTTTGTTTGAATCCCGTATTTGACTACGAGATTTAATCTCAAAATTTAGGGCCCAGAATTTAATCTGTTTCTATCACTATTCAGTTGTTAAGGCCGTAGGGTTGTCCGTTTAAAGAGTCTCCTCTCCGCCCTCGCTTTATTGTCAATCGGAGATAGTAACTCGGGCCGCAGGTAGTTCCTGTGCCCATTTCCTATCTTCTTTTGTTATCTTGCGAGGTCGGCGTCCTTTCCCCACCAGGAATTCAGATTATAACACGTCCGCAATTCCTGTCAAGACCCAATTTCATGCGAAATTCGCGGTTTCCAGTGCGGTAACCGCCACTTCTTGCATTACTCTATTCAGTTTTTCGGGTGTGCCGCTTATTTCGGCGGCGACACCTCTGTAATGGGTCAACGATTTAGGATTATATACCCTCTATTTCGTTTGTCAAGACCCAATTCCCATTTTGGTCAAATTCGTTTGGCGCTTTGGAAATCGGCTCCCGTAATCCCTTGATTACGTAGGGGTATTCTACCACCGCCCACCTCGTTTTTCAATATGAACAACGTAAGAATCCCGGCCCAAACAAAAAAGCGCCGGGTCGTCATCCCGGCGCCACGCCCACCCACAGAGGTGGTGCTCAGGAAAACCCTAGAAGAAGGACAGCAGCAGGGCAGTGGTCGGATTGGCGTCGACCGGAATCAGCAAGCCGATGAGCCAGGCCACAACGGCGATTGCGATGGCCGCCACCAGGGCGCCGACGAAACCGTTGACCCGCATGCCGGGCACGAATCTGTCAGCGATCATCAGCACGATCGCCGCCACAACGAGGCTAATAAGCGCCCCAATCCATCCACCACCGAGGTTGATTCCCAGCTGGCCTAGGAGCCAGTTCACAAGCCAAGCCACCACGGCGATAACCGCGCCGGCGACAAACGCGCCGACGAAGCCGTCGACGGTCAGGCCCAGATTCAAACGGCCGACGATGTAGATAACAATGGCATAAAGGACAAGCGCAACCAAAATGCTCAAAATCGTGTTCATCATTTCCTCCGATTAACTAACGTGAAACCGTATCCATTCACGGAAGTCCCGTGAGTGATGACGTCGATCCTCGCGACGGTTTTGCTAAGGAGTTGCGGTTGACGAGACCTTTTCCTTGCAGTCAATTTGCCCGACCCGCCTCGACGAATGCGACTGAGTTGCATCGAGCACGCGTGGATGACTCGCTCGTAAAAACACCACTTTCCGGCGCAAGTTACGCCAACTCGTCCCATATCGAGTAAATTGCTACCTTTTGCACCGATATGAAGGAGCCTCCCTCTTCCCCTCCTTGACAACCCACTGCCCACCCTTACACTTAAGTTATCGCCACTTACTGCACCAACTCATCGGGCCGATTGAATTGAAGTTCACGGGGATCAACTGTCCAGGAGAAACCGCATGAAACTTCATGCGCTGCTATTGACTTGTGGGATGCTCATGGCCGTTGTATTGGCCGGCTCGGCCGCTGCCCGCCCGGCCACGGCCGAGTCCAAACCCTCGACCCAGCTCTTCCTGCCGGCCATCGCCTACAACTATTGCGGCCACTTCTTCGATACATTCGACCACGCAGAGACAAGCTGGTTCACCGGCCGACTAGCCGCACTGGACGCCTCGGTAATCAATGGCGAGTATCGCCTGGCGTTCACCGGCGCGGGGGCGGTGTGGCTGATGCCGGGGCCGATGTGCGGCCGAACTGATTATCAAGCGGCCGTCGACGTGCGCTGGCACGGCCGGACGGGCAACTTCATCGGCATCCTGCTGGACGTGGACGATGCCACACAAACCGCCTACCTCTTCGCCGTCAACACAGATGATCGCGTCTGGCTCGTCTTCGAGACCCGCCAAAACGATCTCGCGACGATCATCATGCCGGTCTTCAATAACGCTATTCGGCCCGGCAATGAAACCAACCGGCTGGCGGCCGAGCGCACCGGCGACACGATCTATCTCTCTATCAATGATGTGCCGGTGGGCGAATTGCACGGCGCGCCCTCGCCCCAGCCCGTCGTGGCCGGTGTCGCCGCCGCCAGCTACACCACCCAATCGGCAGCCGATGCCCGTTTCGACAACTTCCTGTTCGACGGCCCGGACTAATAAGCATCGACCCAAGTTGTGCGTTTCTCTCGTATGAACGGCATAACTTCCGTATCATAACGGCATGACCAGCCCGCCCCGCCCGAGCCACGAAAGTCTGTTCAAATCCGCCCATATCGCCACGCTGGTTGTCGTCGGTGTGGCCTTCACGATCTCATACGTGGAGTTCTTCGCCAATCGGCAATCGGCCGCAGGCCCGCCCTTCTCGGCCACCACTCTGGTCATCGCCACCCTGCTCGGCGTCGCCTATCTCGTCCTGCTGATCGCTGAAGAACGATTCGACCTCTTCCACACGTCCCGCAGCAAAACGATCTACTTTTTGACCCTCACCGCCCTGGTGTTGGCCATCGAGTTTCTGCTGGCCGGTGCGGGCGCCATCTGGCTCATCTCGATGCCGCTCATCGCCGAGGTAGCCACGGACGTGAAGTCGCCCCTCCGCTGGTTGATCTACATCGTTCTCTTCATCGGCGTCATCTTGCCCCTCTACCTTCTCACCGGCGTCTGGCAAACGACAATCTACGTCACCCTCACCTACGTCACCGCTTTTGTGTTCGTCTTCGCCTTCGCCCGGGTCAATCGGGTGGCCGAGAACGCCCAGCACAAGGCCGAGAAGCTGGCGGCCGAGCTGGCCGACGCCAACCACCGCCTGGGCGACTACGCCGTTCAGGCCGAAGAGCTGGCGACGATGCACGAGCGCAACCGGCTGGCGCGCGAGATTCACGATAATCTGGGCCACTACCTGACCATTGTCAATGTGCAGATCAAGGCCGCCCAAGCCCTCATCCCCCACGATCCCGAGCGGGCGATGACCGCGCTGGACAAAGCGGCCCAATCGACGCAGGAAGGGCTATCGGCCGTCCGGCAATCCGTCTCGGCCATCCGGGAATCTCCCCTCGGCCGGCAGACGCTGCAGGAAGCGATCGCCAAGCTGACCGGCGAGCTGAACGCGTCGGGCATCGTCGCCGAGTTCCGGATGGAAGGAGAGCCGCGACCGCTGGACGCGCGCGCCGAGCTAACTATTTTCCGCGCCGCGCAGGAAGGGCTGACCAACATCCGCAAGCACGCCCGCGCCTCACGCGTCGACATGATGCTGCGCTATGCCGCCGATGCCACCACGCTTGTCATCCACGACAACGGTGTCGGCGCATCCGAGGCCCACGCGTCTGCCGGCTTCGGCTTGCTGGGCCTGCAGGAGCGCGCTCGCCAGTTGGGTGGCAATCTTCGAACCACATCCGCGCCCGGCGAAGGTTATACACTGGCGCTGGAATTGCCGGCCGACGTCGCCCCCGTGGCGGCCGAGGAGGGATAAACCAATGCCCATTCGCGTTCTATTGGTGGATGATCAGGCCCTTTTCCGCGAGGGGCTCAGCACGCTGCTCTCGCTCCACGGTGATATCGAAATCGTCGGCGAGGCTGCCAACGGGCAGGAGGCGCTCGACGCCGTGGCCACCCTGCAGCCCGACGTCGTCCTCATGGATTTACGTATGCCCGTGCTCGACGGCGTTGCCGCCACGCGCCGCCTTAAGCAGATGGACACGAGCGCCCGGGTCATCGTCCTGACCACTTTCGATGATGACGAGACGGTATTCGACGGCTTGCGCGCGGGGGCAGTAGGCTATCTGCTCAAAGACGTCTCCTCCGACAAACTACTCGAAGCCATTCGCGCCACGGCCAGAGGAGAAAGCTTCCTGCAACCCTCAATCGCCGCCAAGGTACTGGCCGAGTTCAATCGCATGGAGGAGCGCGACCGTCGCTCAAGCCAGTCCGAAGAGCTAGTCGAGCCTCTCTCCGAACGGGAGCTGGAGATCCTGCGCTGGCTGGCCGCCGGGGAGTCAAATCGGGAGATCGCCAATCGCCTCTTCATTACTGAAGGCACGGTCAAGAATCATGTGACCAACATCCTGGGGAAATTGGGCGTGCGCGACCGGACGCAGGCGGCGCTGCGGGCGCGCGATCTGGGGCTACTCTGAGGGAGGCTTCCGGCCGGGCGGCCGCTCGCCTTTCCTGACGTTTGTCTCTCCCCGCTGGTGGGCGTCGATCAGATCGAACAAGTCAACGGTTTTATCGATGCTCTCCCACTCCCCTTCCACAACTTTCGGCCGTCGCAATTGCGCGATGAAAATTTCGGAGCCTAAGTACATATCTCCGACTTCTTTGCCTTGGGTGCGCTCGTTCCGTCGCAACAACTCATTTAGCGCCTCACGAATGTCCAGCGTTGGCTTGGAGGGCATCTTCTCAGTCATCTAATACCTATACATAACCGTTTCACCCGCTACCGGTATTGTACTTCGTCGGCGCGGTCGGGAGCGTTAAAAGCCCGTTTAACTTCTCTCTAATTCCAAACATTTGTTCCGAATTTCTCCCCCCATTATCGCCCTTCACTACCTCTTGGGCTATAGTACCCATCTATACTCATTCCCGTTTTAGCTGGAGGAATCGACACTCAATGTCCCCCAATGACCGACACCAAATCGAGGCGCGAATCGACGATCGTATCCAGGAGACACTCGACCACTGGATCGAGCAACTCGGCCGGCTCTGCGCCCAACCCAGCATCTCCGCCCAAAAGCTGGGGATCGACGAATGCGCCGACCTGACGGCCACGATGTTGCGCGAGCAAGGGTTCACGGCCGAGATCCTGCCCACCGGCGGCAGTCCCATCGTCTACGGCGAGCGGGACGGCCGCTCCGACCGCACACTGCTCTTCTACAACCACTACGACGTCCAGCCGCCCGAGCCGCTGGAGCTGTGGGCCACGCCCCCCTTCACGCTGACCCGCGTCGGCGACACGCTATTCGCGCGCGGCGTCAGCGACGACAAAGGACAGCTCGTCACCCGCATGGCCGCCGCGGCCGCCGTTCGCGACGTGCTGGGCGAGCTACCCGTCCGCATCAAATACGTCGTCGAAGGTGAGGAAGAAGTCGGCAGCCCCAACATCCCCGGCGCGATCGATGCCTACAAGGACAAGTTCGCCGCCGACGGCTGCATCTGGGAGTTCGGCTCGGTCGATTACTCCGGCCGCCCCGAGCAGACGCTGGGCATGCGCGGCCTCTGCTACGTCGAGCTTTCCGTCCAGACGGCCGAGCTGGACGCCCACTCCGGTCTCGGCGGCTCGCTCATCCCCAATGCCGCCTGGCGGCTGGTGTGGGCCCTCAGCACCATCAAGGGCCCCGACGAGCGCATCCGCATCCCCGGCTTCTATGACAACGCGCGCCCGGCCACAGAGCGCGACCTGGCCTATCTGGCCCAGCAGCCCGACCAATCGGCCGAACTCCTCAATACCTACGGCGTCGATAGCTTCCTGCTGGGCATGGAAGGCGGGCTGGAGCTACGGCGCGCGGCCGTCTTCGAGCCCACGGCCACGATCAACGGCCTCAACTCCGGCTATCAGGGCCCCGGCGCGAAGACCGTGCTCCCTGCCCAGGCATCGGCCAAGATCGACTTCCGCCTCGTCCCCGACCAAACGCCGGAAGAGATCATCCCCCTGTTGCGCGCCCATCTCGACGCCGAGGGCTTCCCCGATGTCGCTGTCCGCTACGTGGCCGGCGTGAAGCCCGCGCGCACTGACCCCGACCACCCATTCGTGCAGATGTCGATCGAGGCCGCGGCCGACGTCTATGGCCTGGAGCCAATCGTCGAGCCGCTGATCGGCGGCAGCGGGCCGCTGCACCCGTTTATCCACGTGCTCGGCCTGCCCGTCGTCACGTCCGGTTGCGGCCATCCGGAAAGCCGCGTCCACGCGCCGAACGAAAACATTCGCATCCCCGACTTCATCAACGGCATCCGCCACACCGCGCGAATCATCACCCGCTTCGCCGATATCTAGAGGGAATCACCTACCGCTGAAATAAAAAGAGCGCGACTTGAATCGCGCTCTTTTTATTTATTGAATGTGTCGCTTATTTCTCGGCGTCGGCGATAGCTTCGCCGAACGCCAGCAGCGCCCGCACTCGCTCATCATTCGGCGCTTCGGCGTAGACGCGCAGCACCGGCTCCGTCCCCGACGGCCGAATCAGCAGCCAGCTTCCGTCGGCCAGATAATACTTGATGCCGTCGCTCGTGCGCACTTCCTCGACGGCCACGCCCGACACAGCATCCGGAGCCGTCTCGACCAGCTTCTTCGTCAGCGCCGCCTTGGCCACCGGCCGCGACAGCTCAAGGTCCTTCCGCGCGTACTGCGCCGGGCCATAGGTCTCCAGCAGCTCATCGACCAGCACGTTAAGGGGCTTGTGGGCCTCGGCCATGACTTCCAGCAGCAGCAACCCCATGAGCACACCGTCCCCCTCGGGGATGTGGCCGTGGATGCTCATGCCGCCCGACTCCTCGCCCCCCATGACCACCTGATCGGCCAGCATCAAGTCAGAGATATGATTGAAGCCGACCGGCGTCTCCACGACGGGCAAGTCGAACTCAGCAGCGATGCGATCGATCATTCGCGTCGTCGACACGGTGCGCACGACGCGGCCGCGCATCCCCCGCTTCTGCAGCAGATATCGCAAGATCAGCCCGAAGATGCGGTGCGGGTCAACGAACTGCCCCCGCGCGTCCACCGCGCCGATGCGGTCGGCATCCCCGTCCGTTGCCAGCCCGGCGTGGCGGTTGGAGTTTTGCATTACCGATGCCAGCAGCGTCAGATGTTTGGCGATCGGCTCGGGATGCACGCCGCCGAAGCCGGGGTTCATCTCGTCCCGCAAGTTCACCACGTCGGTGCGCGTGCGCATCAGCACTTCACTGATCGTCCGCCGCCCCGCGCCGTACATAGCGTCATGAACCACGCGCAGCTCCCCCTCGTGGATAATGTCCAGATCGACCAGTGTCGCCAGGTGCTCGTAATAGGCCCAGGCGGGATCGAACTTGACCACGCGTTCGGCGCGGATCGCTTCGTCGATGGACATCAGGCGCGGTGGGCGGTTTGCGGCAATGTTCTTCTCCAGGAACGACTCGACGCGCCGGTGCTGCTCCACGCTGGCGCTGCCGCCATACGACGCCTTCAGCTTCACGCCGTTGTAGCGAGGCGGGTTGTGGCTGGCGGTGATCATCACCCCGGCCGTCGCCTTGCGGTTGTAGACGGCATAGCTGATCGCCGGCGTCGGTGTGTCGGCCCGGGCCAGCAGCGCGCGAATCTCGTTGGCGGCCATGACCTGCGCCACCTCGGCCGCGTAGCGATCTGATAAAAAGCGCGTATCGAAGCCGATCACCACGCTGGGATCATCCGGCTCTTCTTCGCGCACAAAGTCGGCAATCGCCTGCGCCACCAGCCGCAGATTGGCAAACGTAAACTCCTCGCTGATGACGGCGCGCCAGCCGTCCGTCCCAAATTTAACTGTCATGCAAACTCCAATTGGCGTTAGATTTTGTATATTATTCGAAATCGCATCTCGCGCGAAGAGGGCGGGTTACAAACCTGCGCCTACAAAACGGTAGAGGCGGGTCTGTGACCCGCCCGATACAACTCGACGCAACATTTGAAAGGGCCAGACAACCGGGAGAGGCGTAACCGGAAACGAACGGCTTCCCTCTCCCGGTTGCCCGACTCGTTTTCGCTAATAACAGAAATATCACTCGGCGTACGAGAGGATCACCACCAAATCGTTGACGTTTGTCCCCGTCGGTCCTGTCCGGATGATGTGAGGCTCGGCCCGGCCGCGGCTCACCTCATCCAGGCGGGCGAAAAAGGTGTGACTGTCATTGTCGATCAGGTGCGCCACCGGATCGATGCCGTATGATCGCGCCAGCCGGGCCGTCTCGCCGGTGATGACCGCTCCCGCGGCCGGCGTCGGCCCATCCTCGCCGTCGGTGGCGAAGGTGAACACAACCGCCCGAGGCTGTCTCTCCAGAGCCAATGCCGCCGCCAGCGCCAGCTCCTGATTCCGGCCCCCTTGCCCCGTGCCGCGCACCGCCACCGTCGTCTCACCGCCCATGATCAAGCACTGGCCCGGCGGAAGATCCCGCGCGATACCGGCCGCCAGACGGCCGATCTCCCGCGCCTGCCCGTCCAGATGTGCCGTCAGCAGTTGGCCCACGAACCCTTGCCGAATGGCCGCCACCAATGCCGCCGTGGCCGCGCCGCGCACGTCACCGATGATGAAGTTGCGCACTGACGGTCGCGGGGATTTATGCAGATAACGCGCCTGGTTGAGCGCCAGCGCCAGCCGCCCCCACTCTTCCCGCTCCAGTTGCCGGGCGATATCGTACCGGCCCAACACCTGCACCGCGCCCACCACCAACTCCTCTTCCGGCACCGTCGGCCCACTGCCGATGACGTTCAGCTGGTTACCGATCACGTCGGACAGGATGAGGCCGTAGGTGGTGGCCGGGCTGGCGGCGCGGGCCAACCCGCCGCTCTTGATGCGATCCACCGAACGACGAACCGCGTTGAGCTCCTTAATCGTGCAGCCGCTCTTCAGCAGCAGCTCCACCAGCTTGCGCCAGTCGGCCAGTGGCAGCAGAGGTTGCGTCAGCAGCGACGAGGTGCCGCCGGAGATGAGGCAGATAACTGCGTCGTCGCGCGTGGCCCCGGCCAACATGTCAACCGCCGCCTTCGTCCCGGCGATGCTCCGCTCATCGGGCACAGGGTGGCTACCGTAAAAGATCCTGAGGGGGAGTCCGGGGTAATCAGCGAACGGCAGCGCGTCCTCGGCCGTCGAGCCGGTGTCCTTGGTGATGACTACGCCGCCGGCCAGCTCGTCGCCGACGACCCGCAGCGCCGCACGCGTCATCGGGACGGCCGCCTTGCCCGTCGCCACCAGAAAGACCCGGCCGCGATCCAGATCGATCCGCTCCGCGCCCGGCTCTCGGCCGATGATCAGCTCGCGCCCCTCCCGCGAGAGGAACTGCCCCACCGCGACTTCGGCGTCGGTGGCCTCGACCACGGCGGCGACGAGCTCGTCAACGTGACGGCGATACGCCGCATAGCGCGGCTGGACGGCGGGCGTAAGGGTCATAGACAATCAACGAGTATAGCACGACGCCAAACCGCCGGGAATTGTCACACCCGCAACAGTTCCAGATGGGCCGTGTCGTTCAAACCCGTCAGCCGGGCATGGCCGTTCGTGATCGTCACTCGACTGATCGACGTGTTCCCACCCACCGACAGCAGCGCTTGGCCGTTGTGCGGCAAGCCCAGCAGCTGCATCAGCGTCGTCAGGATCATGCCGCCGTGGCTGACGACGACGACCGTCTGCCCAGCGTGGTTGTACAGCAAATCCGCACAGGCAGCCCTCGAACGCGCCACCACCTCATCGTGGTTCTCCGCGCCGGGCATGCCCGAGATCGGACCAAACGCCCGCGAAGCCCACGCCTCGGGGTATTGCGCGGCGATCTCCTCGGCCGTCAGCCCCTCGGCCGCGCCAAACCCCCGTTCCCGCCAGCGCGGATCGATGATCGGCTCCAGCCCCGTTGCCTCGCCGATCGCTTGCGCCGTCTCTACCGCGCGAATCAGATCAGATGAATAGATCGCGTCGATTGGCCAGCTCCCCAGCCGCCGGGCCACCGCCCGCGCCTGCTCCCGGCCGCTCTCAGCCAGCGGCGGATCGGCATGCCCCTGCCAGCGCCCGATCTCGTTCCAGACACTCTGGGCGTGGCGCACTAAAATGATGTTGGTGATTACGTCCAATTATCGACTCCCTGCTTTCCCCAGCTTGACCAGCGTCCGCCCGTCGATGAGCGTGATCGGCTTGTCGGCCGCCCAGGCGCGCGCCCCGTCGGAGATCTCGGCCGTCGTCACCAAAAAGCCGTGGGCCGCCCGCTCGTGGACCATCGTGCCGAACAGCTCGCGGATGATCTCGGGGCCTATAGGGTGGCGGTACCGCTTGCACTGAACGATCGCCTTGCGGCCGCTGAACTGGGTCAGCGCCAAATCGACGCCTAAATCCCCCGTCCGCCCGCGAACCTCAACCTTGTACCCCCGCCGCATGAACAGCGCGGCCACGTAATGCTCGAAGTCCCTCGGGCTAAGCGCGTACAGCTGGTCGAGCGTCAGCGCCGGAATATGGCTGACACGCCGCGCCTCGATTCGCTGCCAGCCGACGACGGCCCACAAGATGACCAGCGTCAGGAAGGCCGCCGCCGTCAGCAAGCCCGCCAGTTCCCCCAGCCAGGCCGGCGCGCGAGCGAAAGAGTCGGCCGCCACGCCGTAGCGCCACAGCACCCACAGCACGAAAAAGCCCGTCAGGAGCGACAGCACCCAGCTCAATTGCGACAGGCTTTGTCTGCCGGCGGGCTCTTTGGTGATGAGCGTTGGGGGCCGCCGAGTGGTGGCGGACAGTCGCGTTAGCATGGTCATAATCGCATCCATCATCCGTCAATCGGCCGGTATTGTATGCCGTTCGGCCGCGAGGCTCAAATTGTGCCTCGCCCTTGCCGGTGTTATAGTATCCTTTGCGCCCCGCAATTGTGGGGCGAAATCTTGGGTACCGCTTTCATTATGGTGACGAAACGCCAACTGGGAATCATCTTCATCCTGCTCGGGCTCGGCGCGGCCGCGGCCATGTTCGTCATGGACGTCGTCGGCGCGGGGCAGTTTCAGGGCATCGGCCCGGCGCAACGGCGCGCCCTCGTCGCCGCGGCGGCGGCCGTCGTCGTCGGCCTCTCGCTGCTGCCGCTTGGCGACCGCCCGGCCTGAGCCGCCGGCATCGCGCCATAACACCTCGTCAAATACAAGCCGCTCGATGACTACGCAACCACACTCGCAACCCATCGACCATACCCCCACCGAGCGGGTGGTGGCCTGGCTGCCGAAAGTCGTGATCGCCCTGGCCCTCGTCGCTTTCTTCGGCTATCTCATCGTCTACTTCATTTATGCCGTCGAGCTGTTCCGCTTTCCTTTCGACTACGATCAGGGGGAAGGGTTTGAGCTCATGGACACCGTCTACTTCAGCCGGGGCGAGTGGCCCTATCGGGACAATGACACCTACCCGTTCTACTCGTCCAACTACCCGCCCCTCTTCCACGTTGTCATCGTGCCGCTGGTTTGGCTCTTTGGCCCGCAGTATTGGACCGGCCGCCTCGTCAGCTTCGTCGGCACGCTCATCACTGCCGCGGCCATCGGCTACGCCGTTCATCGCACCGGCCGCCGGGAGCCGTCCAACCGATATACCTGGCTGGCCGTCATCTCCGGCCTCGCCTTCCTGGCATCGAACTACGTCTACCACGTCGGGCCGCTCTTTCGCCAGCACATGTTCATGGTCATGTTCGAGACGCTGGCTGTGGTGCTGCTGGCTGTGACGATCGAGCGGGAAGAGGCCGACGGCCGCCGCTACAACAAATCTCTGTTCGGCGTCATGGCCTTGCTGCTGGCCGCCGGCTACACCAAGCAGCTGGCCTACGCCACCGTCGCCGCCGTCTTCATCTTCCTCTTCCTGCGCGGGCCGAAGCGGGCCATCGTTTGGGCCATCCCGTTCGGGGCTGTCACGGGGCTCATCTTTCTGGGCATCAATGTCGCTACCAATGGGGAATGGATGCTCAACACTGTCACGGCCAACCTCAACCCATTCATCCCCGGCCAGGCCGAAGGGCTCTTCCGCCAATGGTTCCGGCTGCACACACTCATCATCGTCGTCGCCACCCTCTATGCCCTCTATCAGCTCTACGCCACTCGCCTGTCGATCTACGCCGTGTGGTTCGTCGTCGCCACCCTGAACAGCATCACCGCCGGCAAGTGGGGCGCGGGCGAATCCTACTTCGCCACGGCTATCGCCGCCGCCTGCATCCTCTCCGGCCTCGCCTTCCGCGAGCTGCTGGGGTGGGCGCGCGGACGCGAGTGGCCGTCGCCGCGCCACGCCGCGTGGGTCGCCGTGTTGCTGCCAACCGTCATCGGCCTGCTTTACCTGTGGCAGGCCGGCCGCCTCTTCCATATGCCGACCCACACGCCCGCTCTGGCGGCCATCGCCCAAACGCTCGGCCACCCGACCGAGGTGATGATCGCCCCGCAGACTTCGTGTTCCGCCCCGCGCGAGCCGGAAGCCATCCCCTACGTCGACGCGACCGGCGTGGGGCTGCTCGGCCGCCCGCCTAACGCCGCCGACACGGCCGCCGGCAAGCAAATCGCCGCCCTCATCGCCCAGGGGGAGACGGCCGCCTTCGCCGAGGACGCCGGCTTCAACCTGTTCATCGGCCGGGACGTGGTGACCAACCCGACCCAACTGCTCAACCTCTACAACAACAACGCCGTCGATCTGACGGAGATGCTGGCGATGCTCGACCGGCAGGCGTTCGATACCGTTGTGCTGCGCGCCCAGTTCTATCCCGGTCCGGTGCTCGATATGATCGGCCAGCGGTATGAGACAACTGACCTCGTGCAAATGAACGGCTTCGTCTACTGCATCATGCGCCCCCGATGAACCAGTACCGCGTCGAACTCCCGGTCTTCAACGGCCCGCTCGATCTGCTGCTCCACCTGATCGAGCGCGACGAGCTGGACATCACCGCCGTCTCGCTGGTGCAGGTGACGGGCCAATATCTGGCCCAAGTGCGCCAGATGGGAGACGCGCAGATCGAGAGCCTCATCGACTTCATCAGCATCGGCGCGCGGCTGGTGCTGATCAAAAGCCGTGCCCTGCTCCCACGGCCGCCGATCATCCCCGGCGGCGAGGAAGAGGAAGAAGATCCGGCCGAGACCCTGTTGCGCCAATTGCGCGCCTACAAGCGGTTCAAGGCTGCGGGGCAATGGCTGGATCAGCGGCAGCAGAGGGGATACAGGACGTACCTGCGCGTGGCGCCGCCGCCCAAGCTGGAGGGGCATCTCGACCTGTCCGGAGTTGATGTCCACACGCTATTGGAGGCGATGAGTGAGATTCTGTTGCGCTCCGATTCGCTGGAAGAGTCGCTCGAGGTCGCCCGGCCGCGACAGCTCACCATCGAGGACCAACTCGGCAAACTGCGCGAAAATTTGCAGCGCGGCCGTCCCTTTACCTTCGCCGAGATGATCACCAATCACCGCGACCGCACCGAGATCGCCGTCACGCTCCTGGCCTTGCTGGAACTCATCAAGCAGCGCGAGGCCGTGGCCCACCAGACCACCCTCTTCGGCCCCATCGACATCACCGCCGTCTGAGGCGGCCGCGTTCCCCTCAGATCAGCCGGTGCTTCAAGATGCGCGCCCAGCCGCGCAGCCGAATCCCCGCCAGCACCAGCGCCGTCACCACCCGCGGATACTTATCCCGATAGAACTTGCGGTAGAACAGCTCCATGGCCCGGATCGACTCTTTGGCGACGCGCACCCGGGTCTCCTTTGGCGGCCGGGCGATGTCGGCCGACTCCTTGCGTAGCCCCGAGCTGGCCCCCTTGTAGTGCATAACCCTGACCAGCGGGTAGTAGATGATCCGGTAACCCGCCTGGTGGATCCGGTAGCAGTAGTCGATGTCCTCGCCGTAGAAGAAGTAGCTCTCGTCCCAGCCGCCCAGTTGCCGATCCAGCGCGCGGGGCATCATCATATACGACCCGGCGATGACCGGCACCTCGTGGATCTGCGAGAAATCCTCGTAGTTGCGAAAATAACCGTTGAAGCGCGGGTTGCGCGGGAAGAGGCGGCCCAGCCCCGAGAAGTGACAGAAGGCGTTCCACGGCGTGGGGAAACCGCGATGGTTGTCGGGGTCTCGCTCCCCATTGGGATACACCAGGTTCACCGTCAGCGCGCCGACGTCGGGATTGGCCCGCATATAGGTCAGTGGCCGGGCCAGCGCGTCCCGCTCCACCACCGTGTCGGAATTGAGGAACAGCACGAACTCCCCCGAGGCCACGGCCGTGCCGCGATTGTTGGCCGCCGAAAAACCCAGGTTCTCCGCGCTGGCGACGAGGGTCGCCTGCGGGTAGCGGTTCTTCACCATTTCCACGCTGCCGTCGGTCGACGCGTTGTCGACGACGATCACTTCTAGCCCGCCGGGCGGCGCGTCGGCCGTGTAGAGTGAGTCGAGGCAATCGTCCAGCAAGCGGCAAGTATTATAGGAAACGACGATGACAGATAAATCCATTATCCATGGATTTTATCCCCTTTGCCGCAATCGTCCCCTATGAGCACCCGCCGTTGACCCGTTAATAGCTGGGCGGGTTAGGATTGCCGACGAACCAGGTGATGTAGACGAACAGGCCGATCAGCGTCGCCAGCATATACAGCGCATACGAGGCACGCATGAACGCCTTGTAGTTGTTGAAGCGCAGGAAGTTGGGCACCAGCTTGTTGCCGCGCAACGTCACAAACACGCCCAACAGCAGCGCCGCCGCACCGACAACGGCATGGATACGCGTCGTGGCAATGGCCGACAGCGGCAGGCCGGCCGGATTCGACGGCGGCGCGACAAAATCCCGATAAGGCAGGACCATCATCCACAGCACGAGGATGGCATTGAGCGCAACGGCGCTGGTCTGTACCCAGCGATGCGCACCATACCGCCCTCGCACGGCCAGGACGGCGCCCACAGTCAGTAAAATCGCCACCAGCGCGCTGCCCAACAGCGTCATGTCGGCCGCCCAGTTGGCGCTCGTGCCCAGAAAGCCCGGTTGATGCAGTAGTTCTGTCATGTCGCTTCTCCACCGCAATAGGGCTGCCCACCCACGTGTACTACTCGCTGTTAATGGCTGATGATTTTACTCAGGAACAGTTTGGTACGTTCGTGCTGAGGATCGTTAAACAACGTCCTGGGGGGCGCCGCCTCGACGACACACCCTTGATCCATGAACACCACCCGGTCGGCCGCCGAGCGAGCGAACCCCATCTCGTGCGTCACCACCACCATCGTCATGCCGCCGCGCGCCAGGTCGAGCATCACGTCCAGCACTTCCTTGATCATCTCCGGATCAAGCGCGCTCGTTGGCTCATCGAACAGCATGATCTTGGGGTTCATCGCCAACGAGCGGGCGATGGCCACACGCTGCTGCTGGCCGCCCGAAAGCTGGCGCGGGTAGAAGCGCGCCTTCTCGGGAATGCCCACCCGCTCCAGCTGCTCCATGGCGATCCGTTCCGCCTCGCGCTTTTCACGCTTGCGGATGAGCCGTTGAGCCAACGTGACGTTTTCCAACACCGAGAGATGGCCAAACAGGTTGAACTGCTGGAAGACCATGCCCACCTCGGCGCGCACCGCGTTGATGTCCGTCTTCTTGTCTTCCAAATGGACGCCGTCGATGTGGATCGAGCCTTCCGTTGGCACTTCCAGGTGGTTAATACAGCGCAGTACGGTGCTCTTGCCCGAGCCGCTCGGCCCCACGACCACGACGACCTCGCCCCGCCGCACGGTCATGCTGAAACCGTTGACGGCTACGATGCTGCCGAATACTTTGAATAGATTTTCGATGACAATGATATCGTCCCCCAACACGCGCTCGGCGCGGGGGGCGACCATCTGGGTGCTGCTATCTTGCATTTTGCCGTAACCTCTTTTCGTACCAGCGCAGGAGCAGGCTGAGCGCGATCGTCATGGAGAGATAAAGGAAGGTCAGCACCAGGTAGCTCTCTCGAAAGCGGAAGGTGCTGCCGGCGTGGAGCCGCGCCATTTGCGTGATGTCTCGCACGGCCAAGACCGATATGAGCGATGAGTCCTTCAGCATGGCGATGAAATCATTGCCCAGCGCGGGCAACACGTTGCGGATGGCCTGCGGCAGGATGACGTATCGCATCGCCTGCCGGCCGTTCAACCCCAGCGAGCGGGCCGCCTCCGTCTGCCCCAACGGCACCGATTCGATGCCGGCGCGAAACACCTCGGCCAGAAACGCGCCGTAGATGATCGCCAGCGCAATAATGCCGCGCGTGTTGGTAGAGATGTTCTGTCCGGAGAAACCGATCGCGTCGGAGATGATCGGAACGATGACCAGCGCCACGGTAAAGATAAGCACCAGAGTCGGCACACCGCGAATAAATTCGATATAAGTGATGGCGATGTTGCGGATGATGGGATTCGTATTGACTCGTCCCAGACCGGCCAGCAAGCCGATCACCAGGGCGAAGGCAAAGCCGACGAGCGTCGTGTAAATGGTAATAGCGATGCCGGTGCCGATGAAACCGGCCATGCCCCCGGTTTGGAAGCCGGCGATGCCCCCGAAGCTACCCCTTATGAAATTAAACGCGCGGTTGTAATCCGAATTGGTGAGGATGAGGAGACCCATTAGTAAGAGGAAAGTGATGATGGCCACGAGCCACCACGGGAATCCTCGCGCGTTAAATCGGCTACTCTGATCCTTGTCGATCATGAGGTCAGTCTGAACCTCTCCTGTCATGAAGCCTCCGTTCTGCTTGTAATGTTCGACGGCAAGATAAATAAATGATAACCGGCCGCAATAATACCCCGCCTTTGGGAAATGAAAAGACGCCGGGACTGATTCACCGGCGTCTTCATACCTTCAATTCTGAGCCCGACGCATGAATCGCCGGGCTCAGGAATCAAAGCGATCTTCTGAATTACTCAAGGTCTTCGTAGGTGATGGTGAAGTTGTCGCTGAAGTACTGGTCAGCCAATTCGGCCATGGTGCCGTTGGCTTCCAGCGCCGCCAACGCGGCGTTGATCGGCCCCACCAGGTCGCTGCCCTTCGGGAAGACAAAGCCCAACTGGTCGCTCGACATCGACTCGCCCACCAACTTCAGTGCGTCGGCGTTGGCGCCCTGATAGCCCAGACCGGCCGTCTCGTCGATGATGACCGCGTCCACGTCACCGGCGATGAGCGCCTGAACCGCAAACGGGAACTGCTCGAACGCCTGGATGCGATCCGCGGGCAGCAGAGCCGATGCCGTCTCGAAGTTCGTCGTGCCGGTCTGCGTGCCGATGACCAGATCGGCGTTGTCGATGAACGCCTGAACCGAATCGAAACGATCTTCATCAATACGAACCAGCAGGCGCTGCTCGATGCTGATGTAGCCGTCGGAGAAATCGACGATCTCGGCGCGCTCGTCGGTGATGGTGATGCCGTCGGCCGCCATGTCATACTGCCCATCGGCGACCGCCTGGATCATCCCTTCCCACGCTGCCTCAACGAACACCGGCGTGCAGTTCAGCAGCTCGCACATGGCGTTGATCGCATCGTAGTCCCAACCGGCCGGCTCGCCCGTCGACGGGTCGATGTAGTTGAACGGCAGATAGGCGTTCTCAACAGCCACGGTGATCTCACGCCCGCCCAAATCCGGTAGATCGCCCGACGCCTCACCGCTATCACCGGCATCGGTGCCACCGGCGGGCGTCTCGGTGCCCCCGCCGCCACAAGCGACGAGACCCAACGCCAACAATAGCACGAACAACAGACCAAACTTCTTAAACCACATGATTCTCACTCCTTCTTTTGCTAATCCGACAAGACATTACCCATGCGCCCGGCCGTGAATTCGGCGTTACTCGACGGCCGCTCGCGACGAAACTGTTTTTTATCAGATAATAGCCCAATAGCAAAGAGCTTAACCCAACTTATAAGACAACGGGGTCTTGTTTGATGCGACTGTGCGCCGCGTCAATGATGCTTAGCACTTTGTCGACGGCCGCCTCCGGGTCCCCCTCAGGGTTTACCACGCAGTAGTCGAACTCCTCCATGCGCTTCATCTCCTGCCGCGCGGTGGCCGTCCGTAAGGCCATGCCCTCGGCTGTGTCCTGCTTGCGCTGCTGCAGCCGGTCGACCAGCCCTTCCTCCGTCCTCGTGGTCAGGAACACGGAGATGGCGTTGGGCACCAGTCGCCGGACGGTCGACGCGCCCTGCACGTCCACCCGCAAGATCACGTCCCGGCCGCTCGACAGCGCGTCCCGGATCTGCTGCTTGGGGATGCCCTTGTAATCATTGTAGACGATGGCATGCTCCAG
>CAYNOL010000062.1:0-17916 GCA_964398825.1 uncultured Ardenticatenaceae bacterium
CGGCGACTCCGGATCCGCGCGCGGCGAGCGCGTGCCGCGGTTGGCTACGCCGAACGCGGTGGTCTCGCCGCCCTAGCGACCGCACCGCGCACCTGGCGTCGGCGGGCGGGCCTGTGTGGTGGAACGCGAGCCACGACATCGCCGAACCGGGTGCGTCACCGAGTTGGAAGCGCGGATCCTGGCGCGCCCGGCCGCACTCCGGGCGCCACATGGACGAGCCAACTCCCGAGGACCGCTCCCACGTCGCCCGCCGCCGGCTGATGACCGACCCGCGCCAGATGGCCCGCAGCACCTACGCCGCCTTCTTCCAGCTGCCCTGGTTGCCGGAAGCGTTGCTCGGCGCTTTCAACTGGCGGGTCGCTGCCCGCGCGCTGCGCCGCAGCAGCCTGCCGGGCGCCTTCACCGACGAGGACCTCGACTGCTACCGGCGGGCGTGGTCCAAGCCCAGCGCGATGACGGCGATGCTCAACTGGTACCGGGCCGAGGCACGGCAGCCGGCCGGCTCCCGCCCGCCGACGCGCGTGACCGTGCCGACGACGATCATCTGGGGCAAGAAGGACGCCGCCCTGCGCAGCGTCATGGCTGAGGAGAGCGCCGCGCTGTGCGACCGGGTGGAGTTGATCTGGCGGCCGGAGAATACCCATTGGGTGCAGCACGAAGCGGCCAACGCCGTCAACCAACACCTCATCAACCAGTTCCGCGCCGCCGGCTGATCAGGCGCGACCACCCTAAAATGGAGAATCTGTGACGCCCCGATCGCGTGCCAATCTTTTGCTGCTGCTCACGGCCGTCATCTGGGGCTTCGCCTTCGTGGCCCAGCGCTCGGGCATGGACCACGTCGGGCCGTTCACCTTCAACGCCGTCCGCTTCCTCATCGGCGCGCTGGTGTTGCTGCCGTTCATGCGCCTCATGGACGGGCGGCGCGCGGCGGCTGGAGAGCCGGTCATCCGACTGCAGGACCGCAAGCTGCTGCTCGGCGGGGCCCTGGCCGGCGCGGCCATCTTCGCGGCGGCGACGCTGCAGCAAATGGGGCTCGTCTTCACCACCGCCGGCAAGGCGGGTTTCATCACCAGCCTCTACGTCGTGCTCGTGCCGCTGCTGGGGCTGGCGCTGGGCCATCGGCCGCCGCTCGTGGTGTGGCTGGGGGCGGTGCTGGCGGCCGTCGGCCTCTACTTCCTGACGATCGAAGGGGGCTTCCGCATGGCTTGGGGGGATGTGCTGGTGCTCGGCGGCGCGTTCCTGTGGGCCATCCACGTGCTGCTCATCGGCCGCCTCTCTCCCAATACCGACCCGGTAAAGCTGGCCTTCCTGCAGTTCGTGGCCTGCGCGGTGCTCAGCGGCGTGGCCGCGCTGCTGACCGAGCCGCTCGACCCGGCAGCGCTGCGGGCTGCCCTTGTCCCCGTGCTGTACGCCGGGCTGATGTCGGTTGGCGTCGGCTACACGCTGCAAGTCGTGGCCCAGCGCGACACCCGCCCGGCCGACGCAGCCATCATCCTGAGCCTGGAAGCGGTGTTCGCCGTCGTCGGCGGCTGGCTGCTGCTGAGCGAAGGGCTGACGCCACGGGCGCTGTTCGGTTGCGGGCTGATGCTGGCGGGGATTTTGATCTCGCAGCTGGGCGGCGGGGTGGATGAGGCGGTGGTGGAGATTAGTCATTAGGGGATTGGGGATTAGAGATTAGAGACTGGGAGACCGGCTGTACTGACCTATTGGTCACTGACCACTGCCCACTGGACACTGCCCACCGAATACTGGATACTGTCACCAATGGAAACCCCAACCGCCACGCTCATCCTGAAACAAGGGCGCGACAAGCCCGTGCACAACCGCCATCCCTGGGTATTCTCGGGGGCCATCGGCCGCGTCGAGGGCCAACCCGCGCCGGGCGACCTCGTCACCGTGGCCGACCACAAGGGCGCGCCGCTGGCCACGGCCTACTACAACGCCAAGTCGCAGATTCAGGCGCGTATCCTCTCCTGGCAGCCGGACGAGTCGCTGGACGAGGGGTTCTGGCGCGGGCGGCTGCAGCGGGCCATCGACGGCCGGGCATTGGCCGGTTTAGGCACCGGGGCCGGGCTGGGCGCGGGGCTGCCGCAAACCGACGCCTACCGGCTGGTCAGCGCCGAGGCCGACGGCCTGCCGGGGCTGGTCGTCGACCGCTACGGCGACACGCTGGTGATGCAATGCCTGACGCTGGGCATCGACCGGCGCAAGGAGATGCTGGCCGGGCTGCTGGCCGACATGCTGCGGCCGTCGAGCATCCTGGAGCGCTCCGACGTGGACGTGCGCGGCAAGGAAGGGCTGCGGCCGGTGGTGGAGACGCGCCACGGCGAGCCTCCGCCGCCTGAAGTGACCATCCGCGAGAACGGTTTCTCGTTCCTGGTGGACGTCCACCACGGCCACAAGACGGGCTTTTATCTCGACCAGCGTGACAATCGCGCCGCCGCCGGCCGCCCGACCTATCTGGGCGGCCGCGAACTGCTCAACGTCTTCGCCTACACCGGCGCGTTCGGGGTCTATGCCGCCGCCGCGGGGGCCGGGCCCATCACCCAGATCGACAGCTCCGCCCCGTCGCTGGAGACGGCCGAGCGCAACATGCAGCTCAACGGCTTCGAGCGCCCGACGGACGAATACATCGCCGGCGACGCCTTCGAAGTGCTGCGCTACTACCGCGAGCAGGGTCGGCAGTTCGACGCCGTCATCCTCGACCCGCCCAAGTTCGCCCACAACCAGGGGCAGATCACCCGGGCCACGCGCGGCTACAAAGACCTCAACTGGCTGGCGCTGCGGCTGCTGCGGCCCGACGGCATCCTGATTACCTTCTCCTGCTCCGGCCTCATCAGCGCCGAGCTGTTCCAGAAGGTCGTCTTTGGCGCGGCCGTCGACGCCGGGCGCGACGTGCAAATTCTGCAGCACCTGGGGCAGTCGACCGACCACCCCGTGCTGCTCTCCTTCCCCGAGTCGTCGTATCTGAAGGGGCTGCTCTGCCGGGTGATCTGATGCGCGTCTCGGTCATCATCCCCAGCCTCAACTCGCCGACGCTGGCGCGGGCGCTGGCGGCCGTGGCCGCGCAGACGGAAGCGGCCCACGAGGTCATCGTCGTCGGCCGGGACGAGCCGGGCGCGCTGGCCGCCTTCTCCGACGTGCGCTTCATCGACACTGAGCGCCCCGCCGGTGCCGCCCGCGCCCGCAACCTGGGCATGGCCGCGGCGACGGGCGACATCTTCCTGCTGCTCGACTCCGACTGCATCCCCCGCCCCGACTGGCTATCGAGACATTTGTCTCGCCACGCGGCCGGGGAGAGCGTCGTCGGCGGCAGCGTCGACCTGCGGGGCAGTAACTACTGGGCGCAGAGCGACAACGTCTCGATGTTCCACGAATTCGTGCCCGAGCTGCCGCCGGCCGCCCGCTTCCTGCTGCCCACGCTGAACCTGAGCCTGCGGCGCGAGGTGTGGGCCGAAGTGGGAGAGATGGACGAGAGCTTCCCCGGCGCGGCGGCCGAAGACGCCGACTGGACGATCCGCATCCGGCGCGCCGGCCACCGGCTGTGGTTCGACCCGACGGCCGTCGTCGCCCACGCCCCGGCCCGCACGACGTGGCGCGACGTGGTGCGTCACTGGTCGAACCTGGGCCACAACGCCATACGCGTGCGGCTGCGCTACGCGGCCGAGTACGCCACGCCGGCCGGGGCGCGGCGCGCCTGGTGGTGGCGCGGCCTGTCGCCGCTCATCGCCCTGCGCGTCACCGCCGGGGTGTTCGCCAAACGGCCGCTGCGCCGCTATTGGCGCCATCTGCCCGTCGTCTACGCCACCAAGATCATCTACTGCTTCGGCGCGGCGCGGGCCATCGACTCCGGCTTCGCCACCCAGCCATGAGCGCCCCCCCGCCCGTCACGCTGATCATCGTCGCCTGGAACCAGTTGGAGAAGACGCTGGCCTGCCTGGAGACGGCCGCCGCGCTGACCTACCCCAACGTCCGCGTGCTGCTGGTCGACAACGGCAGCGAGCCGCCGCTGGCCGGGCCGGTGGCCGGGCGCTTCCCCGGCGTGGAGCTGCTGCGGCTGCCGGACAACCTCGGCTTCGGCGGCGGCTACAACGCCGGGCTGCGACACGCGCTGCGAGGGGACAGCCGGCACTTCCTGCTGCTCAACAACGACACGCTGCTGGAGCCCGACCTGATCGCGCCGCTGGTCGAGGAGATCGAGCGCGCGCCGGACGTGGGGTTGGTGACGGCCAAGATCTACTACGCCGCCGAGCCGCGCCGCATCTGGACGGTGGGCGCGAATCTCAACGTCTTCCTCGACTTGAAGAACAACGGCCAAGGGGAGATCGACGAGGGGCAGTGGGACGAGCCGCGCGACGTCGACTTCGCGCCGTTCTGCGCCATTCTCATCCGGCGCGAGGTGTTGGAGAGCGTGGGGCTGCTGGATGAGGAGTTCTTCCTCTATTACGAGGACATGGATTACTGTCGCCGGGCGCGGACGGCCGGGTGGCGCATCCGGCTGCAGCCCGCGGCGCAGGTGCGCCACGACGTCAGCGCCAGCAGCGGCGGCCGATTCAGCCCCCTGGAGCGGTACTGGATGGCCCAGAGCAGCGGCCGTTACTTCCGCAAGCACGGCCGGGGGTGGCGGATGGTGCTCATCGTCCCGTTCCGGCTGGCGAGCGCGATCAAGATGACGGCGCGGCTGCTGCTGGCCGGCAAGCGCGACGCCCTGCGCGCCTATTGGCGGGGGTTGTGGATCGGCTGGCGGACGGGGCGGGCCACGACGCCGCCCTGGCAGCTCTAGTCGACTTCGATGGCGGCGCGCACGAAGCGATCCGCCCCGGCCAGCACGCGGTAGCGCAAGCCGTAGGCCGACTCCACGTCCAACAACGCCCGAAACTCGTGCGTGACGCCATAAGCCGAGCCGATCTCGTCGAACAGGATGACGTCCCCCCGTTTCAGACAGGGCATCATCGTCGCCAGCACGTAGAGCGTGGCGCTGTAGAGGTCGGCGTCTAGGTGGATAACGGTGCGCCGGTCGAGCGGGAAGCGGCCAAGGAAGTCGCGCAGCGTGTCCTGGAACAAGCCTACTTCGAGCGAGACGCGGCCGTCGTTGAACTCGGGCAGCTTGCCCCCGGCCGAGAACGTCCCCGGCGGCAGCCCCACCCACGACTCGGGCAGCCCGGTGAAGGTGTCGAACCCAACGAAGCGGGACGCAGGATCGCTGTTGTGGCTCAGCCACCAGCGCAACGAATCGCCATGGAAGACGCCGAACTCCAGGAAGTCGATCGGCCCGCCCAGGCCGTGCTGGTCGATGACGTACTGGTACTGCGCCAGGCGATCGGGGAAGACGGGCACGGCCGCGCCGCGCGTGCGGCACCACTCGTTGAACTTCGGCCAGTAGACGGCTTTGTGGAAGAACTCGCCGAACGGCGCAACCAAGTCATAGAGGCGGTGCTTGAACTTCGGCCGCCAGGTATCTACGGTAACATTGCTGGTCATAGGTAAATGTCAGAAACCGAGTTTTCAAGAAAAACCCGGTTTCCAGTCCTGAATAACAGTAAATCTTCAGAAACCGGGTCTTCAAGAAAAACCCGGTTTCCAGAGAGCAATCATAACATGAGCGGATGGCAGCGCCAATGGGCGAGCGAAGCTGGCTGGGCTTGTGGCCGCTTGCTACAATCAGCGGTTGGCGTCGGGGCGCGCCGGAATCGTCGGCCGCCACATGCCTCACAGGTATCTCTATGCCTCATTCAACTCTCCGAGATCATGGGGTCCCACTGCCGGACGCGGGACCCACCACCTTTGGATGAACACGGCGCAACGGCTGCTCAGCAACACCGCTTTGGCTTTCGCCGCCAATGTTCTGGCCAAAGCCGGCAATGCATTGCTGTTCATCATCATCGGCCGCTGGCTGGGCCCCACCGAGTCGGGTATGTTCAGCCTGGGGACGACGTACTTCACGTTTGTCGTCGGCTTGTCAGCCTTCGGCTTGCACGAGATCATGGTTCGGGACCTGGCGCCGCGCCGCGAGGAAAGCCATCGCTATCTGGTCAATTTTCTGGCGCTGCGGCTGCTCGTAACTCTGCTCAGCTATGGACTGCTGGTGTTGGGGCTGTGGCTGTTCCTGCCCTACTCCACGGAAACCACCCGAGTTGTCCTGATCATCTCTCTGGCCGCCATCCCCGAGGCGGCCTTCATCATCTTCCAATCCCTCTTCGAAGCCCACGAGCGGCTTGGCGTCCTGGTGGCGGCCGCGCTGGTCAGCACCGCGCTCAAGATCGGTGCGGGGGTGTGGCTGTTGGCGGGCGGGGCGACGTCGGTTGACATGGTGTGGGTGGTGCCCGTTGCCAGCGCCGCCGGTCTGCTCGTCTTCCTGCCGGCCACGGCGCGATTGCTACGCCAATCGGCGCAGGTGACGCTCGCCCGGCTGGACCCAACCTTCATGCGCGACAAGCTGGCCTATGTGCCCAGCTTTTTTTTCCTGCATGCGCTCATTTTGCTCGACTACCAGGCCGACGCGCTCATCATCTCGCTTATGCTGGGCGAGAGTGCCCTGGGTTATTACGCCGCCGCGCAAACGATCCTGCTGGCTTTCAATCTGATGCCGCCGGCCATACGCGCCGCCCTCTACCCGCTGATGAGCCGATATCACCAAAACGCCCCCGAGAAACTCAGCCTGGTCTACGAAAAAGTCAGCCATTACCTGGCGGCGCTGGTACTACCGCTGGCAGCCGGGTTGACCATCCTGGCCGAGCCGGTCATCGGGTTAATATTCGGGCCCGACTTCGGCCCGGCGGTGCCAATCCTGCGCATCACTATCTGGGTTGTCGTCTTCCTGTTCCTGGTTGAGCCCCACGCACGGATCATGCTCGTGAATAACAGACAGAGAGAGGCGGCGCGCATCACGGCTGTGACGACTGGATTGAACATCGCCCTCAACCTCATCCTCATCCCGGTGTTGGGCATTATCGCCGCGGCCATCGCTCGGCTGGCGTCCAGCCTGGCTCTCTACCTCGGTTACTACGCCTACAGTTACACCAGGCTCGTGCCATCCAAACAACCTTTCTCGCCCAGCGTCGTACTCGCCACGGCGATCATGAGTGCGGCCGTCTGGCCGCTGAGAGAGCTGATTCTGCCTGTGCCCATTCTGGCCGGGATCATCGTCTATGCCATTGCCGCGCGCTTGCTGGGGGTTGTGCCCGCGCAAGATATCGCCCTTTGGCGTGAAATTAGCGAAAGAAAGGCATAATTAGAGAGAACTACTCCCCAAAATACTCCAAATGGGTGATTGCTTTCGGGGGTTGGTGATCTAAAATTCAGACTGGATTCGATCAGCCAACTTTAAGTTGTTAGCTAGATAAGGAGAAAGAATGTCTAAGAAGCTAATCATCGTCATAACCATTATGGTTGCGCTCCTGTTGGGGGCCAGCCTGGTTACCGCCCAGAGCAAACTGCCCGGTTCGGGCTGGTGGTCCGGTCAGCAGATCCAGAACGTCGGCACCGGCAACGCCACGATCAACTTCACCACGTATGACGCCGCCGGTAACGGCGTTGCTTGTGGTGCTGCGAAGACGGCCGGCCCCGGCGGCTCGGTCAACTATCTGACGACCGACTGCAGCGGCATCACCACGCCGTTCGTCGGTTCGGCGGTTGTCAGTTCTGACCAGCCCATCGTGGCCCAGGTCAACGTCGTCAACATGCCCATCGGCCGCGCCGCCGGCATGTACCGCGGCACCGACGGCAGCGACGTCTCCACCGAGATCGCCTTCCCGCTCATGAAGAACAACTTCTTCAGACGGTCGACGGCTCTCTACATCCAGAACGCCAGCAATGCCGATAACACGATCAACGTTGTCGTGACCGTCAATGGCGTGGCGCACACCAAGTCGTTCCCCAACGTGAAGCCGTATGCGATGGTTGTCGTCGGCCCGTCCGACACGACCCCCCCGCTGCCGGCCAACCAGTACGGCAGCGCCAAGGTCACGGGCACGGGCCCGCTGGCCGGTACGGCTCTGGAGTTCGAGGCCAACGTCGCCACGGGCAACAACCTGCATGCCTATACCGCTTTCGTGCCCCAGGATTACGCCCCGAAGGCGTACTGCCCGCTCATTCGCAGCAATTTCACGAACCTGAACACCGGTATCCAGGCGCAGAACGTCGGCACGTCGGCGCAGGACATCCGCATCGACTACTCCTACCGCATTCGCGGCCAGGGTGCTCTCCTCACCGATTCCGTCACCAAGACGGGCATCGCTCCGGGTAGCGCCGCGGTCTTCGCCACCTGGGAAGAGCTCCCGGCCGGCGCCGTTGGTTCGGCCGTGGTCACTGGTTTGGGCGGCGGCAACATCGCCGTTAACGTCAACGACGAGACCTTCAACCTGAACCCGAATCGCGTGACCGCGTACTCGTGCTTCCCGGATCTGCCCAGCACGAAGACCAACAAGGTCGCCATCCCGCTATACAAGGAGTTCTATCTGGGTGATACCTCCGGTATCCAGATTCAGAACATCGGCACCGCGAACGCCAACATCACCGTGACCTTCCATCCGACGGGCTACTACCCGACGAACCTCAGCAGCAGTGGTCCGGTGCAGTTCAAGAGCGCCAGCCCGGTGCCGCCGAATGCCAGCCTCAACCTCTATCGCGTGTCCAACCCGCTTTCGGTCATCCAGACAGTGAGCGGCAACCCGGCCACGTTGCTCAACAGCTACGGTAGCGTTGTTATCGAATCCGACCAGCCGATCGTGGCTATCGTCAACGAAGAGCCCGGCTTCACCCCCGGCGCTGCGCGCGCGGCCAGCAACCAGGACGCCAAGCAGTACGAAGGCTTCAACCAGTAAGCCTCTCGGTTAATCCAAGTTAGCTAAAATAGAAGCCACTTTAGAGTGGCTTCTATTTTTTTTATGTTGTAGTAGAATGTGATCCATGCGAGTTAAAATCAACTATCCAACGTTGCTGGTTCTTGTTGCTTCTCTCTCTTTGGCGCTGATATTGGCCGCCTGTGGGTCGGCCACGCCGTCCGCCTCTCCGACGGTGGAGAGCGCCCCGGCAGGCCAAACCACGGGCGAAACGGGCGCGCTGGCAACTTCGACGCCACCAGGTGTTAGCGGAGAGGGATATCCCGCTCCAGACCTTGCCGAAGCCCCGTCGTCGGCGAATCCATACCCCGGCGAAGGGGAGGCCGGCCTGCCGCCAACCGCCGTACCTGAGGCCTACCCACCGGTCGAAGAAGCGTTCCAGGAGCCACGCTTCCGCATTGACCAGCCGGTATCGGCCGGCGCGACGCAGATCACCGGCCAAGCCCCACCTGACACGGCCATCGCCGTGATGGACGTGACGTTCAACGGCGAGCTGCTGGGCACGGGCCGCAGCGATTCCGACGGCCGTTTCGCCATTTCCGTCTCGGGGCTGACCGCGGGCAACCGTATCGGCCTGAGCATAGGCGAGCTGGAACCCGGCCAAACGATCGATCAGATGGCGGACTTCTACTTCCCCTATCGCGGCGAAGGGTTTATCAATCTACCCAACGTCGGCATCTTCTTCGACACAACTATCGTCAACCCCTAACGCCTCAATCGCCGGCCCTTCCGAGTGATTCGGAAGGGCCGGCGCTTTTTTCCCATGTCCATCCTGCTAATCAGTCTGCCATTCCTGGCCGTCATCGTCACGGCCAACCTAATCGCGCAGCACGGCGGCCGGAGCGCGCGGCTGGCGTTCAATCTGCTGCTGTTCCTGGGCAATCTGCTGCTGGCGGCCTTTGGGCTGGCGTTGCCGGTGCTGATGGCAAGCGCTGCCGAGTTGACCGACGTCGAGTTGGGGCTGTTCGGCAGCAGCGTGGCCGGCGCCGCTTTCGTCGGCATGGGCGTGTGGGGCATGGTGGTCACGTTGCGGCCGGTGCGCGACGCGCTGGCCCGGCTGATGCCCGCGCTGGACGCTGAATCGCCGGTGCATACGCTGGCGCTGGTCATCGTGGGGTACCTGATGGGCAACGCCGCGTTCTCGATGGCTCCCGGGGCGCTCGAAGCGCTGGCCGAGACGGCCGTCGAGGTGTCGCTGTTCGACGTAGTGGCCCAGCAGCTCGCCTTCGCTCTGGGGGCTTTCGCCGGGGTAGGGCTGCTGGTTCGGCGGGGCTCAACGGCCCTGAATCAGCGGTTGGGGCTCGTGCGCCCCACGGCGCGGCAGCTCTGGGTCGGTGCAGGGGTGATCATCTTCCTCGTCGCCCTGCAAGGCTGCATTGGCGTCCTCTGGTTTGCTCTCCAGCCGGAGCAGGCTGAGCAATTGTCGGGCTTCAACCAATCGTTGCTGGGTGGGTTCGACACCGTAGGGCATTGGTTTGTGCTGGCAATAGCCTCGGGACTGGGCGAGGAACTGCTCTTCCGCGGCGCGCTCCAGCCGATCTTCGGCATAATTCCCACGTCGATCATCTTCGCCGTGTCCCATGTGCAATATGGCCTGACGCCGGCCACGCTGGCTATCCTCATCTTCAGCATCACACTGGGCATCATCCGCAAGCGCAGCAACACCACCGTCGCCATCGTCGTCCACGCCGGCTACAACTTCACCCTGGGGCTGCTGTCCCTTCTGGCCCTCTTCCTGCAACGCTTCGTCGAAAGTGGTGTGTAATCTGTGGTTTGCTCCCCCCGTTTGCCATGCGTGCGCGTGGTTGGTATAATTCCCTTTGCATTCGGGGCATGGCGCAGCTTGGTAGCGCGCTTCAATGGGGTTGAAGAGGTCGTGGGTTCGAGTCCCGCTGCCCCGACACTCGAGACGCTGCGTCAACCCACGCAGCGTCTTTCGTTTTATGGCCAGTTCACCCCGGGAGTAAGTGAATGAGCTTTAGAGTTCTCCGCGTCCGGCGCACGGTCGTGCTGATATTGACCGTCCTGGGACTGCTCCTGATCGCCACTGCAATCATCACTGAGCTCTATCATCTGGGCCCTTCCCCCGGCTTTGGCGCTCTCCAAATGCTGGTCTTCCTGCTGGGTGTCACGTCGCTGACGCTGGCCGCCTACCTCTATCTGCGTGGCCGTCGTCCCGCCAACACGCCTCCATCGCTGCAAGCCGACATCGGCATCCGTCTGGCGGCCACCGGGCTGGTACTGTCTTACGTCTGCGGCTTCGCTGACCTCATCCGCATCGGCACCCATATTGGGCCTGAGTTTGACCAGCCGTTCCTGGGGCCGCTGCAGCTGGGCGGCCTGCTGCTGGGGCTGCTGGTGCTGGCCGGGGGGATGCTTCTCTACGCCACCAGCCGCGGCAAACGGCCGACGTCGTCGCTCGAATTTCTGCTGAACGGCAACAAAGAGTAACCGCAACCGAATCTGTTGCGGCCGAAGTAGCGAGCGTGGCGGCGCGGCCGAAAGGCCGCCGCCTTACTGCAGCCCGCTCAATTCAAACGGCTGGTTGAGAATGGTGAAAATGGCCGACGGCGAGTCGATCGGCCGTTGGTAGGTGACGGCGAATTGCAACGTCTGGTTCGGCGGCACCGTCCACGGGAAGGGGGGATTGGTGGCCACGAGCAGGTAGTCGGAGCCGGCGGCCGTGCGCAAGTGGACTTCGTCCGGCGAGATGACGATCGGCTGCACCCCCACGTTGGTCACCTGCCCCACGACGATAAGATTGTTCAGGTCGGGGGTGATCGTCGCCTGTTGCAGCGAGATGACCACACTCTCCCCGGCCGCGCCGCCGGCAGTGAACGGCAGAATCGCTTGCGCCGTCGAGCCGTCGGGGGCGGTGATCGTCCACGTCAGGTTGGGGCTGACCAGCCCGGTCGGGATCTGGTAGCCGGCCGTGGCCGTCATCGATTGCCCCGCATTGATGAAACCGGCCAGCGGCGGGTTGTTGCCCAATCGGCTGGCGATGGGGTTCAGCGCATACTGATTGCCCAGCTCGTCGGACAGCGTGAGGCGGTAAAGGCTGGAGTCGACGGCCGTCAGACCCACGTTCTGGAAGACGAAATCGATCAGGAAGAAGCCGAAGCCGGGGGGCGCTTCCGGCCGGTTGGTCAGGAAAGAGCTGGCCTGCGGGGTGATCTGCGTGTCGCCAAGCTGAGCCGTCTCGTTCATCTGGATGACGTTGCCGCCGCCGGTCTGGGTCGTCGCGGCCACCTCGTAGCGGCCGCGCACGACGAGCCGTTGATCCTCGCTGCCATCAATCAGCAACAGCGTGATTCCCGGCGTCTGCTGGTTGTAGACGCTGCGGTCGGTGTTGGCCACCTGGCTGCGGCTGTCGAAGGTGAAAGTGTGGGTCGTGCCCTGGCGCGTGGTGACGACGATCTGGTTGCCGGGAGCCAGAGACTCCAGCAGGGTGCGGTTGGCCTCGCTGTCGGCCAGACCGAAGACGTAGTTGACGATCGTGCCGTTGATCCAGGCGCTGGTGTCTTCTTCGAGCTCGGGGTTCCACAATCCGTCGGTGCCGATATTCTGCGCCACCACGGCCCACTGCCTGCCCAGCACGTCGAGCGTAGCCGGGGCGTCGAGCGTGACGGAGAAGGTACCGCTGTCGCTGACGCCGACGATGACCGGCTGGCCGGCCGAGCCGGGCGTGTTCTGTGGGAAGGGCGTCGGCTGCCCGGCCGATGGCGTGCCGCTCGTCGTTACCTCACTGTCGGTCAGATAGGGCCGCAACAGGATAAAGCCCATGATGCAAGCGGCCAGCAGCGCGATGACAGCGACGATTGCCAACAACAAAAGGGCGGGGTTCGCCGCGAATCGCTGTCTGATGCTGGTGGGAGCTGGATCGGCCGACATAATGGTTTGGTGGGTTGGGGCGCGGTGGCCTTACGGGATACCGATAGGCAGAGGCAGCGGGGCCACGCGCACGGCGATGGTCGATTCGCCCGAGCCGACGATCTGGCTGTAGTTGAGCAGCGGCACCTCGACGCGCACCGCCCCACTGCTGGGCACGGCCTCGAAGCGGACGGTGCCGGCCTGGTTGGTGTAGCCGAAGGCGATGAGGCGGCCGTTGGCGTTGTCGAACAGGGCCACAGCCACGTCGATGATGCCTTCGTTGATCTCCGGCGTGAAGTTGAAATTGCTGTCGTAATAGACCGTGACGTTGACCGTCGAGACGCCTTGCTGCCCCAGCGCGGGGGTGGCCGTCGGCAGCGGCTGGATGGTGACCTCGGGGATGACCACCGGCGACGGCGTCAGCAGCGCGGACAGGTCGAACTCCGTCGGCGTCGGCATCGGTGTGATCGTCGGGGCGATGGGGATGACCCCGCCGCCACCGCCGCCGCCGCCCGTGGCCGGCCGCACGGTCGGTGTCGCCGTCGGCGGCACGGTCGACGTGCAGGCCAGCGTGTAGGTGAATTGGGCCGCCTGTGCCAGCGGCACGGGATTCACCGGCCCAACGAGCACGTGGAGCCAGCCGGTATAGGTCGAAGTGTAGGAGAGCCGGCTGCCCTTGTCCCCGGGGGCTTTGTCGTCGTTGCCCAGCTGCGGGTTAAAATCCTCGCCGTTGGGACCAAGGAATATCATGTTCGTGTCGGTCACGCTGGAGAGTTCGGTCGTCTCGCAGGTGATGGTCGTGCCCGGCTTGACCCAGATGCGATACCAATCCTGATCCGGCCCCTCGTTGAACGGCGGCACGAAGTTAAACGCTTGTGACTGGTTCTCGCCGAAGAGACAGGCCAGCGCCAGCGTGCCGTTCGGCTCGCAGGCATCGGAGCCGGCGCGCGTGGGCAACAGCGTCGGCGTCACCGTCGGCGTGGGCTGCTCCATGGCGTCGATAGCCAGGCAGTAGGTCTTGTTGGCCGCGTCGGCCGGGCTCTTGTTGGTCACGCGGGCGTAGTAGATGCCGGTCGTGTCGGCCCGGACGATGACCTGAGATTGGAACTGGCCCGCCACGCCGGTGTCGTCATTTTCGGCGATAGGCTGGCCAAGCTGATTGTATATCTTCAGCACCGTGTCGATTCCGGGCGAGAGCTGGTCGGTCAGGATTTTGTAATGAGTGCCGCTCTTGACTGGAAAGGCGTAATAGTCGAGGTCACCCGGAGGCCAAAGCGTCAGCTGGCAGATAGCCGGGGCGTCGGGCTGAATCTGGTGCGCTTCCTCGAAGGTATCGTTGGGCTCGGCCAAGTCGACGAAGATGGGCGTGCCGGTGACGGCCGTGGGGCGTACCGTCGCCGTGGCGATGTCGTCGTCGGTGATAATCAGTGTGGCCAGCATCAAGCCTTCGTTGGCCGTGTCGGGTGTATTCAACTGCAAGATCAGGTTGACTGTCTCATCCGGCTCATTGATGATGTTATCGTTGTTGATGACGACCTGGAACGACTGGGTGTTCTGGGTCGAATTGGTGAACGTCAGCTGGCCTCTCGCGGCGATGAAGTCACCGCCCGGCCCTTCCGTGGCCGTCCCCGGGACGGTGAAGTAGGTGACGACGACGTTGGCTCCCGCTGCCGGCGTCGAGCTGACGCTGACGGTGATGTTGGCCGGCCCCCGGTTCTCGGCCACGGTGTAGACCGAGTTCACAAAGCCGACGGTCGGCAATGTCTGTTGGGCAGGTATGGCGCGGGCGGGCGTGGGACGCAATGCGGCCGCCAGAAACGCCAAAGTGATCGTCAGCCCCAGAAGGATGAGTGGTGAATGCCGCCAAACTCGCGCACGTGCAGAACGTTTTTCCATGTGCCTTAGCATAGGCCTCTCGCGCAACCCATTCGGGCGCTCGGACTGCATGATTATAGGGGTAGTGATCGTGACGGGCAAATCGAGCTGATGGGTCTATCCGGTTACTCAGCAACGGCGCCAGATGCAAGACAGCCGGGAAAGAACCCTTCCCGGCTGTCGTTTGCAAATCAAAGTCCTGACAGGTGGACGCACGACGCTAATCGTCGAACCAGCGTCTCAATGCGCCCATCTGTCAGGTCTCATGAACGTCCTTTCCGATTAGCTGCCGTTCAGCGACGCACCGCCGTCCAGCACTTCATCCACCAAACCATAGTCGCGGGCCTGCGTCGCGGACATGTAGAGGTCGCGGTCGGTGTCCTTCTGGATCCGCTCGATCGACTGGCCCGTATGATGGCTGAGGATCTTGTTCAGATCGGTGCGCAGGCGCAAAATCTCCTGGGCCTGGATGGCGATGTCGGAGGCCTGACCCCGCGCGCCGCCCAGCGGCTGGTGGAGGTGGATGGTGGCGTTGGGCAAGGCATAGCGCATGCCCTTGGTGCCGGCCGCCAGCAGAATAGTGCCGAAGCTGGCCGTGAAGCCGACGGCCACCGTCGACACGGGGCACTCGACTTGCTGCATGGTGTCGTAGATGGCCATGCCGGAGTACACCTGCCCGCCCGGCGAGTTGATGTACATGCGGATCGGCTTACTGTTGTCCTCGCTGGCCAACCACAACAGTTGGGCGACGATCAGATTGGCGATCTGATCGTTGATCGGCGTGCCCAACATGATGATGCGCTCCTTCAGCAGAAGCGAAAAGATGTCATATGCGCGCTCGCCGCGGCCGGTTGTCTCAACCACCATGGGCACGAGCGCGGATGGGATGTCAAACATAACTGTTCTCCTCAGACCTGACCGCCGGCGGCCGGTTGGCCCGGGGCGGATAATGGTAAAGAGCCGCGTAATGGGCTGTACGAGTGAGTATAGCCAACGCTGATTAGAATCGCGTTATTCTTCTTCGTCGGTTGTCTCATCCTCAAGGGTGTCCAGGTCGGGGGCAGTGCCGCTCAGGATGGCCCGGACGCGCTCGTAGGCCTTGTTGCTCAACACTTCGCTGCTGATGACCTCGAAGCCCCGACCGGTGCGATAGTAGTCGCTCATGCTCTTGCGCAGCCCTTCGTTGTCGAAGCGGGCGGTGCGCTCTTCGATAAGGCTGTCGATGTCGGCCGCTTCGATCTTCAGCTTTTCGTCGAGGATGAATTGGCGCAACACCAGCTGGCGGCGCAACTGGGTTTCGGCCGTCTCGCGGAAATCCTCGCGTATCGCGTCCTCGGTCACGCCCTGCAGGTTCAGGTAATCCTCAAACTTCCAGCCGCTGCGCGACAGCCGGTTCTTGAAATCTTCGACTAGTTCGTCGATGCCGCCCTCGACGGCCGCCGGCGGGTAGACCAGTGTCGCGTCGGCCAGCATGTCATCGATCATCTCTTCGAGCAGCTTCTCTTTGGCCTCGTCCTGGGCCGACTTCAGCAGGTCGCCGCGCATCCCCTCGCGCATCTCGTCGAGCGTCTCGTAATCCCCTTCCAGCTTGGCCAGTTCGTCATCGAGCGCCGGCAATTCGCGCATCTTGACTTCCAGCACGGTCAGGTCGAACGACGCCTCACGCCCCGCATACTCCGGTTCGCTCTCGTAGGGGTCGGGGAAGGTGATGGTGAACGCCTTCTGATCGCCCACGCCCATGCCGACGACGTTCTCGACGAACGGCGTATCGGGGAACAGCGTCTTCTCGTCGAGCAAAATCTCCAGCCGCTCCTCGTCGAAGATCGTCTCGCCCTGGCTCTCGGCCTCGTCGGTGGCGTCACTTTCGGCGAGCTCCGCTTCGTCTTCTTCCTCGGCCGGCTTGGGGGCGGGGGCGGTGAAGCGACCGTGGCCGCTGATGGCGACGACGTCACCGCGCTCGGCCGGGCGCTCCACTGTCTCGATATTCTGATGGCGAACGCGCACGTACTCCAGCGCCTCTTCCATCGCCTCGTCGGTCACTTGCGCCTCTTCCACGTCCTTGCGCAGCGCGCGGTAGTCGCCCAGCGTCACTGTGGGGGTCAGCGGGATGGTGAACTTCAGGACCACGGGGGTCAACTCGATGTCCTCAAGCGTCGGCCGCGCATAGGGATCGATGTTCTCCTGCTCCAGTGCTTCCTCGAACACAGATTGGACGAGCTCTTCGATGGCCTCGGCGCGCAAAGTCTCCTCGCCCACGCGGCGCAGGATCACCTCATACGGCGCCTTGCCGGGGCGAAAGCCGGGCAGATTCACCTCGCGGCTCAGCTCGCGGGCCTTGGCCTGCATGGCCTTGCGCACGCGTGCCTCATCTACCTCAATGGTCATGGTCAGTTGGCGCAGTTCATCTTCGACGGTTTGAATGGTTAACGTCACAGCGATACCTCTTGAATAAAAAAGCGTTGCCGCAGCGCAACGCCTTGGTTTTTAGAGATGGGGATGGAGGGACTCGAACCCACACGCCTTGCGGCACATGATTCTAAGTCATGCGCGTCTGCCAGTTCCGCCACATCCCCGACAGAGTAACAGGAATTATACTCCATGCGACACACCGTTGCCAAAATCCGGCGGCGTGTTACTCTTGGCCCACGGCCGGCACCCTTCTGGGCGACTTCCCATTGACCCACTCCCAGACAACCTCTCGCCGGGCCGATAATCACAAAGGATTTCCCAATGACCACCATGCTCGTCAAGAACGCTCTCATGCTGGTGACGGTGGATGACGAACGGCGCGAGATCCCCGGCGGCGGCCTGTTCATCCGTGACAACGTCATCGAAGCCGTCGGCCCCACCGAGTCACTGCCCGACTCGGCCGACACCATCCTCGACCTGCGCGACCATGTCATCTTGCCCGGCCTCATCAACACCCACCACCACCTCTACCAGAGCCTGACCCGCGCCATCGCCCAGGACGCCGACCTGTTCACCTGGCTGAAGACCCTCTACCCTATCTGGGCCAATCTGACCGATGAGGCCGTCTACGTCAGCACGATGACGGGGCTGGCCGAGCTGGCGCTATCGGGCTGCACGACCAGCAGCGACCACCTCTACATCTTCCCCAACGATTGCACGCTGGACAGCCAAATTCGGGCTGCGGCCGACTTGGGCATGCGCTTCCACGCCGCGCGCGGCTCCATGTCGCTGGGCGAGAGCCAGGGCGGGTTGCCGCCCGACCGTGTGACCGAGGACGAGGCGTTCATCCTGCGCGACAGCCGCCGCCTCATCGAGACGTACCACGACGCCTCGCGCCATGCCATGACCCGCGTCGTACTGG